>CAYOZT010000275.1:0-1001 GCA_964408545.1 uncultured Oscillospiraceae bacterium | reverse complement strand
TTTCATTTGCGTTCAGTACTTTCATTTTGCGACTGCCTCCTTCGCTAAAGTTATCGACGCTATTTTTGCGACAATTTCGTCTGTCTCTCGGCTCTTGAATTTGTAGCTTGCTTTATTTGCAATCAGCCTTGCACTGATTTGGGTTATTTCCTCAATCGGAACTAAGTCGTTTTCAAGTAAAGTAGTACCTGTCTCGACAATATCGACAATAACATCGCCAAGATTTAAAATCGGTGCCAACTCGATTGATCCGCACAGCTTGACTATCTCTATATCCTGCCCTTTAGATGCGTAGTAGTCGGATGCGATACGGGGAAACTTTGTCGCTACCACCGTTGTTTTTCCGCTGTCGGGTTTGTATGTTTTGGGGGCGGCTACACACATTTTGCATCTGCCTATGCCCAAATCTAACAAATCGTATACATCAGGTTGGTATTCAGCGAGTATATCGCTTCCGACAATGCCTATATCCGCCGCGCCTCTTTCAACATATATCCCGACATCCGACGGCTTTACCCAAAAGTATTTAACTCTGCCGTCGTTACTTGTAAATACAAGTTTTCTTGTATTTTTGTCGGTGATTTCATCGCATACATACCCTGCCTCGGCAAACAGCTTGTATGCCTTTTCGCCGAGTCTGCCTTTGGGGAGTGCGACGCTTATTATACTATCCAATTTTTGTCACCTTCCCGTTTTCAATATAATAGCTTTCGGTATATTCGCCTTCCGCGGGAATTTTGCTCTGCACTTCTATCGGTACGCCGTCACGGGAAAGAGCCTTAATTGCCGATTCGATATTCGATATATTTTCCCCCTCGGCATATGTTAAGAGTATCTTTTCCTGCGTGGGAACATTTTGCTGTAGTGAACTCAAAAGCTCGGTTGTTATGCCGAATCCGATGGCACGGCATTTTTTGCCCATTCTTAAAGCCAAGTTATCATACTCTCCTCCCGACAGAACCTTTTCGGGAATACCGTTTATAAACCCTTGGAAGATTATT
>CAYOZT010000274.1:0-1003 GCA_964408545.1 uncultured Oscillospiraceae bacterium | reverse complement strand
AGCTTTTCAACGCTTATTGGTGCGGGCCTCCAGCAGGTGTTACCCTGCCTTCACCCTGGACATGCGTAGATCACTTGGTTTCGCGTCTGCCACATCCGACTCGGCGCCCTCTTCAGGCTCGCTCTCACTGCGGCTCCGCGCCTATAGGCGCTGAACCTGGCCGGACACGGCAACTCGTAGGCTCATTATGCAAAAGGCACGCCGTCACGGCTCTCGCCGCTCCGACCGCTTGTGGGCGCATGGTTTCAGGGTCTCTTTCACTCCCCTCGCGGGGTCCTTCTCACCTTTCCCTCACGGTACTCGTTCGCTATCGGTCTCACAGGAGTGTTTAGCCTTGCCGGATGGTCCCGGCCGATTCGCGCAGGATTACTCGTGTCCCGCGCTACTCAGGATGCCGCGCGGCCTCCGGACGCTTCGGGTACGGGGCTCTCACCCCCTGCGGCCGGGCTTTCCAGCCCGTTCCCCTCGCGCCCTCGGTGCCGACAAATGCGGTCCTACTACCCCGGCGGAGCCTAAAATGACAACGCCGGTTTGGGCTCTTCCCCGGTCGCTCGCCACTACTGGGGGAATCACTAAATTGTTTTCTCTTCCTCCGGGTACTAAGATGTTTCAGTTCCCCGGGTTCGCCTCCGCGCGCTTGGCGCGCGGATAGCCGCCTTGCGGCGGCTGGGTTGTCCCATTCGGAAATCCGCGGATCACAGGCCATTTGCGCCTACCCGCGGCTTGTCGCAGCTTGTCACGTCCTTCCTCGCCTCTGTGAGCCAAGGCATCCGCCATGCGCCCTTTCCTACTTTCTCGCCTTCCCGCACGCCCCCAAGGGACGCGCGGAGAGCTCATACTTTCAGCTGTCCTCGGACAAAACAGCGCCTGAAAGGCGCGCTCGCCCGGAACCGTTGTTCCTTAACTCTACTTTGCTTGTCTGTGTCATCATGTCAAAGAGCTGCGAAAACCTATAAAGGCCTTCTGGGTGGAGAATATCGGATTCGAACCGATGACCTCTTGC
>CAYOZT010000273.1:0-1012 GCA_964408545.1 uncultured Oscillospiraceae bacterium | reverse complement strand
CTGTACATATATGTGGCGTCGACCGATGTTCCGTCTTCCTTTGTGAACTTTCCGTCTCTGACCTGCCCCTCATCATAGATATCGTCCCATTCGGCGTCAAAAGCCAAGGCATTTATAAGATACATGACTATATCGTCGGGGAACTCGTCAAGAATGTTTGTTATCATCTTGTCGGTCTTTTCGCTGACCCAGTTATTGATATCATCGAGCGTTTGCCCGTCAAAGGGCACGCTGTAGATATCCGCGTCGTAGTGATCGACACATTTTTGCAAGAAATCACGATCGACTTTGAAATCGTCGCTTTTCTTGAACCATGTCGAGTTTGCAAGGCAGAGCTTGTATTTTTCGTCCTGCGGCAGACTTTGCATATAGCTGTAGAGATAGAGGTTCAGCTCGTCGGCACTCATTCCGAGAACGCTTTCCATCTGCGCCAGCGTCTCGCCCCTCGCGCCGTTTGCGGTCATCGCCAGCGCGCAGAGAACGGACAGCGGAGAGATCAGCACGTTTTTGTCGCTCTCGCCAGAGGCTTTAAACAGGCGCACTGCGAAGTCGGTGGCGATCGCATTCTGCAAGGTAAGATCCTCAAGGGCGGTCACTCTGCTCGGCGTGATGCCCGCCGTCAGGTCTTCCGCGTGGATCTTCGTTGTCGCGCATCCGCCGAAATTTATCGCCATGGCGAGAATAAGAAGCAGGCTTACAATAGCCGATGTCATGTGTGTCTTTTTCATGGTTGGTTTCTCCTCTCTTTGTGAATAGATAATGGGTTACGCCGTAGAGCGGGGGTTTATGTCCCATAGATGGGAACTTAAGGAAATTTTACTCTGAAACGCTCATTTAAAATTAAGCGTAATGGGTGACACCTCATCCGTCACGCTGACGCGTGCCACCTTCTCCCACTGGAGAAGGCTACGGTAATTCATCATTTCGGTGCGCCGATTTAAAGAAATCAATCGGTTTTTGAATTTAATATGTCTGTAGACGAGACAAACAAGTTCGGCAAGCCTTCTCCAGT
>CAYOZT010000272.1:0-1014 GCA_964408545.1 uncultured Oscillospiraceae bacterium | reverse complement strand
TGTACATGTCAAGTAATTAGTTACATTTTACTTTAATAAAATAAAGGAGGACTAATTATGACAGAAACAAGCAACAAAAACTTAATTTCACGAACCTTGGCAAGCAGAATGATGAGCTGTATAGAAGAATATGAGGCGATCAAAGAAAAAAGAAGCAAAAATTTTACATCAGTTATGGAGTTTTGTAAGTTCCATAAATTCTCACATCAGAATTTCATGAAAATTTACCATCGTTACAAATCAAACCCTTGTCCAGAAGCATTATTGCCTCAAAAAAGAGGACCAAAATACCAAAATAGAAGAACCGATATTGAAATCGAACAAAAGATTATTGAGCTTAGGAAACTAGGGAACAACAGGTTTGATATTAAACAAATTTTAAAGAAAAAGTATTTAGAGCTTGCACCATCTGAAACAACGATTTACAATATATGCAAGAGGAACAATTTAAATCGCCTTCGAAAAAGTGAAAAAGAGGAAAAAAGAAAAATAATAATGTCACGAGTTGGGGAAATGGTGCACATAGATTTGCACCAAGTATCAAAAGGAATAACCATTGCCGAGGCTAATAAAACATACTATTTGCTAGGTGTAATAGATGATTACACCCGTCTTTGCTGGTTAGAAGTTCTTGACAACAAGAAAGCATTAACAGTAATGTTTGCGACCTTAAAAGCATTTAATATGCTTAGAATGCGTTATGGCTTTGAGATAGATTCAGTGATGACAGACAATGGTGCAGAATTTGGTTCCGGACGGTTTGCCAAAAACAAAGAAGAACATCCATTTGAGCGATTGTTGACAGAAATGGAGATGAAACATATTTATACCAAGCCTTACACACCAAAAACAAACGGAAAAATAGAGCGTTTGTGGAGAACATTGGAAGAGGAATTCTTGGAAGGTTCTTTGTTTAATGATCTGGTGGACTTTAAGAATGAAATTTTGGGCTTTATTGCTTACTACAACGAATATAGAGCTCATTCCGCATTAAAGGGCTTAACACCAGCTGAG
>CAYOZT010000271.1:0-1016 GCA_964408545.1 uncultured Oscillospiraceae bacterium | reverse complement strand
GCTTTTCCGGGATTCCCTTTTCACGCAGAACCAGCCATTGGCGATCCTCGTTCTGGTCCCGGGAGGAAACCCGGGCGTAGCCATAGATAGCAGACATAAAATGCTCCTTTTCTGCACATCATAGCATACCCCGTGCGGTGTGACCGGGGAATGTGGATAATTGCCCCAGCAATGAGAAATGTTATCCACATTCTTGTGGAGAATGGTCATGATTTGTGGCGGAAAAAATAATATATTTCACGATTCGTTCATTTTATTGGGGATTCGCCCTTTTATCACCTTGCTTTTTGTGCAGTATATGATACAATATAGGAGCAGATGAGCCGGGAGGTTCCCCGCTCAGAGTCAAATTCCACCAATTAAGGATGCTTGTATGAAAACCCTTCGCATTGTCAGTGCCGACCCTTTCGTTTTGGACACCCTGTTTTCCGCTTTTTGTTCTTCGGGTGCATTTAATGTTCTTCCCTCCGTCCATTCTTCCTCAGCCCTGCTGGAGACATCTCTGGAAAATACGGATATTCTGTTGCTTGACATGGACTTGCCCCGGCAGCAAAGCTGGGAACTGTTAAAAATTCTGGGAAGTTTGCCCTTATTTAAGCGTCCTCTGATTTTTGTAATTTGCAGAAAAATGGGGGAAGTGTCCCTTTCGGCTTTATCTCATAATATCGCTTATTGCTTTATGCACCCCCTTTCTCCTGATAGAGTGGTAGCCACAGTCTTGTCCCTTGCAGACGAGAACGTCGGAGAGTACTATATCTCCAATTCCTATGCCCTTGCCCACCGTATGGCCACAAAGGCCCTGATGGAGTTGGGCATTCCACCCCATTTACAAGGATATTCCCTTTTGCGGGAAGCACTAAAGTTATTGCTTTTTGCCCAAAATCCCTCTACCCTTTCCCTGATGCAGGACATTTACCCCGCCGCTGCCTCCCTCTGTGGCTGCACCGTCAGCCGGGCGGAGCACGCTATGCGTCACGCCGTGGACTGCGCCTGGATGCGTGCGCCCCTCTCCATCC
>CAYOZT010000270.1:0-1023 GCA_964408545.1 uncultured Oscillospiraceae bacterium | reverse complement strand
AAAAATGACACAAGTATTAGACGAATTTGAACAACTTCTAGAAGAAAGCTTTGCTAAATCAAACAGCGTAGCTGACATCGTAGAAGGTACAGTAATCAAAAAAGAATCAGAAGGTTATCTAATTAGCGTAAAAGGTGCTAAAATGGAAGCTTTCTTATCTAACAAAGAACTTTCAAGTGATATTGAAGAACTTGAAATTGGTGAAGTTAGAGAATTTTATGTATTGAAAGAAGAAAATAATGACGATGCAATGCTTCTTTCTCTTAAGAGAATTGCATTTGCTCAAGCTTGGGCACAACTTAATGATGCAAAAATCCAAGGAGATACTATCCTTGCGAAAGTTGTTTCAACAGTTAAAGGCGGTGTTCTTGTTGATATCGCTGACCTTAAAGGTTTCATCCCTTCTTCTCAATTGAGAACAGGTACTCCTTTTGAAGGTCTTGTTGATACAAAAATCGAAGTTAAAGTTCTTGAAGCAGACCCTAAGAAAAACAAACTTATCTTATCTCAAAGACAAGCTGTTGCTGAACAAAGAGATCAAGTTGTTGATAACGTTCTTTCTTCATTGGAAGAAGATCAAGTTGTTACAGGTAACGTAGTTAGAATCACTGATTTCGGTGCTTTTGTTGACATTAACGGTATTGACGGTTTGTTGCCAATTTCTGAAATTTCTTGGCAAAGAATCAAACACCCTTCAGATGTTTTAACATTGGGTGATACTATTGAAGTTAAAATCATCAAGATTGATAACGAACTTAAGAGAATTTCACTTTCACTTAAGAGAATGGGCGAAAACCCTTGGCAACAAATTGAAGGTCAATTTGAAGAAGGACAAATTGTTAAAGGTACTGTAAATAAAGTTACTACTTTCGGTGCATTTATCAATATTTTCCCAGGAGTTGAAGCTCTTCTTCCTGTTTCAGAAATGTCTGATGAAAACGTTAACCCATTCAATATGTTCAAAGTTGGTGCTGAAGTTGATGTATTAATCAAAAAATTCACTCCAAAAGAACACAGAATTGC
>CAYOZT010000269.1:0-1023 GCA_964408545.1 uncultured Oscillospiraceae bacterium | reverse complement strand
GCGGAAGCGTGAACATATGATGCTCGGTCTCCCACTTGTTCTCGTCCTCGTTCCAGGCAAAATACGGAAAGTCAACAATCCACACAAAATGGAACTCGTCGTTCTTGTCGTACAAGTTCAAGTCCTTTCCAAGCTGCTTTCTGACCGCGCCCATCGCTGTGCAGACAACCTGCCATTTCTCGTCGCTGATAAACAGAAGCAAGTCGTTCTTCTCGGCTCCAAGTTTCGGGCAGATTTCGCTTTCTTTTCCAGCGAAGAACTTTGAGATTCCGCCTTCGAATTTTCCGTTCTGGTCAACTTTCATCCAAGCCAAGCCTTTTGCGTGGTTGATTTTCGCGACGCTTTCCAAAGCCTCAATCATCTTGCGGCTGTACTTGTCGGCGACGTTTTTCACAACGAGCGCTTTCAAGCCGGTTCTCTTGTGCCTCTCAACTTCCATTGACGAAGCCGCCGCTCCAGCCTTGAATGCATTGAAATCGCTCAATCCCGCCATAAAAGTCGCATCCTGAATCTTCATTCCGAATCTCAAGTCGGGCTTGTCGCTTCCGTAAAAGTTCATCGCGTCGTCCCAAGACAAGCGGTCAAACTTCGCAGGCAGCTTGTAGTTCAAAGTCTTGTCAAAAACGTAGCCCATCATTCCTTCGGTTACAGAAAGAACTTCCTCGCGGTTTGTGAAACTCAGCTCCATATCAATCTGCGTGAACTCTGGCTGGCGGTCGCCGCGCGCGTCCTCGTCGCGGTAGCAGCGGGCAATCTGGAAATATTTGTCGAATCCAGAAACCATCAAAAGCTGCTTGTAGAGCTGCGGACTTTGCGGCAAAGAATAAAACTTTCCAGGATGAACTCGGCTTGGAACCAAATAGTCTCTCGCGCCTTCTGGAGTTGACTTAATAAAAGTCGGAGTTTCAATTTCCAAGAATCCCTGCTTCGTCAAATATTCACGGACGGCAAAAGTGACTTTTGAGCGTAAGATGATGTTGTGCTGCATAGGAGCGCGGCGCAAATCCAAATATCTGTACTTTA
>CAYOZT010000268.1:0-1026 GCA_964408545.1 uncultured Oscillospiraceae bacterium | reverse complement strand
TATATTCCAAAGTCGGAATAATATCAATAGGTTCTGACAAAAATATTTGTAACTTTTTTCGCACAAAAAAATGGGTACAGGACAATGCCATATAGCACCATCCCGTACCCGAATTGTGTTAATTAAAAGAATCTTAATAACTGTATGTATTTAGTCTGATCGACTTCGGAATATCTTTCACCGAAAACACGGAAACAATTGTTATCATTTTGATAGAACGAGAGCAACTGAGGTTTGTCCTCGCATTCCAGATAGACCACACCGCCACCAACATCATGTTGAACAGCAGTCAGAATATCCATAGCATTATCCATCAAACTGTTTCCACTTACAGGCTCGCCCTCACGTTCTTCATAATTCTTTCCGAACTGAGCAATCAAAAATGCGGAAACCATGTAACTGTTTGTATCTTCATCAAGCTGTGCGTATCTCTTTATCTTCTTTTTGAGAGTGGAAGATAACACTTCGTCTTTGATCTTAACAGCTTTATGCGTTAACGCAAAAATCGCCGCCAGTTTGCCATGCTCATCCATAACCAAATGAGTAATGGACATTTTTCTCTTGGCAAAGTCAACCGCATTTTTCTTGATAAAGTTCTCTATTTCGTCATTCTTAGGACAAGAAAAATCGGAGAGAATCAGATTGACACTATCCTCTCCGATTACATTGATCATGTCAAGAATGTTTACTGTTGTGTAAGCATTCATTTCACCGGAAACCTCTTTGCCATTAGCTTGCGGATGTCATTCGCATCTCTCATAACAGGAATGGCAGGTGCAGTACGCTTCTTCTTTGCCTGCGCTCTTTCAGATTCTTCCAAGGCAGCGACGAACCGTTCCGCTTTCTTTTGGTCGGTTATTTCGACATGAGCAAAAATACTTGAAGTAGCCATAAGCACACCTCCTAACTGTCTATTTGGCTCTTTCTTATCGGTAGCGGCACGCATACCTATACCACTCCGCTAATATTATACTCCAAAAACGCCAAAAATGCAATAGGTTTTCAGAAAGTCGCTTGAAAATTTTC
>CAYOZT010000267.1:0-1030 GCA_964408545.1 uncultured Oscillospiraceae bacterium | reverse complement strand
AGATTCCAAAGGACATACAACCGGCGAAAAGGACACTCCCGAACTGACAAACCGCCTGACACCGCATCACCCGTACACTGATGGCTCAACGGTATCCGGTGGACAACTAAATACCACGGCTGCCTATTGAGCGGGTCAGCCGCAATCCGAAACGGAGAAATTCCGTCTGGACTGCGGTTCTTTCACTGCACCTATTTGCAGCCAACCCAATTCCTCCGTTTCGAGAAATCGAAAAACGGAGGAATTATTTATGCCAACAAATGACAAGCAGTATTACATCTATCTGCGTTCCACCCATGAACGCATTCCCTGCACCAAGCAGGAATTCGACAACTACTATCGAGACATTAACACGTTCCGTAAGACACAGCAACGCCACGGAAAATGCGTTTGCCCCGAAAAGAAACGGCTGGATTGCGATATGGATTGTGCCACCTGCCCATTCCGCAGAGCCGGAGATAGTGTATCTCTGGATTACACAGTTTCCAATGATGACGGAGAGGAGATTACATGGGTCAATAGTGTGGAATCTACTTCTCCGCTGATTGATGACATTGTTGCAGACAGTGAACGGATGGCAGAACTGTTTGAACGGCTCAAGGAATTGATGCCGCAGGCAATTGAAATTGGGAAACTGCGGCAGCAAGGAATCCCAGATGTACAAATAGCTGAATTGATCGGTGTCCACAGAAACACCTTCGGTTCACGCCTCAATCGCGTGAAAGAGATTCTCAAAAAAGAATTTCCTGAATTTTTCTGATTTTTTCAAAAAATCTCGGCAAATCGGCATCCTCGTGTCCATTGATGGGTGTAAGGGGCATCCCGATACCGCTCCTTCCATGGAGGTGAAACAGAATGTACGAGTCCGAAACTCAGGTGATGAGTCGCGAAGAGGAATTGGTTGATATCCTCCTCGACTTCATCATCGTATCCGCAAACCTGGTCAAAAGTATCAACCACACCATGAAGCAGAAGCAAATCAAGGAAGGAGGCACCGGCAATGGGCAAATTCAGCGAACTGGATCTGGCA
>CAYOZT010000266.1:0-1030 GCA_964408545.1 uncultured Oscillospiraceae bacterium | reverse complement strand
GCGGACACCGAAACCGCCCCGCGCGCGGTGGATGTGTATATGACCAAACTGCGCGCGAAACTGGCCTCCTGCGACGATTTCGAGATCAAGACCGTGCACGGCCTGGGGTACAAGGCGGTAGTCAAATGAAAAAGGAAAACCCCGTTCGGAAGATTTTTTCCGCGATCTATCATTATTTGACCTTTTTCGCTTTGGTCGCGCTGATGGCGACGTGCGTCGTATCGCTGTTTGTGGGGGTGCTCTCAAGGCAAACGGATCTCGTACTGACGCCCGAGAACATGAATCTGCCTGCAAAATTGACGTTTTTGTGCGTGATCCTGCTGAGCCTGATCTTCACGCTCATCGACACGCTACGCCGAAAGCTGACCACCGAAAAGATCACAAAACGGATCACGACCGCCGCCAAAAAAGTGGTGCAGGGGAATTTCGATACCCGCATTGCGCCCGTCAGCCGACTGGGCACCGACGAAAATTTCAACGAGATCATCGATTGTTTCAACAAAATGGCGGCGGAGCTTGGAAGCCTCGAAACCCTGCGCACGGATTTTATTGCCAATGTCTCGCACGAAATGAAAACGCCTCTGTCCGTCATGCAAAACTACGGAACGCTGCTGCAAGCGCCGAATTTGCCCGATGAAAAGCGAGTCGAATACGCCAAGGGCGTTACCGACGGCGCACGGCGTATGGCGGATATGATGACGAATATTCTCAAGCTCAACCGTCTGGAAAATCAGCAGATCTATCCCAAACGGGAAGAATTTGACCTTGGGGAACAGCTTTGCGAAAGCCTGCTGCAATACGAAAACGTGTGGGAACGCGCCGAAATCGAGCTCGAAACGCAGATCGAGGAAAACGTGACCGTGCGCGCCGACAGCGAGCTGTTGCGCCTCGTGTGGAACAATCTGTTTTCCAATGCGTTCAAGTTCACGCCCACGGGCGGAACGGTCACGGTTTCACTTACTACCGACGATAATTTTGCCACCGTGACCGTCCGCGATACCGGTTGCGGCATGAGCGCGGAAGTCGGCAG
>CAYOZT010000265.1:0-1047 GCA_964408545.1 uncultured Oscillospiraceae bacterium | reverse complement strand
AAACAGTGTTTGGCAAGGATGTAAAACTCAAAATATTCGGTGCAGAAAACTATTTTAAGCAAGGAACCACAACAGGCGAAGATGTTACAGGTGGTGAAGGAATCGGCTATGTCGGTACAGATTACACATGGGAAAATCTTCCAGACACTGTGGCATATACGCTGTTCTTCTTTGCTGAAGATTGCTATGTTGGGCAATATATAGCAGAACATTATGCGGGCTACGAAATGGCATATGCAATGGCAACTTTGCTTTGCGAAAATGCAACTGAAGACGACATCAAAGCTTTGGAAGGAAAATCTCTTGCAGAAATCAAGGCTGACGAAGCCCTAAAAGCAACTCTAGATGAACTTATCGCCGGCTGGTGTACGGAGACCGACGAGGAATTTGGCTTCTTCTGCACAAAAAAACTTTGGGCCGAATACAGTTGGAGTAACGTTGGCTTCTTGGCGGAAGACGACGAAAACTTGGTCATTGTTTTGAATGATGCTGTGGAAAACGATTTCTATTTGCTTCAAGCGCTGTGCACAAACTTCGGTCTTGTTCATCCCACAACATACGAAGCTTGTAGTAGCACGGAAAAAGACGTCTACGCCAACACCTATGGAACAAGCGTGAACACATTTGTTGGCTTCGGTCCGTACAAACTCACCAAGTACAGTGTCGACAGCGTTTTGGAATTCGAGAAAAACCCCTATTGGTACGGTCACAGCGAACAAAATGCTTTTGACGACACAATCTACGAAGCAAGCGGCATTGTAATTAAACAAGTTGTTGATCAAGACGCTCGTTTGCAAATGTTCTTGAAAGGTGAAACGGACAGTTACAATATTAGCAGTACAGATATCCAAAACAACCCGGGATATCTTTCCGGAAAGTACACGTATTTCAAAGAAGATGTTCCAACATGGTATATGGTGTTCAATCCCGATCATGACAATCTCAAATCAAAGCAAGAGTCGGCAACCCCGGTGAACAGTGGTAACAAAGTCATCAAGACGATTCTTGACGTTCAAGAATTCCGTCAAGCATTGAGTTACTCTCTTG
>CAYOZT010000264.1:0-1047 GCA_964408545.1 uncultured Oscillospiraceae bacterium | reverse complement strand
CCATTGGGCTTGTCGGCCATATCCTTGAGGATATTGTAGTCGACCTTGGCCTTGTAGTTGCCGTACTGCTCCAGATACTTTGCGTCCACACCCGCGGTCTTGGCGACCTCGCTGATGTGCTGCATTTGGGTTTCCTGTGCGATCTCGATGTCTGTTTTGAATGCCATAATGTTTACACTCCTTGTATTATTGCTGGTGCCTACCGTTTTCTGAGGATCGGCCCATACAGGATTTACACAGCTACCGTTGTAATGGCTCCCTGTGCATTTATTCGATACTTTCGTACCGAAAGGAAGTATAGCATGAAACATATGCCTTGTCAATCCCTTTTTTCCGTTTTTTTACAAAAAATTCTGCGAGTCGAAAACAAAATACACCTGTCCGTCCGCCATACGCAAACACGCCCGCCGATACGCGATACCTGCGCAGGGGACGACGCCCTCGGCGTCCCGCACGAAAATGTTCGTCCGCCACTACCGTTCGGCGCGAAACCACCTTATGCAGATGTGCAGTAGGGGCCGGCGTCCCCGACGGTCCGTTTGCCCACCCCACGACGATGCACGGTAGGGCGGGGATATATCCCCGCCGCCCCCGTACGACGATTGCGCAGCCGGACAATGGCAAAAAGCAAAAATATGTCATCCTGAGCGAGCGAAGCGAGTCGAAGGATCTATCCCCTTGGTTTGCAAAAATGTTCCGTTCAAAAGTGGATTTCTCGACTCGCTGTCGCTCACTCGAAATGACAAACTTGTGTTTTTTCGGGCGGAAGAGGCATGGCCTCTTCCCTACAAGGGCGGAGCAAATATCGGGGCGCGGTGCGTGCATCCGGCCGCTCAGGTGTCGGAATGGGGCGGCGGGGATATATCCCCGCCCTACTGTGGCATTGGCGTTTTCGCGGGGGAGAGCAAGCGGGACGCCGAGGGCGTCGTCCCCTACGGCTTTCGGCGGGCGGACAGGGTCGTCCGCCCGCCGTGCCGAAAGGCGCGAAAAGGAACGGATCCTTCGACTCGCTGACGCTGAAAATGGTACAGTTTTTTGGACAAAAAT
>CAYOZT010000263.1:0-1049 GCA_964408545.1 uncultured Oscillospiraceae bacterium | reverse complement strand
CATAATAAAAACTCCTTTTATTGAAATACTATTGTTTTCTATTGTTTGCTATTGCATCGTATCATAATCCAAACGAAAAGTCAATAGTAAATCGTCATTTTAGACAAATAACGAATAGAAATCCTATTTTTGTCGTTGCTATGGTGTTCGGATAATTAACACTCGGTTCACCAAAAAAAGCATTTTTAAGCAAAAACAGGCTTAAAAGTGCTTTTTTCTTGTCTTTTTCTCTGTTTTTTTGCCCTTACGGTGTCGAAAATCGGTGTCAAAACTATTCTTTTTTCGGTGTCAAAAACAAGTGTTTTCTTACATTTCACAAAGCACCTCTTTTTTTCTCACACTTTTGCTTTGCAAAAATCTTCGGTCACCTACACAAAAAATAATTTTTAGAGCACAAACAGTAAGTAAATCATTGCTGTTTTGACGATTTAAAAATTTTTCCATTGTCAGTAAACCTTGATTAAGTATTTTTTTGTGTGATATAACAAAAGTAAAAATATAAAAAAGGAGAACCTATGTGAAAAAATTTTATATCGGTGAGAACAAATATTTAAATCAAAAAGTTTTGGCTTTTTATAACAGCGATTATGTCGGATACCAAAAACAAAACAACCCCGACTTTATTAACCACCTAAAAAATACGACAAATCAATATAACGAGTTAGATTTAGTTGAAGATTTTGTTCAAGTTTCCGAAAGATTTATCAAAGATATGAAAAGCATTTTAGACGAAGACGCTTTTAGCAATTTTACAATTTGCACTATGCCTCGTTCTAAAAAAGAAAGCAATTACAAGCAAAGTCAGTTAATGTTCAAAAAAGCCATTTCCAGTTGTGCAAACAAATTGGGCTTTATTAACGGTACGAATGCAATTACAAGAGTTAAAGACACTAAAACTACGCATAATTGGAGGCTAGAAAACAACACGGGAAACAATCCATATAAAGGAATTACAAAAGATACTTGTAAAATTGATTTAAGTAAGATAAAAGGAAAAAATATTATTTTAGTTGACGACGTTTATACCGAAGGTGTTAACGTAATTGAAG
>CAYOZT010000262.1:0-1051 GCA_964408545.1 uncultured Oscillospiraceae bacterium | reverse complement strand
CCGGAATAAGTTGATTCTAGCCATTGCCTTTGATACCGGTGCCAGGAACACGGAAATTTGCAACATACTGGAATCCGATATCCGGGATAACGTCATCCTGATCCACGGAAAAGGCAACAAGGAACGTCATGTTCCGCTAACGCCCTATCTCAAAAAGCTCTTGATGAAATACCAGCGCATGAAGACTATCTATTTTCACGACCATAATCTTCTCTACCGGAATTTGCTTTTGTCCCGAACAGGGCGACCATTGACAAAAGAAGCGCTGGAACACATTTTTTCACAGGCTGCTCTGTCCGCCGATGTCCGGGAGCAAATTCGTTGTTCTCCCCATACTGCCCGTCATTATTATGCGCAGGCGAATCTGCGAAACGGCCTGGATGTCTATTCCCTCTCCCGTCTGTTAGGACATGAAAACATTAACATCACCAAACGATATTTGCAGTCTCTGCAAGATTCCAGTATTGTTGAAATGGCTGTTAGTACCAGTCCTTTGCATAATCTCCGGATTTAGCCCAATATCGCAAAAAGCCAGGGAATCCCTGGCTTTTTTGCATGCCTTTTATCCGGTAGTAATCGGGAGTTTTTTGGTCAGTCCAGAAATCCGCCACCTGTTTCATCGCCGGAACAGGTAATCTCACGGTTTGGTTTTATCCTCCCCGACACTGTATTCGATAATGTCCCCTGGCTGACATTCCAGCAGTCGGCAAAGGGTTTCGATATTTTCCCAAGATACGCCTTTTCCTGCCCGCAGCTTCTGGACGGTGGATTCACTGAGTAATTTCTCATTGCGGATTTTGTAAGTGGTATAGCCTTTCTCTTTGAGTGCGGATACCACATCAATTTTGAATTGTAATGGCATATTATATTCCTCCCCTATGATACCATCATTATACCACATTTATACACGAAATCAAGTGTATAAAATAACCGCAAACAAACACGTTATTTCGTGTATAATGTCAATAGACAATACACGAGCTATCGTGTATAATAAAGGAGCAATGAGGGACAGCCCAATTTCAACACAGCCTGTTGTAAGTCCTACATC
>CAYOZT010000261.1:0-1054 GCA_964408545.1 uncultured Oscillospiraceae bacterium | reverse complement strand
TTTTATGCTATTATGTTTGAGTATTAGTTTGGAGGATCCACTCCTGCGGGTAAATATAATAAGCTTATGGATGTCACTGTTTGCTGATAAAAATTTGCCCCTAAAAGGATAGAAAGAGAAAAAAATGGAAAAGAACAACGAAACTTTGAGCGTGCTTAGGCACTCATGCTCACACATCATGGCACAAGCAGTGCAGAAGCTGTTTCCACAAGCAAAGTTAGCTATCGGACCGGCTACAGCAGATGGTTTTTACTACGATTTTGACCTAACAGACGGTCATGCGTTTACGCAAGAAGACTTAGTAAAAATCGAAGAAGAGATGAAAAACATCATCAAACAAAACTTAACTTTTGAAAAGTATGAAGTTGAAGATGTTGACTCAAAAATCGCTGAATTCAAATCAGAAGGCGAAATTTACAAAGCAGAATTATTGGAAGAACACAGAAATGACAATCCGACTTTGTACTTAACTAAAGACAAAGACGGAAATGTTTTATTTAACGATTTGTGTGCAGGACCTCACATTCCTAACACATCTTATATAAAAGGAAATGCCATCAAGCTTCTTAAAGTTGCAGGAGCTTATTGGCGTGGTAATGAAAAGAACAAAATGCTTCAAAGAATTTATGCAACTGCATATTGGAACAAGGAAGATTTGCAAGCATATTTAACATTTATTGAAGAAGCTGAAAAACGTGACCACAGAAAATTAGGTACGGCTTTAGATTTGTTCTCAACTCGTGAAGAAGTCGGTGGCGGTTTAGTTTTATGGCATCCAAACCTTGCAATCGTAAGAGAAGAAATCGAAAACTACTGGAGAAGTGAACACAGAAAACGTGGTTATGTAACAGTTCATACTCCACAAATTGCTAAATCAAAATTATGGGAAATTTCAGGTCACATGGACCATTACAAAGAAAATATGTTCTTTGTACAAAAAGATGATGAATCCGATGAACAATTTGTAATCAAACCGATGAACTGTCCGTTCCACATTATGATTTATCAAGCAAACAGATATTCATATCGTTCATTACCGTTGAGAATGGCAGAA
>CAYOZT010000260.1:0-1059 GCA_964408545.1 uncultured Oscillospiraceae bacterium | reverse complement strand
CAGAAATCAATGACCCCGAAGAAAATCTGGAAGAATATTTTCGCCAGATGCAGCGGATGGCAGACCCCAGCTACTTGCACACCGTATCTCTGAACAGCCTGTACGAAACCGTGTATCAGAGCAGACCGCCCGTCATTGACGGTCTGCTCTACACCGGCACCTATTTGTTCGCCGGTGCTCCCAAGGTTGGCAAATCCTTCTTCATGGCACAGCTTGCCTACCACATCAGCACCGGCCAACCTCTCTGGGATTATGATGTCCGTCAGGGCACGGTTTTATACCTCGCCCTTGAGGATGATTACCAGAGATTGCAAAATCGAATGTTCCGTATGTTCGGTGTGGAGGGTACGGACAGCCTGCACTTTGCGACTTATGCAAAGCAGCTCGGTGCAGGGCTGGACGAACAGCTTGAACGGTTTGTTCGGGAACACAACGACACACGGCTCATTATCATCGATACCTTACAGAAAATCCGTGAGGTCGGCGGTGACTCTTATAGCTACGCCAACGATTATGACATTGTGGGGCGAATGAAGCAGTTTGCCGATAAATACGGTGTCTGCGTTCTGCTGGTACACCACACACGAAAGCAACAAGCAGGAGACCGTTTTGAGATGATCTCTGGCACAACGGGCTTGCTGGGCTGTGCTGATGGAGCATTCCTCATGCAAAAAGAAAAGCGTACCGATCTGAGTGCCACCCTCGAAATTGTTGGCAGAGATCAGCCCGATCAGAAGCTCCACCTGACAAGAGATGCCGAAAAGCTGATCTGGCAACTCGATCATGCGGAAACGGATTTGTGGCAGAAGCCGCCCGATCAACTGCTTGCCAAAATATCTACCATGATTACCGAGGACAAGCCAGTGTGGAACGGCAGTGCTACAGAACTCATAGCCCTGCTGCAAGAGGATATTCAGCCAAATATCCTGACCCGTAGGCTCAATGTCAAAGCTGGCGAATTACTGAGCGAATACGGAATTGAATACACCGTGAAGCGTACCCGCAACGGCAGTTCTATCAGCCTGACCCGCAAGGCTGTGTGACGATTGGTGACGGTTG
>CAYOZT010000259.1:0-1069 GCA_964408545.1 uncultured Oscillospiraceae bacterium | reverse complement strand
GGCAGCAGCTGTTCGGCGAGTCCGAGGGCAAGGACGGCAAGGGCATTTTCCCCGTCACGGCGGAGTTTACCCCCGATCTGCACTCGCTGGGGCAAATGATCCAGCAGGGCGAGCGCAACATTTTCGAGACCATGGTGCGCTTCGATGCGCCGCTGCGCCGCTGCATGGTCAGCGTGGATATGAAAAATCTGGACGGTCTGGGCTATCTGGAGGGGAAAACACTCGATTTCGTCGACGAGCAGGCTTTCCAAGGCACCGTCAACGCCCACGTCGACGGCAAAGTGCCCGTCATCACCATCGACATGGGTGAGCTGAACGACCGAAAGCTGGGCGAAATGTTCTATTTCTTCGAGCTGGCCTGCGGCGTTTCGGCGTATATGCTGGGCGTCAATCCCTTCGATCAGCCGGGCGTGGAGTTCTATAAGCGCAATATGTTCCATCTTCTGGGCAAGCCCGGGTACGAGCAAATATAAATTTTTATCCGAAATGCAAAATTAGCTATTGCAAATTTCACATATTA
This sequence comes from uncultured Oscillospiraceae bacterium, assembly GCA_964408545.1. Classification (GTDB taxonomy): domain Bacteria; phylum Bacillota; class Clostridia; order Oscillospirales; family Oscillospiraceae; genus Faecousia. The sequence goes on along the minus strand of CAYOZT010000259.1, from coordinate 549 downwards.
CTGATAAAATACACATAAGCCACAACGGCATTGCAAAGGAGGAATATCCTATGATTCGTGTTATTTTGGGCCTGAAGGGCTCCGGCAAGACCAAGAAGCTGCTCGCATCCATCCAAGAGACACTCGAACACGCCAAGGGCGATGTGGTCTGCATCGAGTACGGCAAGAAGCTGACCTACGATGTCAACTATAAGGTTCGTCTGGTGGACTCTCAGGAGTATGCGATCTCCAACGCTGATATGCTGAAGGGTTTCCTGAGCGGCCTGCACGCAGGTAACTTCGACATCACCAACGTGTTCATTGATAATCTGTATAAGACCATCGGCACCGATGTTGCCGCCGCCGAGGAGTTCGTCGGCTGGTGCGCCAACTTCGCCGCCGTGAATAATATGAACATCACCATGACCATCTCCGAGGATCCCGCAAACCTCTCCGAAGACGTCAGAAAGTACCTGTAAACGCTACATATCCCCCGCCGTCTCGGCGGGGGATATTCAGTCTGTCAAAAAAGCTTCCAATTCGCCCTCATTTGTGATATAATAATCGCAG
>CAYOZT010000258.1:0-1077 GCA_964408545.1 uncultured Oscillospiraceae bacterium | reverse complement strand
CAGTTTCCGCAGAAACATAATTTTCCGACTCTTATCTACGCCGGACATCCCCGACAGGGCAATCTCAGCAAGGGGGAATCTCCTGAGCTGCCGGGGATGTTCCGGCCTGTCTGTTGATGGTTTGCTGGGGTCAGGACTGGAAGAAGAAATAATGTCCTCCAATTTGTCCCCAAATGTCGTCGTTGACGATGTAATTTGCGAATTTCACCACGTCTGTGGGTAAGATGTAGGGGCCGTACAACGCCCGGTCGATGGCTTCATACTGTGCCTGTCCCGGCTCGGCATCGTCCAGAAAGGGCACGGAGTTGAATTGATTTTCGGCGTAGATCACGCCGCTTAGGGTATTTGCGTATTTGTCAGAAACGAGGCGGTTCAGAACAACCTCGGCTACCGCCTGTTGGCCTTCGGCACATTCCCCACGGGCTTCCACCCAGATCACACGGGCAAGAAGCTGGATTTCCTCCCAGCTCAGTTCCACATCCGGGTAGCGACATTCCACAATCTCCCGTTCTTCCGTGTAGATGAAGGGTTCTTCCGGCATGGCATCGGGATCATAGATCCATGCCCCGCTGTAGCCGCAGAGGATGTCACCGGGGTCAAAGCCGTTTTCAAAACCGTTTTTCAGTTGCCAGTGAGAATAGTTGTTTTCATTGGGGTCATTGACCATGATCTTGCCATCTTCGGTCATACCCGTCAGGACGATGAAGTGCTGGCCGGAGGTGAAGATGGAACTACTGCCCATAAGGGCAATGGCGATTTTCCCATCTTCCAGTGCTGCCAGCGTTTCGTGCCAGTTTGTTGCTTTGTAATAGGGCAGTTGCAACGCCTCGGAACCGTATTCCAGTCTAGCAATGTTGTTTTCCGCTTTGCCACCAAAGTACCGTGCCAGTTCGTCCGGTAAGTAGGGGTGTCCGGTCATGTAGGTTGCCACCATGGCCAGGCAGGTGATGCCACAGCCGTTGTTGGCAATGGTTCCGGTGCCATAGATATTTTGGGGATAGTCGTTCTGGAAGAACAGGGGAATATTATGGTAACTGGTTTCCAACAAATCTTCCGGGATCTCCAAATTCTCCGGGG
>CAYOZT010000257.1:0-1079 GCA_964408545.1 uncultured Oscillospiraceae bacterium | reverse complement strand
CGGCGAAGAAATACGGTCTGGATTTTGCTTTGAAGAAGGATACCTCCGGGGAGCACACCCGGTATCTGGTGTTCTTCAAGGGCCGGGATGCGGATGTGATCACGGCGGCCTTCCGGGAGTTTTCCGCAAAAAATCTGGACAGGGAGCGTTCCATTCGGCGCAAGCTGGAAAAAGCACAGCAGCAGTCCAAGGTGCAACACAAGGAACATGAACGGGGTGAAAAGGTGAAAACACGGGAACGGAGCGTGGAACGATGACCGGAAAGCTGAAAAAGGCGCTTCTGCCCAATCTCCCATATCTGCTGTTCGTATATCTTTTTGATAAGCTCTGCCAGACGGTGCGGCTTGCACCGGGAGCGGATGCCTCGGAAAAGCTGCTGCATATCGGAGAGGGCTTCGCTCTGGCCTTTGCAAATTACGCCATCAGTTTTCATCTGCTGGATTTGTGTATCGGCATTGTCGGTGCGGTCATTGTCCGTCTGGCAGTCTACACCAAGGGCAAAAATGCAAAGAAATATCGCCATGGTATCGAATACGGCAGCGCCCGGTGGGGCAATGCGGCGGATATCGCCCCCTACATCGATCCTGTCCCGGACTGGAACATCCCCTTGACCCGGACAGAACGGCTCACCATGAACAGCAGACCCAAAGACCCCAAAACCGCCAGAAACAAAAACATTCTGGTCATCGGCGGCAGTGGCAGCGGCAAGACCCGGTTTTTCGTCAAGCCTTCCATTATGCAGATGCACAGTTCCTATGTGATCACCGATCCCAAAGGCCAACTCCTGAAAGAAACGGGGGCTATGCTCCTGCGGGGCTCGCCCAAGCTGGACGAGAACGGAAAGCCGGTGCGGAACAACCGGGGCAAGGTTATTTATGAGCCTTACCGTATTAAGGTGCTCAATACCATCAATTTTGCAAAAAGCATGAAATATAACCCTCTGGCCTATGTGCGTTCGGAAAAAGATATCTTAAAACTGGTCAATGTCATTATTGCCAACACCAAGGGCGAAGGGGAAAAATCATCCGAAGATTTCTGGGTGAGTGCGACTCGTTCGCAGGCGGCAAAAAGTCTGCGCA
>CAYOZT010000256.1:0-1085 GCA_964408545.1 uncultured Oscillospiraceae bacterium | reverse complement strand
CTCCTTTATTATTAATAATTTTTTAACAATTGACTTCTTGATTAAGATTTTTGTTTAGATTACTATTAGTATGTTAAGAGAATTATTTTACTAATAAGAAGGAGTAAAAGATTATGAGTAAAAGAAAAGTAGCTATTAACGGTTTCGGAAGAATCGGTAGAAACACTTTAAGAGCAGCTGTAAGAGAAGGTATCTTTGAAGAACTTGATTACGTTGCTATTAACGACCCAGGACTAAAACCTGAAGATGCAGCAAGAATCTTCAAATATGACTCTGTAATGGGTAAATTTGATGGTGAAGTTGAAGCTTATGAAGAAGGCATCATTGTAAATGGTCACAAGATTAAATTCTTCGCTGAAAAAGATCCTGCAAATCTTCCTTGGAAAGATTTGGGTGTTGAAGTTGTTGTTGAATCAACTGGTTTCTTCACAGATGCTGAAAAAGCTAAAGCTCACATTGCAGCAGGTGCTAAGAAAGTTATCATTTCTGCTCCAGCTACAAACGAAGATAAAACTATCGTTTTAGGTGTTAACGAAAACGAATATGATCCAGCTAAACATAACGTAATTTCAATGGCTTCTTGTACAACTAACTGCTTAGCTCCAGTTGCTAAAGTTATTGATGAAAAATTCGGTATTGTTAAAGGTTTGATGACAACAGTTCACTCTTACACAGGCGACCAAAGAATTTTGGATGCTGGTCACAAAGACCCTCGTCGTGCTAGAGCTGGTGCTCTTAACATCGTTCCTACAAAAACAGGTGCTGCTAAGGCTGTAGCTCTTGTATTACCTCAATTAAAAGGTAAATTGGACGGTTTCGCTATGAGAGTTCCTACTCCAGACGTTTCTTTAGTTGACGTTGTATTTGAATTAGCTAAAGACGTTACAGTTGAAGAAGTTAACGCAGCTCTTAAAGAAGGTGCTGACGGACATGTTCTTTGCTACACTGAAGAACCATTGGTATCTTCTGACTATGTTGGAACATCTCAATCTTCAACAGTTGATGCTCTATTAACTCGTGTAATGGGCGGAAATCAAGTTAAAATCATTTCTTGGTATGATAACGAAATGGGTTATTCAACAAGA
>CAYOZT010000255.1:0-1094 GCA_964408545.1 uncultured Oscillospiraceae bacterium | reverse complement strand
AAGCCATGCGAAGATTAGTTCTGGTTAAGATGACAGGTTGACCTTTTTGGTTTCCGGTACCGTGGAAAGCACATTCCTCCGCGCGCTGGCAGCTCCGGAAGTTCCGGGCGCGCCAGTGCCGGAGGTCTTTCTCCCCTGCCTCGCGGGAGCCGTGACGGTCCGTAGCGAGGCACACGCACGGATACGATTCCGCAAGGTTGTTTTTCATGATGACACAACAGCCAGCCGCCATTGAAGTGCCTGCGACACATTGGTGTAGGAAGATAGTTTTTCATAATGGATGGTTTAATAGTTGATGGAACGCGCGCTTCATACCAGAGTACTTCTTCGGCGGAAGAAGGCGCGCCGTGCCAGGAGCTTCCCCTCTCCGTGAGGAGCGCGGCAGCCCTGTACGGCGGCGCGCGGCGGCATTGGCTGCAAAAGAAGAGGCACAACCGTGCGCGACGGTGGCACGTCCAGAAACGCAAAACTCTCTAAGCTTCTACTCCGGACGTGCACGGACAGGCTACTATCATGATATGGCTCCGTCCCCGGCGGGGGACGGCGGCCGCCGGGGCGCCGGCCATAGCGCCCCGGTTTTAATCCGCAAGTCTCAACAGAGGCTGTGTATCGTTTAGCATGGTTGTATGGTGGCGGCACGTGACGCGCCGCCACCTTTCTCTTTCATTTCCCTTTCTCCTTCTCTTTATCTTGCCCCCATTATTTCCACCTGTTTTTTCCTCCATGCTTCCCTCATTGCCCTTGTTATCCCCATGTCCTTCTGCCACCCGCCAGCTTCCGCCTTCACCGTATACTTTTGTCCTACGCATGTTTTTTCAGCCATTCAGTTTCCTCTGTTCCTTCATAATGTATATCTTGCTCACCTTCTGCTTCCTTCTGCCTGTTCCGTCCCTTGTGTCTTGCATCAATGGCATCGCAGGTTGTCGTGGCTTATCCTCGTTTCTGCCTTCACTTTATGTCATTCCGTCCGCTGCGGCTTCTCACAGTTCGGCAGTAGACCTTTCCGTCCTTTGTCCCAGCTTCCAATAATAATGGCAATTGGCGCACGCCGGACATCAAAATGGCTCCATTAAAAGCGACAACGTGAAGGCGAC
>CAYOZT010000254.1:0-1096 GCA_964408545.1 uncultured Oscillospiraceae bacterium | reverse complement strand
AGTATGACAAGGTGGACAAGATCCGTGGTATGGATATCTGCATCTGCACCACCGCCCCCACCGACGAAGAGGCCAAGGAACTGCTCACGCTGCTGGGCGCTCCTTTCCACGCTTGATTTTAGGAGGATTGCAACATGGCGAAGAAGTCTATGATCCTGAAGCAGCAGGCTGAGCCGAAGTTCTCCAGCCGCCGCTACAATCGCTGCAAGATCTGCGGCAGACCCCATGCTTACCTGCGCAACTACGGCGTTTGCCGTGTCTGCTTCCGCGAACTGGCCTACAAGGGCGAAATTCCCGGCGTGCGCAAGGCCAGCTGGTAAGACAATTTGTAAAACGGATCGCGGAAGTCCCGGGAAGATGGCTCTGCCGCACGGCAGAGTGCATTCCCCGGATACCCCTCGATCTTCACGGGTAACACCGTAACTTCAATTAAGGAGGATATTCACTATGCAAATCACCGATCCCGTAGCAGATATGCTGACTCGTATCCGTAACGCCAGCTCTGCTAAGCACGACACCGTGGATGTCCCTGCATCCAACCTGAAGAAGGCAATTGCCCAGATCCTGCTGGACGAAGGCTACATCAAGTCTTTCGAAATCGTGGACAACGGCAACCAGGGCACCATTCACATCACCCTGAAGTATCTGGCCAAGAAGCAGCCTGTGCTGTCCGGCCTGAAGCGTGTTTCCAAGCCTGGCCTGCGTATCTATGCCGGTGCTGAGGAGCTGCCCAAAGTCCTGAAGGGCCTGGGTATCGCTATCGTTTCCACTTCCAAGGGCGTTATGACCGACAAGAAGGCTCGCGAGCTGCACATCGGCGGCGAAGTCCTGGCTTTCGTGTGGTAAGGAGGAAGCGCTATGTCTAGAATTGGTAAGAAGCCGGTCATCATTCCGGCAAATGTGACCGTAACGATCGCCGACGGCAATGTCGTTACCGTGAAAGGCCCCAAGGGTGAGCTGACCAAGGCGTTCCACCCGGATATGATCCTCAGCGTCGAGGGCAATGCGCTGCATGTTTCCCGTCCCACCGACGAGGCAAACCACAGAGCACTGCACGGCCTGACCCGTACTCTGATCAACAACATGGTCGAGGGTG
>CAYOZT010000253.1:0-1107 GCA_964408545.1 uncultured Oscillospiraceae bacterium | reverse complement strand
AATTTTCAGGTCTTACGGCGACGATTTTTAACCAAAACGGACTTAAACTTTCCATCGAAACGGAAAAAGATTTTTATTACGAAAACTTGGATTTCTCTTTTGAAAGCGCATCTATTTTTCCCGTACAACTTTTCGGCAACGCCTTTTTGAGCATAGAATTTATCGGCGACAAAAAGAGATTATTGCTTTACAAAATCACAAACTGCGTCGAAAAAAAATATTTTGCCGAGGTGGACGACTTTAATTTCGACGACGGCTTTTACACAAAATATCGTTTGAAAGATATAGCGAAACACGTCGTCGAAATAAATTGGCAATTTATTGGCAACGAGTTTTGCGAAAACAAAAAAACAATTACTCGAAACGAAAGTTTTTGCGTTAACAACTTGCCGAAAGAAATTTTGCCTTACGCATTTTTGGAAGAACTTTTAATTGGTGGAGAAACTGAAGAATACTTAACGCAAAATATGAATTCAAAAGCCGATAAATTAAAAGGATATTTAGGAGATTATTTGGGCGTTTGCCCTCCTCCGTCGTTTAGAAAGGAAAACGAAGTGGGACTTATTTACACAAAAACGAACAATATCTTTGAAGTTAAGTATTTTACATTTGAGTTTGAAAAAGATAAAATTTGCAATATAAAAAGGTCGGACGATTAAAAGACTAAACTTTCTTCTAATCTCCCGACCTTTTGATTTTGTTTTAATTATTTAACAGATATAGACTTAATGGAAACGGCAAGCGATTTGTCCGTTTTGTTACCCTTGTTTACAAGAGGAACTCTTATCGTCATTTTGTTATAGCAAGCGTATTGTTCGCCCTCTGCTTCAAAAACGTCGTCCGCATCGACTTCGTCAAAATCACTTTCCAACACGCAATTAAAAGTTAAGCCGTTGTTAAGCACGGAATTATCTGCATTATATTCGCCTGTGTAATAAATAACGTAATTTTCGTAATACTCGGAATTATTCAGCAAGCCTTTTATTTGCGTGTAAACTTCGTAAGATTCACTATCTTCGTCCATATCGTATTGTCCGAAAACACAGAACCACCCGTCGTAACTTGCACTAATATCAGACGTTGGCATATACCAAGTTGCCCTTGCGC
>CAYOZT010000252.1:0-1114 GCA_964408545.1 uncultured Oscillospiraceae bacterium | reverse complement strand
ATGACGGAGGAAAAGAAAACCCGGATCCCGTAAATATCCGGGGCAAACAAGGGCCACAAGGTCCCGCAGGTAGCAACGCCAACATTGAGGCGTTGACAAACATTGATCTTGAAAAATTATTAGTTTAGGAGGATCTATTTTATGGCAAACCAAAAAAAATGGCTCGATGAAAACGGCCTACTTTACTTGTGGGGGAAAATTAAAACACTTATCCCGACAAAAACATCCACTCTGTTAAACGATAGCGGCTTTATTACCGGTGCCGATGTTCCGGAGGGTGCGGCAGCAAGTACGACACTCCCGAAAATGGCAGGTGCGCAGGCCAATGCCGGTACCGAAACCGCTTTTGCACGAGGGGACCACATCCACCCCAAAGACACCTCAAAGGTTGACAAAGAGGACGGCAAGGGGTTGAGCACCAACGACTACACCGACACCGAAAAAAGCAAACTGAACGGCATTGAGGCGGGAGCAAACAAGTATGTTTTGCCCGCCGCAAGCACAACCGTAACGGGAGGTGTTATGCTGTCTACCGATACCAACGATAACAGTACGAGCAAGGCGGCAACGCCGAGTGCGGTTAAGGCAGCGTATGACCTTGCAAACAGCAAGCAGAGCCCCGCAACAACGCTTGCCGGCTATAACATCGGAGATGCTTACACCAAAGCAGAGGTTGATGGGTTGGTATCAAGCGCTTTGCACTACAAGGGCACAAAGGAAAATTATTCCGAGTTGCCGCAGAGTGGTAACAAAGTAGGTGATGTTTGGAACATCACGAACGCAAGCCCCGCCAACGGAGTAAACGCAGGCGATAATGTGGCGTGGAACGGCACCGAGTGGGACGTTCTCGCCGGTACTGTCGATCTGTCGGCATACTTGCTTGTTACCGATGTAGTTGCCATTACCAATGCGGAAATAGACACGCTCTGCGTGTAAACGGGTGTTGCAGCTATGAGTGATAGATACTTAAACAAAACAGGACTTGCACAACTTTGGGGGAAAATCAAAGCAAAAGACACGGCTATTAGCACAAGGGTTGCAGATGTTGAAACCCAAAGTACGGAAACACAAACCTCGCTTGAAAATCTAATCTCTCGTGTTGATATGCTGCAAT
>CAYOZT010000251.1:0-1124 GCA_964408545.1 uncultured Oscillospiraceae bacterium | reverse complement strand
CTTGCACTTCTACCTGTTAAAGCTGATTGTAAAGCAGATGTAGAAGAATTCTTTGTTCAAAGATTGATTATATTCTTAGCAAACGATTACAAAAAAGATGTCTTGGAAGCATGTTCCGCTAAAAATCCTTGCGCTGATTTGAGTGATTATCTTGCAAGAGTAAGAGCAGTTTCAACTCTAAATGATTCAAAGCTGTTAGAAAATGCTAATAGAGTTTTAAGAATTTTGAAAGATGAAACCTATTCAACTATTGATTCTAATTTATTTACATTTGATGCAGAAAAGAATCTTTATGCAGAAATTGAAAGAATTAATTTTGCTGGAGATTACAACAAATATTTGCAAGATTTAATCAATATAAATCCTGTTGTTACAAAATTCTTTGACGATGTTCTCGTAATGGATAAAGACGAAAAAATCAAAAACAATCGTCTTGCACTATTGAACAAACTCAAGAATAAGTATATAATGTTGACAGATTTTTCTAAACTTAATGGTTAGAGAGAGATTGTAAACATTTGTAACAACTTGAGAAAAAATAGTCAATTTTCATTTTCACGGAACTTTAATAATATACAAAGTGAAGGTAGAACAATTGAAGGAAGGTAGTTATGTTTAACCTAAAATTCCTAAAAACATTAAAAGATGCAATAAATCCAAAAGCTAATCTTTTGACATTTGCACAAGGTCAAAGAGAAGCCAATGATGATTATATAAAGTCCTTGTCAAAGACAGAACTTAAAATCAAATCTGACGAACAAAGGTTGGAAGCAATGGTCAGACAACAATTGAAGGAAGAATTCCCAAATATTGAGAAAAGTTCCTCATACGACTTATTGGTTGATGCAGTCATCCATAATTACAAGTCAAAACAGCTTCAAGCCATCGATGAGTCTGTGAATGCAGAGTAAAAAGTAAACTCATCAACTTTAACAAAAAACGTAGCCGACGACATTAGTTGCCGGTTTTGTTTTTTTTGTGTGTCTATTTATTTTTATTTACCCTACTTCATCTATATATATGATGGTAATCATGCCATCATGCTGTAAAGTATTAGAGGTACTAGGTATACCCTAGGTGTACTTGGTGGAGATGAGGTAATTAAAATTGAAAAAATTCAAGTT
>CAYOZT010000250.1:0-1125 GCA_964408545.1 uncultured Oscillospiraceae bacterium | reverse complement strand
ACCGTGCCGGTTCACGATGTTAAGCCAAGCCGTGCGATGGCGTATCTTATAAAAACAAGAGGAATTGACCCGGAAATCGTCAAGGTTATGCTGCAGCGTAAAATGATTGCCGAGGACAGCATACACCATAACTGCCTTTTCTTTGGGCGTGATAAAAATGGAAATATACGCTCCTGTGCCCAGAGAGGAACTACGCAAATCCAATTTCGTGGTGAAATATCCGGAGGAGATAAAGCGTACACTTTTGCAATGAACGGCAAAAACAATGTTCTGAGGCTTTTTGAAAGTCCCATTGACGCAATGTCCCATGCGACTTTTTCTAAGCTTCTCGGCAAGGATTGGACGGCGGATCACCGCTTGAGTACCAATGGCTGCGGAAGTTACGAAAGTATAAAAAAATACATTGAAAACCACCCCGAAATTTCAACGGTGTGGTTTTCTTTTGACAATGACGAGGGTGGACGAAACGGCACAGCTGCTTCTAAAGAAAAGCTTCTGCATGATTTTCCGGAGCGTCCGCTCAAGGTGAAAATATGCTATCCAATTCACGGCAAGGACTGGAATGAGGATCTCCAGCAATTCCGAAAAATTGAGCCTGAATGAATGAATATTCGTGATTATTTCAGCAGCAACAGCAATTCAAATTTTTGTTATCATGGTTTTCATTTTGAGCCGGTTGGAATAATTCCTGGCGGAACTACTTTGAATGATCTTGCGATGGATACAATTTCTGCAAAGGGAATGAAATATAACAGCGGATATTCATTTGATGATTTTGTATCGGCAAATACAACAGGAAAATCAGCGGATATATTTCGCTGTCTGGAAACAAATCGGCTGTGTCTGGTTGGCGAAACAGAATTGTATACTTATACCGGAGAATATATTCCGTCATTTCATAAATATCATGCAAATCAGCAAGCACCTGAAGAGCCGGATATCGAGGACGATATGGAACGATAGCCGCCTCATGGTGATGCGGTTATAAATAAAAAATCATTTCAAGCCCGCTCACGGTGAGGCAGCTGAATCAGGTTCTGCCGGCTCACCGTGATGCAGCAAAAAATTCTTTTTTCGGTAATTTTGCCGCCGCAGGCGGTTCCGTACTCTGTACGGCAGGAATAG
>CAYOZT010000249.1:0-1126 GCA_964408545.1 uncultured Oscillospiraceae bacterium | reverse complement strand
TGCTCAACTTTTTTTATAGCTTTTTTCCGACACCCCAACATTTATTTTAGAACCACTTTTTATTTTATAAAGTTACTACCACTCGACAATTTCGCCAATATCGTTTTAACAAACCAAATTAAAACACTGTAAACAATTAAGAACCGAAATTGTCTTTAATTAATTTTTCAAACTCTTTTGCAGAAAAAATACATTCTCTTGTGCCGTTTACTTCACGTGTAAAAACCCAATCGCAATTTATCCTTCGGTTGATTTCTTTGGTGTGCAAAATACCGTCTTTGATATAATCGTAAAAACGGCATCCTTCATCCGCCCAATAGTAGTATGTTCTCGTCATCGTATTAATAATGTCTCTGTCCGTCAACTTATCGAAAATCACAATGGGCGAACTTTCGAAATAACGCTCCAATGCGCGTTCCATCGCCTTATTTCCGCCATAAATATCGAAAACATATTGCGCGACGGAATTGCCTACATATTCGATATCGTCTATTTTTACGTTTACGAGGAATATCGTTAACTTAGTTTCAAAATGAACTATTTGTAAGCATTTTCGCCGATCGAAATAAAACAGTTTACACCCCCATTCGTACAATCGATTGCCACGTTCTTTTTTCGCAATCATTCTAACGACGTTGCCCATTTCACTTCTAAAATTTTCGGAAGTATTTAATTTGTATGTTTCAAATGTTTGTTTCGTTGCGTAAAAAATCATAATCCGCACTTAACCTTGTATTCTCGATATCATTACTTTAAAAACTTTCTTATTAATTTTTCGTCGCTGTCCTTATACGGTTGATAGCGCATATTCAAATCCATCGCCATGCTTTTATCGACAATCGACTTGTAGTGCGTGAAGGTATCGAAGCCTTGTCTGCCGTGGTAACTGCCTATTCCGCCGTCACCGAAGGGCATATACGACGTGGCAAGATGTATAACTACGTCGTTTACGCATCCGCCGAAACCGCGCCGCAGATTATTCCGTCACTGTGTCCGAACAAATTAACGTATACTTTCCGGTTGCAAGCGTATTTACCCAAGAATTCCAGCCGCTGTCCTTGGTAATCGCCTCCCATTCGGCTTCCGTACCGCAGAAATAAATGGTAGACACACTCGTTTGCGTGAA
>CAYOZT010000248.1:0-1127 GCA_964408545.1 uncultured Oscillospiraceae bacterium | reverse complement strand
CCTGACGGACACATCATCGAGGCAGCGGAAAAACTGGATGCCGTCATCGCACGCTTTGTTGCGCAGGGGCTGTCTCCGGAAGAAACGGCGGATAGAATGGATATCCCCCTTGACTTTGTGGTATCAAGCCTGAGCAGGTCAAAATAAGAAACTGCATGGAATGCAAGGAGAGCGATCACGAATATGTTTGAAGAAAAACTTTGCTATCCCGCTTTGGCACTGATCGTGCTTGCGGTGTTTTACGGCATTTACTTTGGAAAGATGCTGGTGCAGAAGCGGCACGGCATTCGTACTCACCAAATCGGACGCAGAAAGGAAAAGTCCGTTCACACGGTGGAAGTGCTGATGAGCATTGCAACGCTGGGAGTGCCCATTGCCCAGCTCATGTCCATTGTCTTTGGGTGGAATCATCTGCCTGCGAATGCCCGCTTTACCGGTTTTCTCCTTGGAATGTTGGGGGATGGAATTTTCCTGCTGTCCGTCCTTTGCATGAAGGATAGCTGGCGGGCGGGTATCCCAGACAAAGACAAGACAAAGCTTGTCACCACCGGCATTTACCGCTACAGCCGAAATCCGGCGTTTCTCGGCTTTGACTTCATGTATATCGGTGTGCTGCTGATGTATGGAAATCTGCTGACGCTCGGCTTTTCCGTGTTTGCTGTCGTTATGCTCCACTTACAGATCTTGCAGGAGGAACGATACCTTGTGAATACCTTTGGTGCGGCGTATCAGGAGTATTGCCGCCATGTGTTCCGGTATTTGGGCAGAAAATAAAGCCCTTTCGGGAGGAAAATCATATCAAAACGAAGAACGTGCACGGTCGGATGATTCCGCTGCGCTCTTGAACTATCTGAAAATCGTGGGGTGTTCGGCATCAGGCCAAAAAAAGCACGCCGAAGCGTGCAGTTGAGGGTGACAGCTGGAACCATAGAGTGGGTGTGCTCTGCCGTGCCATCGCCCATCAGAGGGCAAAGAACACGGCAATTACGCAACATTTAGTGAAATATCCAGCTGTCGCCGGATGTGAAATAATGGCCTTGGGGCCATTGTGAAATTTGATGCTATGCATCAAGTGAAATGAAATAAATCCACCCACGTCCGCAGACATTTCACATGGCGAAGCCATA
>CAYOZT010000247.1:0-1128 GCA_964408545.1 uncultured Oscillospiraceae bacterium | reverse complement strand
AGAAAAATTGGCTCGTGAGCAAAAGGAAATTGAAACTTTTGATAAATTATTTGAAGAAGAATTGAATAAAAATGACAAGCCTCAAAATGCAGAACCCTATTTAACCTATGAAGAACTGTTAGGCTTTGAGCCTCAAAGTGAGAATACAAAAGAAGTTCCGCCAACGGAAGAAATGTTAAGAAAACAAATGGAAGAAAACGGAGTTCCAACCGGCGGAGCAAGCGGAATTCAGGAAAATTGGGATAAAAATGGTAAAATTTATTATACTGATGAAAATGGTAGAAAAATTAATCCGAATTTTCAAGATAAAGCAAAAGAACTTTGGGATATTTTAGTAAACAATAAAACAGATTATTCTAAAGATATAACAGCAAAAGAAAAATTTATAGATTTTGCTGTTAAAAATCCAATTACAAGGGCATTATATCCAGCATCATCAGATATATATACCGATGGAATGACTAATTTTTCAAGAGCAAAACAGAATCTAAATGCTCAAATATTGGATAATTACTTAGGTCTAGATGAAAATACTCGTACTCAATTAATTAATTATGGTGTTAATCAAAATCACAAAGGTGTTCATTATAATGAAAATTCAGAGATATCAAAAATTATTGCAAATTCACCAGAAATAAAGCAAGTTATACTTGAAAATAAAGATTTAATTAAAAGTGGTCAAATAAAGGACATTCCCTTTGAATTTCAAGCTAGCAAAAAAGATATGCTTTCAAATAAAGAAAAATTTGATCGGGCAAATTCTATTCAGCATGGAAAATTGTGGAATATAAAAATTAATGATGATAATTCTTATACAGCTCAACTCGGAGATTTAGTTGACTATGCCCAACGAGATGTAAAAAGTTTGAGCGATTTTATGAATAACCATGGTTATAATATGCAAGAGAAGAAAAATTTTGAAAACTATTTTATATTAATGAATCTAAAATCTTATCTGGATGAAGATGAATTTAAACGGAGAAAAAATCATAGATAAAATAAAAGCATGGGTTAAATTAATATTTTAACCTATGCTTTTAGCAAATATATTAAAACTTGAAAAATTTTCTAAGATGTGATATATTATTTTGTAATTTATTGGAGGTTTTATTATGGATGAAAAAGATT
>CAYOZT010000246.1:0-1137 GCA_964408545.1 uncultured Oscillospiraceae bacterium | reverse complement strand
TCCAGCATTTCTGCCAAGCAGAGAGATATTGGCATTATGCGCTCTCTGGGCGCTACCGGCAGTGATGTTTTTGAGATATTCCTGACGGAAAGCCTGGTAACGGCCATGTGGAATTTCTTCCTGTCCTGTGCATTGACTTTTGGGGCAACGCTGGTCGCCAATGGGATCATGAAGCAACAGTTCCATTTATTGCTGGAGATCGCCCACTTTAGTGTGCGACAGGTCATTATCCTGTTTGCCCTGAGCTTTGGCGTTGCCTTGCTTTCCAGCTATTTCCCCATTCGGAAAATATCCCGAAAAAAGCCGATTGATATCATCCGAAACGCATAATGAAATAGCCCGGGCATGGTTGCCCGGGCAATTTTGAGCGTGTCAAAAAACTGTGTCATTCCGAGCCGGCGTGGTGCTCCACGCAGTGAATCATAAATTCCTATGATTGCCAGTGGCAATCATACCACTACTGAAACACGCCGGCGTGGGAATCCCCCGGATTTTCAAACTTTTTTTGTTCAAAAAAACGGGGATTTTCCGTCTATTTAGGGGATTGCCACACCAGTGACATCGGTCACTGGTTCGCAATGACATGAATGTTTGACTTTTTTGACAGTCTGGAAATTGCCCGGGCATGGTTGCCCGGGCAATTTCACATGGTTACATTTCTCTCATAAGCTGGAATTTCTGATCCGGATGGAGCCAAAAATACTATGGTTATTCCTGCATTCCGGCGATGTTTCTTGCCACATAGACACCGCTTGCAGAAGCATGGGACAGGGAGTGGGTGATACCGCTGCCATCTCCGATGATGTACAGGCCGGGGTAACGGGATTCCAGCCGATCGTTGACTTCCACTTCCATATTGTAGAATTTGACCTCTACGCCGTAGAGCAGTGTGTCATCGTTGGCTGTGCCCGGTGCAATCTCATCCAGAGCATAGATCATTTCAATGATACCGTCTAATATCCGCTTGGGGAGCACCAAACTCAGGTCACCCGGTGTGGCATTCAGGGTGGGGGTGATAAAAGCTTCCTCAATGCGGCTGGCCGTGGAACGGCGGCCACGGATCAAGTCACCAAACCGCTGAACGATCACGCCGCCGCCCAGCATATTGCTCAGCCGGGCAATGGACTCGCCGTAGCC
>CAYOZT010000245.1:0-1159 GCA_964408545.1 uncultured Oscillospiraceae bacterium | reverse complement strand
TTCGCCGAGCCTTGGAAGATAGACCTCATGCAGTTCATGGAGGACAATTATATGTATGACCTGAGCATGGACGAATTCGCCAACTACACCGGACGCAGCCTTTCCACCTTCAAGCGCGACTTCAAGAAGATAACCGGCATAACCCCGCAGAAGTGGATTATCGACAAGCGTCTCGCCGAGGCGCACAATCTCCTTAGTGAAGGCTCCAGCAAAATAAACGATGTCATGATGCGTGTCGGATTCTCAAATCCTTCATTCTTCTCCCGTTCCTACAAGGAGAAGTACGGTTATGCGCCAAGTGAGACTATATGCCCCTCTTTTTAAAGGAACGATTATTTGACCCTCACAGTACAAATCATAGACCTTCACAGTAAAGCCACTTTCTTAAAATACCACTAACTTTGCATCCGAAAACAAGAAAACATTAAAATCAAAGTAAAATGGAAAAGAAAGTTATCGTTATCACAGGAGCAAGCAGCGGCATCGGTCAGGCTACGGCAAAGCTGCTTGCAAGTCAGGGAAACAAAATAGTGTTGGCAGCACGCCGTGAGGAACGCCTTCAACAGATGGTCGCCGACATAAAGGCTGCCGGAGGCGAGGCAGTCTATCAGGTGACCGACGTGACCAAGATGGACGAGGTACAGGCTCTTGCCGACAAGGCAGTCAGCACATACGGACGCATCGACGTATGGGTCAACAACGCAGGACTGATGCCCCTCTCTGAGCTTATCAAGGGTCAGACAGTGGAGTGGGAGCGCACCATCGACACCAACCTCAAGGGCACCCTTTACGGTATCCACGCCGCACTGCCGCAGATGCGCAAGCAGAAGTCAGGCCATTTCGTCAATATCGGCTCGGTATCGTCGCATATCCCCACACCGGCAGGTGGTGTCTACGCCGCAACCAAGTTCGGTGTCCGCGCATTGAGCGAGAGCTTGCGTCAAGAGGAGGCAGCGGCGCAGAGCAATGTCCGTGTCACTCTTATCGCCCCCGGAGCCATTGACACTGAGCTTCCGAAGCACGTCACCGACGAGGCTACCCGCAAGGGCAACGATGAGTTCTACAAAAACTTCGCCATCCCCGCCGCGCGTGTTGCCGAGTGCATCGCCTTCGCCGTGAACATGCCGGAGAATACCTCCATTAACGAGATACTGCTTCG
>CAYOZT010000244.1:0-1167 GCA_964408545.1 uncultured Oscillospiraceae bacterium | reverse complement strand
TACCTGCAACAGGGTGTTGGAAACGAGTTGGGTTAGTTGAGTTACCTGTAATAGATACATCAACACCTTCTTTAATCATAATTGCAACACCTTCAGATACATCATCAGCACCATAGCATCTTACTTTTGCTCTTTCTCCGTCTGAGAATGGAGTTTCTTTAACGATTTTTAATTCGCCTGTTTTGAAATCATATTCAGTTTCAACAGCTGTAAATCCGTTAATTCTAGCAATAATGTAAGCTGCATCTTTACCAAGTCCGTTCAAAATAACTCTCAAAGGAGATTTTCTAACTTTGTTAGCGTTTCTTGCAATACCAATAGCACCTTCTGCTGCTGCAAAAGATTCGTGACCAGCCAAGAAACAGAAACATTCAGTTTCTTCTCTTAGCAACATAGCTGCTAAGTTACCGTGACCGATACCAACTTGTCTTCTGTCACCAACTGAACCTGGGATAGCAAAAGCTTGTAAGCCTAAACCAATAGCTTCTGCTGCATCAGCTGCATTTTTGATTCCTTTTTTAATTGCAATTGCTGCACCTAAAGTATATGCCCAAGATGCGTTATCAAACGCAATTGGCTGAATACCTTTAACAATCGCATCTACATCGATGCCTTTTGATAAACATAGTTCACGAGCTTCTTCCAAGTTTTTGAAACCATATTCTGGTAAAACTTTGCTAAGAGTAGCTTCACGTCTATCTTGTCCTTCAAATTTTACTGTCATTTATTATTTCCTCATTTTTGTTTAATTATTATAATTCAGGTGACTAGGTGATTGTGTGATTAAGTGACAAAGATTTTACGCTAAATTTTATTTCTCAACCTGAGCGATAGCGAACTTAAATCACTTATTAACCTAGTCACTCAGTCACTTATTCACTTTTTTGACTTACTCTTGACGTGGATCAATATACTTAACAGCATCAGCAAATCTGCCATAAGTACCGATATTCTTTTCATAAGCTTCTTTTGGATCAACACCTTTTTTGATTGCGTCCATAACTTTTCCAAGATTTACAAATTGATATCCGATAACTTCATCATTTTTATCTAAACCAAGTTTTAGGATATAACCTTCTGTAAGAGAAAGATATCTAACACCTTTTTGTTTTGTAGAGTGAATAGTACCTGTCATTGAGCAAAGTCCTTTACCCAAATCTTCAAGAC
>CAYOZT010000243.1:0-1168 GCA_964408545.1 uncultured Oscillospiraceae bacterium | reverse complement strand
GAATATGCCCGTTTCGGTGGGCGAGGGCGTGGTGCTTTATTCGTGCGACGGCGTTACCGAAGAACGTAAAGCGGAGTTTTTGAAGCTTTCTTCAAAATGGGGCTTGACGGACGAAATCGACGAGGAAAAAATAGATGCCGCAAGCTGTGTTTCGGGATGCGGTCCGGCATTTGTGTATATGTTTATAGAAGCGCTTTCGGATGGTGCCG
The DNA here is from genome assembly GCA_964408545.1 of uncultured Oscillospiraceae bacterium. GTDB lineage: Bacteria > Bacillota > Clostridia > Oscillospirales > Oscillospiraceae > Faecousia. Next base: position 959 of record CAYOZT010000243.1, on the reverse strand, counting down.
TTTCGTGCGGGCTTTCGCGTGAAAAGGCAACAGAGTATGCCGCAAGCACACTTATGGGAGCTTCGAAGGCACTGCTTTTGTCGGGCGAAAATCCCGAAAAGCTCAAGGATGACGTGTGCAGTCCCGCGGGCAGTACGATAGAAGGCGTTTTGGCTCTTGAACAAGGCGCGTTCAGAAAGACTGCCGCAGATGCCGTAAGAGCCGCATACAAAAGAACGCTTGAGCTCGGAAAATAAGAGGTAAAAAAATGCTTGAAAATTTGAAAAAAGAGGTACTCAAGGCGAATTTACGTCTTGTGAAAAGCGGACTTGCGAGCTGTACTTGGGGAAATGTTTCCGCATACGACGACAAGAACGGACTTGTCGTAATTAAGCCGTCGGGTATTGATTACGAAAAGCTCGGTGCGGATATGCTTGTTGTTCTTGATTTGGAGGGCAATGTTTTGGAGGGGTCGCTTACGCCCTCAAAGGATACAGCAACGCATCTTGAAATTTATAAGGCTTTTCCCGGGGTGAAGAGCGTTGTTCATACGCATTCGCCGTACGCCGTTGCACGCGCTCAGGCAAAAAGAAGCATTCCGTGCTACGGCACGACTCACGCCGCGTATTTTAAGGGCACGGTAATGTGCACGAGACCGCTTACGACTTCCGAGGCAAAAGAAAATGCCGAGCTTTACACGGGGAAAATTATTGTCGATACGTTTAATTCAAACGGTATAAACCCGCTTGCCGTGCCGGCTGTGCTTGCCGCACTTCACGGGCCGTTCACATGGGGAAAATCCGTAAACGAAGCTGTTACAAATGCCGAGGCTCTTGAAGAAATAGCTAAAACGGCATTGTTGACGGAGCAAATGGTTAAGATCGGATAATCTGTTGGGTTCGGTTAATTCGGTTAATTCGGTTAATTCGGTTATTTTTTAAAAAAATATTGACAATTTAAAGCGGTAATGCTAAAATCAA
>CAYOZT010000242.1:0-1169 GCA_964408545.1 uncultured Oscillospiraceae bacterium | reverse complement strand
AAATCCAGATGGACACCATGCGCCGGGTGGTGCAGAAGATTTCCCCCGATATCGGTGTGGTACTCCGGTTCCTGGGGTACACCGATAAGGAGATAAAAACCTTTGCAAAGGGGGTGACACAATGAAACTCGTGATTGGCATGGTTGTCTATCTGGCAATCGCCGCCGCAAATACGGCAGTATTCGAGAAAATTTTCGATGCCGACCTCGATGAATTTGCTATTCGGCCGACGCTGTGTGGCCTGATCTGGCCGTTCGCAGCACCGTTCCTGTTTGCAAAGTACGCAGTTGCAAAGCTGCTGGAGGAGGTGGAAAAGAATGACCCCCGCAGACGTTGAAAAGCTCCGCACCCTGACGGAGATCGCCCGGAGATACCGCCGGGAGAACGACCGCCTGAGAGAACAGGCAGGGCTGGAAAGCCAGGCCAGCAAGGCCTTTGACCAGGAAAACGTGGAGCTATTCGAGGTAGTCCACAGAAATCACGAAATGAGGAGTTGATCATCATGGCAAGCAAAGCAAAATCCGTAGAAGAAGCCGCCTACTTGGCGCAAGGTATGGGCAAACGCAAGCCCACCGCCTTAGACCTGGCCAAAGATTGCGTTAAGAGCGTTTTTCTCTATGCCACACTGAACATCATCCTGTTCATCTGGCAGCAGAAGGGCCTCCTGGAATCCTCCGCAGCCGTCCCCGCTATGTGGGTCTGCGCCCTGTTGGCCGGGTTCGCCCTGGGAAAATGCGTGGCAAGGGGGTTACAGAATGGCTAAGAAGCCCATGACCCCAGACCCGGAACAGACCGAGCTTATGAAACGTGCCGGGATCAATTTCCCTTTTATCTGGTTGGTAGTCGGGAATTTTTCCCGAAGCTTCATGGTCAAGAACACCATCACCGGGGAAGTCAAGCTTATCGATAAGGTGTAGCCTATGGCAAATGCACCGTGTAAAGGTTGCCCCGACCGCACTGTAGAACCCAATTGCCACATGACCTGCGAGAAGTACATAGCATTCCAGCAGGAGTGCCGGGCTATGGCCGACAGCCGATTGGAAGATCGGGAGTATCGGGGCTACCGTGCCAATATCCGAAAGCGAGTAAACAAGGCCCAGCGGGCCATGAAGCGCTGTTCCCAGTACCGCAACCGCATGAATTAAAAAACTGCCTCCCCGGGTGCGGAA
>CAYOZT010000241.1:0-1189 GCA_964408545.1 uncultured Oscillospiraceae bacterium | reverse complement strand
GCATAAGCCTTTCCAATGCCGACCGGCTGGTGGAATACGACGCCATGAACAACGTTCTTCGGCCCCTGGAGCTGGAAGAGGGCCAGGTATCCCTGCATCTGGAGCCGGCCCAGACGGTAGTGCTCATTTCCCGGCCCCAGGAAGGGGAATTGGTGCCTGCTCCCGGCAAAAATGGTCAGGAGCTGCCCCTGGAAGGCCCCTGGCAGGTCAGCTTCTGCTCCGGCAAAGAGTATCCCCAATTCAAAGACAGCATACAGCTGGATAAGCTGGTGAATATGGCGGTTTTGAAGCCTGCATTTTCAGGTTACATGGCCTATGAAACGGTTTTCACCTTGGATAAGGTGCCAAACCGTGCCAGTCTTTGCCTGGAGCACGTTTTTGAGGGCTGCCAGGTCTGGGTCAACGGCCAGGACGCCGGTATGTGCATCGCCAGGCCCTATAACTTCGACCTTACGGGGCTGGTCCGGGCAGGAGAGAACACCCTGCGGATAGAGGTAGCCAACTCCTTTGACCGCTATATGCGAAAGAACCACCAGGTCATGGGCGCTATGGGCGGCGCCGGTGCTCCGGTGGAACCTTCGGGAATATTTGGTAACGTGGCGGTATACGTTGAATAGGAGGGATCAGGGATCAGTGTCATTCTGAGCGAGCGTAAGCGAGTCGAAGGATCCCTTGTTGCTACAGGAGCAGTTGGATAGAGCGTTTAAAGCCTTCTCCCAGAGGGATGAAGGCCGTGTTTGCTTTGGCAAACACGCTGTGTTTCGCAAGGCGAAACACAATGGGTCTTGGCCATTACCTTTGGGCCAAACCCGGATGAGGAAATTTAAAAGCACTTCTCTTTTTGTACTGCGGTTGGATAGGGTTTTATTTGATTTTCCTCATCCGCCGCCGCCCCAAAGGTAGTGGGCGTGTGCCACTTGTGTTTCGCCCTGCGAAACATACGACGTTTGCTGTGCAAACGTTACGCCCGTCCTACGGTTCTACCCGGGTGCTCCTGTACCCTTTGGGGATCCTTCGACAAGCTCAGGATGACACGCTCTACTCAGGATGACACACACCCCTGGCCCCTAAATCCTAGATCCTAACCCCTAACATAAAAAATCGGTCGTTTTCACGACCGATTTTTTTATGTACCATCTTAGCCAATAGCTTCCTCAGCGGGAGTGTATTCCAGACCCTGAGCTTCAGC
>CAYOZT010000240.1:0-1194 GCA_964408545.1 uncultured Oscillospiraceae bacterium | reverse complement strand
ATTAAAGATTTGGAAGATGGCATAATTAGTCAGGCTTTAATTTAGGAGGCATATGTGTTATGGCAAACTGTGATTTTTGTGGGAACCCATTATCTAATGCACAATATTTATTGGTAAAGGATGTTGTTTATAAATCTTGTTCAAATTGCTCGGTTGATAGTAAACAACATATTCATTATTTCTGCCCTGATGCGTTTGGAACAACAACAAAACGTGTAACCGTAAATAATCCAATGGGTTTACAAAGTCACTGTGCCAAATGTCGTTCTAACAAGAAAGGACCGCACGAAAATGCGTTTCCTTGTTCCGAGGTCAAAGGGAACGAAGGTTATATAATTAACGAGATTCGTTTCTTGCCAATGAGCCAATCCATATTTTCTACATACGAGGAAGTTAAACGCTTTATTGTTGAAACAATGCCAAACAGAGGCGGAACATATTACTATATGAAATCAAAAATGGACTGCCCTGCAAATACATTTGTTTTATTTCAATATGGTGGCGAACTTATAGGATATGCCGTTCACACAAATACAGTAGAATTAGATGAACCTTTAACTCTTGCAGATGGTAATGAATACAACGGTTATTATCAGTTTGCTCCGGGCAGTATAACACTCCTGAACAAAGCGATAACAAAAGATGAATTTGCAAGTATTGATTCCTCTTTTAAAGCATTTAATCAAAGTCATCAAAAGAAGGTTGTTGGATTACTGCCGGCGATTTTTGAACTTATCAACGGTAAAGGTGGTATTATCAAATCATTATCTTTTGAGGTTGGCTTGCCAGAAGAAATTGACGAAAAAGAGGTAGGAACTCTTATTGAAGGGGCAAAGAAACAAGTGACGGTTAATGCTTATGAGAGAAATCCTTATGCACGAGTTGCTTGCATTAACCATTACCGCAAGAAGAATAATGGTAGATTAAAATGTGAAGTATGTGGATTTGATTTTGGCAAAATGTATGGTGAAAAATTTATTGAGAAAATACATATTCATCATTTGGTCGAAATCTCTTCAGTTGGTTCCGAATATGAAATCAATGCGATAGAAGATCTGATTCCAATTTGCCCTAACTGTCATATGATTGCACACAGTAAAAAACCTCCTTACACTCCTGATGAAATAAGAGAAATGATAAGGAGAAATAGTTAATGGGAATGAAAAAAATAACAAAATGGGAGCCGGAAGATTT
>CAYOZT010000239.1:0-1198 GCA_964408545.1 uncultured Oscillospiraceae bacterium | reverse complement strand
ATATTGATGATGCAGATGGGGAAATCTGCTTGAAGGTCGATGTGCGTAAAAGCAAAGATGCTGCACAGCTTCACGAAATGCTCTGTGCTTGGCGACAGGCTGCTGCTATGCTCAAAGCAGGCGAAATCACGCAGGACGAATATGATAGCTGGCGTTACCACTATCCCGAATTTGATACCTCTGGGCATTGGCATAAGGTTACTCCTTCGCAGGAATTGAGTAATATGTTGATAGAAAAAATCAACAATATAGATTAATGGAGGTATCACCATGAGAAAATTTTTAAAAGAATCATGGGCGGTTATCGGATATATCTTTGGTATAATCGGAACTGCTGTTACAATATTTACTGTATCTGGAACTATTTCCATTGGAATACGATGGTTGGTTATAGCTAGTTTCATTTTATTGTCAGCTTTAATAATTGCTTTTCGAGCTACAATAAAACTCAAAAATGTCCTGCGTAATGGAACACGATTTGAAATTGCAGCTTATGGTACCAATAAGAATAAGGATGTCTACTACACGAATTTTTCCAGCAATCTTCGCTATGGAACACTTGTGACAATATATTACACAGTACCTATGTCCAAACGTCTGGGGTACGGCATTGTTCGCAATTCTTCTCCAGAAGAATATATTGAAATAGAGATACTCAATGTTGAGGATGAGTTTTCTGATATTTTTAATCAATCAAAAACAAATAACGGAAAGGTTCTTCGCCATATGTATGTGTTGCCTAATACATATCCCGAAGAACTTGATACGATAGCAACACTTATAAAAGGAGGGAACTCTTCTGATGGCAAGAAATAAACATTCTATTTCTGGTAAAAGAATTGCAGCCGGAAAGTATGAAGTTATTGATGGTGTAACAAGCAAGTTAATTCCAGGACAACGGGTTCTTGTCTATAAACCTACAGAACGAAATATTGTTGCTGCTTCTGGGAAGATTCTCGGTAAAAAAGAGCAAGTGCTTGGCGCAGGAGAAATAAAGGTTGTTGGCGACAAATTGGTTGTTGAAATTCCGCAAAGTCAAGTTGCCTACCGTCCCTATGTTAGAAGCTCAGTGCAAAAGGTTGCAAAGCAAAGCTTCAAGACGAAAAAATCCATTAAAAAGGGACAACTACAGTTAAGTGATGGAAAAGTATTAATCAAAGCAATCGAAGAATAATAAAGAGAGCTAACTGACTTAATC
>CAYOZT010000238.1:0-1206 GCA_964408545.1 uncultured Oscillospiraceae bacterium | reverse complement strand
TTATTGAAAATCCTGTTGTTTTATCTGAACCTATTGCCAAAAATACAGCTCCTGCTATAATTTTGGCTTGCAAATATATTACAGATACAACAAATGACGACCCTGTTATACTTGTTGTTCCTTCTGATCACATGATTAAAGATTCTCAATTGTTTGCTGATACAGTAAAAGAAGGAGAAAAAATTGCAGAAAAAGGTTACATTGTTACCTTCGGAATACGACCAACTTATCCCGAAACCGGATATGGTTATGTAAATATTACAACTGAACCTATTGAAAATGGTTATAAAGTTAAGCGCTTTGTCGAAAAACCGAATGAAGAACTTGCAAAAGAATACATTTCAGATGGCAATTATTTCTGGAACAGCGGAATCTTTATGTTTAAAACTTCAACACTACTAAAAGAAGCAGAAAGATGCGCTCCTGAAATATATAGCTTATTAAAAAACTTTGATTTTACAAAATCTTCTGAAATTCCGTTTACAGAATTTGATAAAATGCCAAGTATTTCTATTGATTATGCTGTTATGGAAAAATCCGACAAAATTGCTCTTGTTCAATTAAAAAGTGATTGGAATGATTTAGGCAGTTGGAAATCAATTTATGATGTCAGCAAAAAAGATGAAAACGGCAATGTTAAAATTGGTCATGTTCTTGATGAAGGCTCAAAGAATTCATTTATGTATTCTTCTTCTAAACTTGTTGCAACAATTGGGTTGGAAGATGTTGTAGTTGTTGAGACAGAAGACGCAATTCTTGCTTGCAAATCAGATAAAGCGCAAGATGTAAAGAAGATTTATGATACATTAAAAACGCAGAATGATAACACTTATAAAGTTCATAAAACAGTTTACAGACCTTGGGGTTATTATACCGTTTTAGGTGAAGGCAAAGGTTTCTTAACTAAAATGATACAAGTTAACCCAGGGCAAAAGCTTTCTGTTCAATCTCATAATCATAGAAGCGAACATTGGGTTGTGTTAGAAGGAACTGCAAAAGTTGTTCTTGAAGGTAAAGAACACATTTTAAGCCCTGGACATAGTGTTGATATTGCAGTAAGAGAAATTCATTCTCTTCAAAATCCTTATGAAGGTGTCTTGAAAATTATTGAAGTACAAAAAGGCGACTTATTGATTGAAGAAGATATTATTCGTTATGAAGATATGTATGGTCGAGTTTAAATAATGGATTATAAATAAAACTTTT
>CAYOZT010000237.1:0-1207 GCA_964408545.1 uncultured Oscillospiraceae bacterium | reverse complement strand
GTCTTGAGCGTCTGCTTCCAAGTGCCGTTATCCTTGCTGCCGTTCAAGAGCCATGCCAATTCGCCACTCTCGATCTGTGCGGTGGTTATCTTCGTTCCCTGAGCCGTGCCAAGGGCATTAAGATAGTAGCAATTTGTTAGGCTCACTTTACCTGCATTTCTGGAGAAGGTGTAATTATCGCCGCTTTCCAGAGCAAAGGTCGCTGCAACGAACGAATTGCTGATATTAGTTGTGCCGTTTGACCAACCCACCAAGCCGCCGCAATTCGTTGTGTTAGAGCCATTGATTGCACCGATAAAACCGCAGTTGTTAATGGTCATTGTTCCGCTGCTTACATTGGCTACAAGACCGCCGTGGGTGCCGTCACCGCTAACAGAGGAGTTGATCGTAACATAACTCAAGCAGTTTTCAATAGTAGTGTTGCCGTCGGACAAGCCAACGATACCTGCCGCAAACTTCTGATTTGTCGTGATGAAACCCTTTACGGTCAAGTTCTTAATGGTTGCACCGTTTACATACTGGAACGGTGCGGCATACTGTGCTGTGCTGTTCAGCCCAATCGTCAGCGTATATCCGTTACCGTCGAATGTACCGGAATATGCTTTGCCGTTCACACCGATAGCCAGAGATGTCAGCGTAGAAGCATCAATATTTGCCATCAGCTTGCCATTGATGTCGGTATTTCCTGCATTTACATAATCGGCAAACCATTGAAGCTGACCTAAGTTGTAGATTTTGTAAACCTTTTCGCTTTCATCCCAAACTGCGGATTTTGACTGACCGCAATTTTCGCAAACACCCGAATTGTTATATTTGTGTTGGGGAGATGCAAATGTGATCAGTCCATCCATGGAATTTCTGTATACGGGGTCGGAGCTTTCGCTGCCGCAAATATAACCCATGTAAACAGTCTTGCCGTCGAACTTCGGATAGCTGTCCGATTGACAGGTCTGATACCAAGCCTGTGTTCCGTCTGTTATGCCGTTGTTGAGCTTATAAGCCACTTCACCGGACTTGAATTGGTCGGCAGTAACGCTTTCCACACGGGTAGCTGTGATCGTGCCGCCGTAAGTTGCACCCAAATATTCAAGACCGTTTTTCTCACAATAATATACATCGGTAAACGGACTTTTCTTACCGCTATTGTTTCCATTGTATCCTACAAGAGCACCTGCTTTGTTTCCACCGGTCACGCTACCCATATAAG
>CAYOZT010000236.1:0-1218 GCA_964408545.1 uncultured Oscillospiraceae bacterium | reverse complement strand
ACGAGCTGGATCTGGTGCTGCGCAACAACATCACCACAGCGGAGCATCCCATGGGTGTTTTCCATCCCCACGCCGAGCTGCACCACATCAAGAAAGAGAACATCGGACTGATCGAGGTGATGGGCCTTGCGGTGCTGCCTTCCCGACTGAAACGGGAGCTGGCAGAGCTGGAAGTCGCCGTTCTCAACGGCACACCCCTTACCGACGAGCTGAAAAAGCACGAAAATTGGCTGAACGAGCTGAAACAGAAATATCAATTCACCCCGGAAAACATCGCAGAAATTTTCCAAAACGAGGTCGGCAAGGTGTTCGCCCAGGTCCTGGAACACGCCGGTGTTTTCAAACGAACAGGCGATGGCAAACAGGCGTTCCTGCGCTTTGCGGAGTATGTGAATCGAGCAAAGTAAGCGGCACACGCCTGCGGGCAACCTTGTTTAATGAAATAGTACTGTCGGACATGGCCTGAGGTCTTTTGTTGGAATGTATGTCTTGGCTTCATTCTACAAGAAATCATGACCATGTCCTTTTACTTACCTGATAGGTAAAATAATTCTAATCGGAGCCATGTTCACGAAGTGAGTACGGACACCCGTTGCCGCAGTCCACCCCAATCGATTTGAAATTCAAATTTCAAATCGATTGGAGGACATACAAATGGATGAACGGCATCCAAACCGAAAGAAAGACAAGCAGAATCCTTACACACTATCTATTGAAAATGGTACATACTACATAAGCTTTACGGATGGACAAGGAGCTGTCCAGAAGCTGGAGGTCGATGCGGAACTCTATGAACTTTTTGACGGCTTTGAATTGGAGGATATTTCTTACATGAACATCGTCAGCCGGCACTTGGAACAAATGGATCTCACAGATGAGGTGCTACAACGCAGAACCATCGATCAACCGGAGTCCATAGAGGACTGCGTAGCGAAAAGAATCAAATATCAAAAATTGCACACGGCCATCGCACAGCTCCCGGAGCTACAGCGACGCCGTGTGCTTTTGTATTATTTCGGGGGATGCACCTATGAGCAGATCGCAAAGATGGAGGGATGCACGAAAAGAGCAATAAAATTCAGTGTAGATACTGCACTAAAAAATCTGAGAATGAATTTTTGAGAATTTTTCATTTTCAAAAGCACTTGATTTTTCTCCTGTTTTTGAGTATAATAATATCAAATCACGATTTAGTAAATCTCGATTAGATATTATTGG
>CAYOZT010000235.1:0-1225 GCA_964408545.1 uncultured Oscillospiraceae bacterium | reverse complement strand
CCGAAAAATCGGCAAGGTAATATTTAATTTTCAAACGCTCGCAAACGGCTTTTAAATCGGCAAGATTTTCTTCCTCTCCGGTCAAGGTAAAATGAAGTCCTATTACTTCGTACCCTTCCTGTTGCAGTAAAAACGCAGCAACCGAACTGTCGACGCCGCCGCTCATTCCGACCAATACTTTTTTCATACTCATCATAAAATCTTTTTTGTTATAGTTTAATCCGTAAAAAGCCGTTTGTCAACGATTTTGAAGGGTTGTTTACGCCGCTTTGTTTTTTGCGGCGCGTTTTTATTGCTTTTTAACCGTTTGCGTTCCGCTTTTTACCGCGTTGCGACAAAATGTCCGTAAATTCCCCCACCCCGTATTTGACATTGTTACATATTAGTGTTAAAATATTACAAGTGCATTTGCAACTAATCTTTTTTTTCCAAGTTCACCGCACACATTATTGTTATATGCATCCGTAGCTCAGTGGATAGAGCACCGCCCTCCGGAGGCGGGTGCGCAGGTTCGACTCCTGTCGGGTGTACCATAAGAAAAGCATAGGTTTGATACGAAAAGTGTCGGACCTTTTTTCTTTTTCAAAATGTTGTTGCGTGGGTGTGAATGTATTGAAAATACGAGATTTTTTGGTATAATAAATACAACGATAGATTTGAATTTGTGAGGCTGGTTATGGGATTTATATCGTTTAATGTAAACTACTACCGCAGAAAGCTGGAAGAATATGAGAATATGATTCTTTCCGATGCAGATATCCGGGAAGCAAAACAGCTCCTGAAGGTGTTGGACGATCTGACCGATGAAGGATATACAAATCTGAACGAAACGATGGAAGCAGATTTCTCATGTCTCTCAAGACTGAGATCTATTCTATACCGATACGGAGAATCCCCCTTTCCTATCGATCGTGAAAGGTTGTCAGATACCGATTACGGAAAGAATGAATATGAACTTGAAGCTCTACTTGGAAATTTGATTGAAGATGCTGGGAATCACAGAGGTGTTTCCGCCAATCCGTTTCTCGAAGAAATATACAGGTATTGTGAATGGATTGGATATGAAGAAGATACTGCCTATGTTTTTCTGATGAGAGATGCACTGCTGCCGTATGTATTCTTCCGCAGTAGAGGAAGAAACAATATTCATCCGTGGCTGATCAGCCGCCACTTTCTGGAAGACATAACAGAAACGGAATGCGTGGATGACGATATACGCCTTCCT
>CAYOZT010000234.1:0-1242 GCA_964408545.1 uncultured Oscillospiraceae bacterium | reverse complement strand
TTTTTGTCAGTGGACTATAAAAAAGATATTTTCGTGCTTTTGCGTTAGAGATTTGAACCCTTGCGGTCATTGTGCGCAGTCTGTTCTCAACCTCTCGGTTGTTTCCAACCCACCGATAAATATCACTTTGATTTCTTCTTTGGATTCGACGACCACGCATTCGATTATTTGTCTGACGATTCGGTCATCGTATTGCATCGGGTGGTTTTTGAGTCCGTCGAGGATGGTATAAATATCATCCAGTCGGGACTGTGCGTTCTCACGCTTTTGCTTGGTATCTGCAATCTGTGACAGGCGCTGTTGCAGATTGCTTTTTTCGTTCATGAGGTCTTTAGCATGGTTTTCGTCAAAGGCATCCACCGAATCGGATGAGATGTTTTTCAGCATGGCGTTGAATTCCGCATCGATCTCTGCGATTCGGATTTGGAGGGCGAGACTCGTATCCTCGCTTTCATCGGAGGCGAGTGCCATGCCTATGTGCAATTTCAAGGTATTTAGCACATCGGTGTTCATCTGGGCCGTTCTCATTACGGCTCTCATAATGGCTTCGTGAAGTACGCTTTCTTCGATGGTTGGAGATTCATGGCAGTATTTCTTGCCGAAGTCCAGTCGGTTGATGCATCGCCACACATATTTTTTCTTGCCTTTGACCGTCCATGTGCATCGGCGGTACGGAGTTTTGCATTCTCCGCAGACGAGCAGTTCGGTCAGCGCATATTTGCTTGAATATTTGCCCTGCTCGGTCTTTGTGCCGACTTGCTTGACCTTTTGCTTGCCTGTTCGTCTTGCGAGTTCCTCTTGGACTCTGCCGAACATGGCAGGAGGGATAATGGCGGGATGATTGTTTTCCACATAGTATTTCGGGCGTTCGCCGTTGTTGACCTTGACCTTTTTGGATAGGCAGTCGGTGATGTAGGTCTTGTTAATGATGGCATCGCCCTTGTACCTCTCGTTGGTGAGAATAGACTGTATAGTGGAGTATGTCCATTTATCTTTCCCGCTTGGAGATTTGATTCCTTTTTCTTCAAGCAGCTTGATGATATTCCCGAAGCTGTCGCCTGCGAGAAACTGTTCGTAAATAAAGCGGATCACATCGGCTTCTTCGGGAACGATTTCGGGTTGACCGTCAACACCTCGCTTATATCCGAGGAAATTCTTATAATGGAAGGATACCTTACCTTCCTTGGCACTCTGTGCGATGGAGCCGTAGATGGTGATGTAGAACTCCGCACCGTTTTGGCT
>CAYOZT010000233.1:0-1248 GCA_964408545.1 uncultured Oscillospiraceae bacterium | reverse complement strand
AATGAAAAGATTTTTCAAAGATATTGCGCCAAACATTTGATAAAAAACAAATAATAACAACAATTTTTGCGGCGACGCAAGCGACGGCAGCAACTGGCGGCAATTTATCGCCTCTTTTGCCCTCTCCCAAAGTGAGAGCCAAGAGCAGCGGCAACTGCGTTGCCGAGTTAATAAGTAATAGTGAAGAGTGAAGAAGTGAGGTGACGTTAGTGGAAACGTGAGAGAAAAGTAATTTTTGCTTTAATAACTGTCTAAAAAACAGCATAAAGTTCATTTGAACATTTAATGTTCAAAATATGTGACAACACCTACAAATTGCACCATTATTTTGCTATCGAGGTCAATCCCTCAGGCACTCCGTGCCAGCTCCCTTTACACAAAGGAGCCTTGTTTGAGGTTGCGTTTTTTACCCTCTCAGTCGGCGGAGCCGCTAATGTAGAGTGAAAAGTGAAGAGTGTGTTTTGAAACATTTTCTTTTCACGTCACTGTTTTTTACGAGAAACCGCATATTGCACCAGTTCTCAGTTTTCAAAAACTTGAGTTTAACCCCTGCATCATCACAGCTAATACCCCACTTGGCTCGCCCCTTGAGGAGAGATGACACCATAGATGTCTGAGAGGAGAACAAATGTAGCCAAGTGAAAAGGTTGTAGCGTCAAGTTACGTTCAAAAAATAAAATAACAAGTACCTTTTTTTACAAAAAAAATGCACTTCACATTCACAAACGCAAAGTGCATTCAAAAATAACGCCCCCAATAACTGCAAAAATCCGCCTCGTTAGAGACGGATTTCGTTTGTTGTTTTGGTTGTTATTCGTGGTGACAGCAATCGCAATGTTCGTCGTCGCAATCGCAATCGTCTTCGCATGCATCTTCAGATGCAACCAACAACAACTTTTCGTACAGTACGTCGTACAAATCGTCGTCAACGGGTTCCAACGTGTCGAAAAATTCGCCGTTTTCTTCAACGGTATCCACGGAGAAAATTTCCACGACGTCGTCGCCGTCTACCGCTTGCAAAAAGACATACTCTTTCCCCTCGTGTTCCATGTTGTACACGTAGTGGAACGCAACGTCATTGCCGTCGCTGTCTTGCAAGACCACCAATTCGTCTTCGCAACCGCAGTCGCATTCTTCGTGTCCGCAATCGCAATCGTGCACGTGTTCGTGTTCACAGTCACAGCCGTGACCTCTCTTTTCTGCCATAATGTCCTCCTAAAAATTTTGTTTTACAATTCAACGGCGTTA
>CAYOZT010000232.1:0-1249 GCA_964408545.1 uncultured Oscillospiraceae bacterium | reverse complement strand
CTTAATCACTCATACAATACAAGAGAAAAATAAGGAATACAAATATGGCAAATAAAACATATTCAGCAAAACCTCTTGAAGTAGAAAGAAAATGGTATGTAATCGATGCAGAAGGCGAAATTTTAGGTCGCTTAGCTACTCGTGTTGCAAACATTTTAAGAGGTAAAAATAAACCTGAATATACACCAAATGTTGATACAGGCGATTTTGTAATCGTTATCAATGCTGAAAAGGTTGTAGTTTCAGGTAATAAAGAAACTGATAAAATTTACTACCACCACACAGGTTTCCCAGGTGGACTTAAATCTGCTTCTGTAAAAGAAGTTAGAGAAAAAGATGCAACTAAATTGATTGAAAAAGCTGTAAAAGGTATGTTACAACACAATACTTTAGGTGCAGAACAATTCAATAAGTTAAAAGTATACTGCGGTCCTGAGCATCCACATGCTGCTCAAAAACCGGTTGTTCTTGAAAAGGAGGCTAAATAATGGCTGATTCTAAAGAAATGATTATGGCTACAGGTCGCAGAAAATGTGCGATTGCTGTTGTTAAATTGGTAAAAGGTAAAGGTAGAATTTTCGTTAACGGAAAAACTTTGCAAGCATACATCGGCAATATGCCGGCTGTTGAAATGATGGTTTACAGACCACTTGTTTTGACTGAAAACCAAGAAAAATACGATGTAAGAGTTAAAGCTGTTGGTGGCGGTATTGTTGCTCAAGCTGCTGCTATCAGACACGGTATTTCAAGAGCTTTATTAAAAGCTAATGAAGAATACAAAGCTGTATTGAAAGCAGAAGGTCTTTTAACTCGTGATGCACGTGTTAAAGAACGTAAAAAATACGGTAGAAAAAGAGCTCGTAAGAGATTCCAATTCAGCAAACGTTAATTTGCACAAGGATATTCAAAAAGGCGATTGGAAAACCAATCGCCTTTTTATTTGCAAAATCTATAATTTAAAGAAAAATTTGTTTTGTTCACTCAGAGCTTGAGCACCAAGTCTTTCTTCTTCAAGTCGTTTTTCGATAGTGAGTTCTTCTTGTTTTTCAATTTCTTTTTTCTTTTCTTCTGCTTTTTCAACTTTACTGTTTATTGCTTGTTTTAATCGACTTTTATCAATTTCATAATTTCCGCTGGGCGATAAACCTAGTTGGCGCAGACGTCTTTTTATTTCCTCATAAGAAGATGGGATACTTGTACTTATTCCTGAAATCGATACAATCATATAACCTCCTATATTTCTTTACGG
>CAYOZT010000231.1:0-1256 GCA_964408545.1 uncultured Oscillospiraceae bacterium | reverse complement strand
CAATTCTTATCGTTGTTTATTACATCCCCAAACATCTCGATAAATCGGGATTTGACCAGCTGATCCAGCTTTGCAAGTTGCTCTTTCCGCAGTGCAATTAGTTTACTTGTCTTTTCAAGCTTCTCTGCAATGTTTATCTGTTGCTCCATAGGTGGCAGCGAAATTGAGTATTCCTTTAGCCATTCTGTACTCATGTTTTTCTGGGCAATGCCTTTTGACGAAAAAATACACTTGCTTTCGAAGCAATCGGAGTTGAGTAAATGAAAAAGGAATGGTTTGTATATTACAGTCGAATCCTTTATACGAAGGCACGCAACCCGTTGGTTCAATGCTGCCGGCAGCATGTCTCCTCCTAGCAGTGCAACTCTACCCACATTCCCAGTTAAAGACATAAGTAAATCGCCCTCTTGCAGCATATATTTTTCGATTTCATTCTGTTCACTCAATGGATAAAACCGCGGATCAGCATCCTCAATAAATCCACTTTGCACATTGGTTATTCGTATTACACGGATACCCTCGTCAACATATTTGCCACTCTTAAATGCGTAACCGTTTATAATTTCGCAAACATCACCAATTCTTATCAAATTGCTCATGTTGCCACCTCCTTTTCGCCATAATCTATTTCTCAGCATTCACGGATCGGATATTTATATTGCGTCTTCTATCCTTAGCCCATTACATCATAACGTTCTGGACATTGCTGAATAATACGCTTTGCAAAGCAATATCCAAATCTATCGGCATCTGTCTTCAATTCAGAAGGCAGTTCTTCTTTGCTATGACCTTTATATACGCAAGCACCATCTGTAAGGTATTTCAGTCCAGAAATAAATGTCGTTCTATCAGATGTTATTCCTCGTATATCCACCCAAAATTTTGTTCCATTTCTGCATATTTCACAAAAATAATGACAATTTGGGGGTTGTTTTATTTCCATTATATTATAGCCAAATTTTTCATTCAAGGCGTACGCAAACAGTTGACATGAACCTTGCAAAAATACACTTGCATCTGAATAGGGAAAACAATCATCATCCAAATTTAACGACCATTCTTGGTTTGGTATTTTCCTTAACTCTGTCTCTGTTAAGTATTGCATACTGCTTTTCATTCTAACAAACCTCTCAATTCTTTCAGTCCCGTCTGGATTTCCTTTTCCAGCCCATCCAGCTTGTCCAGCAGTTCAGCCGTAGACGGATACTCCACCGGCTGATACTCGGTCTTTTTATACTTGTTGATAGAAAGGTCAT
>CAYOZT010000230.1:0-1263 GCA_964408545.1 uncultured Oscillospiraceae bacterium | reverse complement strand
CGCCGGTTCCATGGCGTTCAAGGAAGCCTGCAAGAAGGCCAACCCCGTCATCCTCGAGCCGATCATGAAGGTCTCCGTCACCGTGCCCGATGAATACATGGGCACCGTCATCGGCGACATCACCGCTCGCCGCGGCAACATTCTCGGCCAGATCACCCGTACCGGCGCCGTGCAGATCGATGCCAACGTCCCGCTGTCGCAGATGTTCGGTTACGCGACCGACCTGCGTTCCAAGACGCAGGGACGCGGCAACTACTCCATGGAGCCGAGCCACAACACCGAGCTTCCGAAGTCTTTGACCGAGGAGATCGTAAAATCTCGTACAAAGGGATAAAATTTTCAAAAATTTCTCTTGTGTTTCTGCGTATTTTGTAGTATGATTACTACGATGCGTTACGCGCACACGGAAAATCGTCATTAAAAACAATATTCACTATAGGAGGATATTTCCCATGGCAAAGCAAAAGTTTGAAAGAACAAAGCCCCATGTCAACATCGGCACCATCGGCCACGTTGACCACGGCAAGACCACGTTGACCGCTGCGATCACCAAGTACCTGTCCCTGAAGGGCTTCGCTGATTTCGAGGACTACGCTTCCATCGATAAGGCTCCCGAAGAGAAGGCTCGTGGTATCACGATCAACACCGCTCACGTTGAGTACCAGACCGACAACCGCCACTACGCGCACGTCGACTGCCCGGGCCACGCCGACTATATCAAGAACATGATCACCGGTGCTGCTCAGATGGACGGCGCTATCATCGTTATCGCCGCTACCGACGGCCCCATGGCTCAGACCAAGGAGCACCTGCTGCTGGCTCGTCAGGTCGGCGTTCCCGCCATCGTCGTTTTCCTGAACAAGTGCGATCAGGTCGATGACGACGAGCTGCTCGAGCTGGTCGAGATGGAAGTCCGCGAGACGCTGTCTTCCTACGACTTCCCCGGCGACGACACCCCCATCATCCGCGGCTCCGCTCTGAACGCTCTGGTTTCCGAGTCCAAGGACGTCAACGCTCCCGAGTATGCCTGCATCAAGGAACTGATGGACGCTGTCGACGACTTCATCCCCACTCCCGACCGTAAGGCTGACCAGCCCTTCCTGATGCCCGTTGAGGACGTCTTCACCATCTCCGGCCGTGGCACCGTCGCTACCGGTCGTGTCGAGCGCGGCAGAGTCAACAAGAACGACAAGGTCGAGATCGTCGGTCTGCGCGAAGAGAAGAAGGACACCGTCGTTACCGATATCGAAATGTTCCACAAGC
>CAYOZT010000229.1:0-1267 GCA_964408545.1 uncultured Oscillospiraceae bacterium | reverse complement strand
GCATGAATGGTTCGCCGAATAATGTTGAGAATGTAGGTTGTGGTTCAGTAACACCACGTTCTGTACCTGCAAGTTTAGAAGTGAAACCTGTTACAAAGTGGTACATAGCAGCGTTTTTGTCCAATCTTGAAATTGGAGGTAGTACACCAAATGCGTCAGCAGTCAAGAATACAACAACTTTTGGAATTCCACCTTTAGAAGGAATTTGAGCGTTGTTAATATAATTGATAGGATAACCAACACGAGTATTTTCAGTCAATGAACCGTCATTGAAGTCGAATTCACGAGTTTCTGGATCCATAACTACGTTTTCAACTAAAGAACCAAATCTGATAGCGTTGAAGATATCAGGTTCGTTTTCAGCAGAAAGGTTAATACATTTTGCGTAGCAACCACCTTCAAAGTTGAATACACCATCAGGAGACCAACCATGTTCATCATCACCAATAAGTTTTCTTGAAGGGTCAGCTGACAAAGTTGTTTTACCTGTTCCGGAAAGACCGAAGAATACTGCTGTTTCACCTGTTGCAGGGTCCATGTTAGCTGAACAGTGCATTGGTAATACATTTTTCTTTGTCATAACATAGTTCATTGTTGCAAATACAGATTTTTTGATTTCACCAGCATAACGTGAACCACAAATGATGATTTCGTGAGCTTCATAGTCAATAGCAATGCATGCTTCTGAATTTACACCATCAACTTCAGGATCACATTTGAAACCAGGAGCACAAAGAATTGTATAATCAGCTTCACCGTAAGATGCTAATTCTTCTGCTGTTGGTCTGATTAACAATTGGTGAATGAACAAGTTTTGGCTTGCTAGTTCGTTGATAACTCTGAATTTTTGAGTATAAGTTTTGTCAGCGCCTGCATAACCATCAAAAATAAATACTTCTCTGTTTTGTAAATAAGCAGCAATTTTACCCTTGATTGAGTTGAATGCTTCTCTGCTGATTGGTCTGTTTACTTTTCCCCAAGCGATATCGTTGTGAATAGTTTCTGTGTCAACAATAAATTTGTCTTTAGGAGAACGACCTGTATATTTACCGGTTGTAACAACTAAAGCTCCAGTGTTGCTTAATGAACCTTCGCCTAAACGTAACGCAGCTTCTGTCAATTGAGCAGGTGTTAGGTTACGATAAACAGCTTTTGGTCCAATGATACCGAATTTTTCGATTCCATAAGTTTCCATATAAGCTTCCTCCTTTTAAATAAAGCTTTTCCTATACAAATTTATTGTATTATAAACACTTATGGAAATCAA
>CAYOZT010000228.1:0-1293 GCA_964408545.1 uncultured Oscillospiraceae bacterium | reverse complement strand
ACGGCAATGAGCAGGGATAGGATCGGTGCGAAGAATAAGAACGGAATCGCAAAAATGCCGATCAGCAAGGCTTTTACAATAGCATTAGCCACATACTGTTCGGGAGAGAGCGTCATATCCGCACTGTCAAGATCGACCTTGAGTTGAAGTCTTTTATATTCGCCGAGCTTCAGCTTACCGGCAAGCCATACCGACAGGTCGCCAAGCCAAATGTCGAGTGGGTTTGTCTTCTTCTTCTGCCGTTTTCCGAGCGTCGATATCGCTTTGGATACGGGATATTTCGGGATCCCCAATACATCCGAAAGAATGAGACCGATGCCGAGGGCGGCTGTACAAGAAATAATGAGTTGTAATAATATCGTCATACCGCACCTCACTTTCTGTATTCCACTTGTTTGGTAAAGCGGAACATAAGGATCGCCGTTACCACGATGGTGAGTCCGCATACGGCAAGCACGAGCTTTCCGAGCGTCGTATACATCAGTGCGGCATACCAATCCTTATTGAGAAAATACAAAAGAGGAATATTGCCGACCACCATTGCCGCCATCATAAAGTATTCGGTCCGTGCGGCGTTGAGCATTCCTTTGATCTCGTTGTTGACGATACGGATATCTGTGAGCTTTGCAACAAGCGGCATCAAAGTGTCCTTCAGCGTTCTGTCATCCTGACAGGCGATCAGTGTATCGCACCATTCGTCAAACACGGAATTATTGACCTTTTCCTTTAGGTGACGGATAGACTGCTTGACATCGGATGAGATCATCATATTTTCCGCAACAAAGCCGGCGAAAATGTCTTTTACGGGAGGTTTGAGGTACTGCACATTCTCCTTGACGGCGGTCACGATGTCATCCGTTCTCACATAAGAGGTCGTGATGATGGACAGTGCCGTTTCAAGTTCCTCTTTGATATGCTTGTCGTAATAGTTGACCGTTCGCTTGGCGTAGGCAAACGGAATGAGGGCAAAGGAGACGGCAAACACGGGAATGAGAAAGGGATTGTCGATCAGAATGGCGATCACGCACCCGATGATCATAAGAAGTACCGATGCGGCACAAGCCACGGCAAACAGACCGCCTTTTCCGGTCTGCTCGAGTGCGTCACGGATACGATTCAGTTCTACCGTCAGCTTACGCGAGCGTTTCTTGCCCTTGACCGTGAGCACTTTTTCTCGGAGCGTTCGCTTGGGAGATACAAATCTCATAAGGTCGTCCGTGATCTTTTCGGGAGTCAGTTTGAGCAGCAGGATGACACCTGCCGTGACCAATAAAAAGCAGATCAGATATACAA
>CAYOZT010000227.1:0-1294 GCA_964408545.1 uncultured Oscillospiraceae bacterium | reverse complement strand
GGTTGGATTGATGTTCCTTCAATTGAACTTTCAAATGCTTTAATGCACCACGAATCAATTGATTGTATCTTGGCTACAGGTGGTCCTGGCATGGTTAAAGCAGCTTATTCATCAGGTAACCCTGCATTAGGTGTAGGTCCTGGTAATACTTCTGCTGTTATTGATGAAACTGCTGATATTAAAATGGCTGTTTCTTCAATTTTGATGTCAAAAACTTTTGATAACGGTATGATTTGTGCTTCTGAACAATCAGTAGTAGTTGTAGACAGTGTTTATGAAGAAGTTAAAAAAGAATTCGCTTATCGTGGAGCTTATCTTGTAAATGCTGAACAACAACAAAAAATGATTGACCTTCCTTTTATTGATCCAAAACGTGGTACAGCTCACCCTGATATCGTTGGTCAATCAGCTCATAGAATTGCTGAGCTTTCAGGATTCGAAGTTCCTGTTGATGCAAAAGTTCTTCTTGCAGAAAGACCTGAAGTAAACTGGGAAGATCCATTCTCAAGAGAAAAACTTTCTCCAATTTTGACTCTATATAGAGCTTCTGATTTTGAAGATGCTACAGAAAAAGCATACTTCCTAGTATCACACGGTGGTGCTGGTCACACTTCAGTTCTTTATACAGATGAAAGAAGCAAAGAAAGAATTGATAAATATTCAGAAAAAATGCCTAGCTGCAGAGTTTTGATTAACTCTCCATCTTCTCAAGGCGGTATCGGCGACTTATACAACTTCAAGTTAGAACCATCTCTAACTCTTGGTTGCGGTTCTTGGGGCGGAAACGCTGTTTCAGGAAACGTTGGCGTTGAAAACTTGTTAAACTACAAAACTGTTGCTGAAAGGAGAGAAAATATGCTATGGTTTAAGGTTCCACCTAAAGTTTATTTCAAAAGAGGCGCATTAGACCTTGCATTAAAAGAACTTCAAGGCAAAAAACGTGCGTTTATCGTAACAGACAGCTTCCTATTCAATTCTGGTGCTGTTGATAAAATTACAAAAGTGTTAGATGAAGTTGGTATTGAATATCAAGTATTCTTTGATGTTAAACCGGATCCAACACTTTCTACAATTAATCAAGCTATGGAAGTTCTTCTTCCATTCCAACCTGATGTAATCATTTCTCTTGGTGGCGGTTCTCCAATGGATGCGGCTAAGATTATGTGGTTATTGTATGAACAACCTGATACAAACTTTGAAGATATCGCAATGAGATTTATGGATATCAGAAAAAGAATTTGTTGTATCCCTGATTTAGGTAAAAAAGCTACTATGGTTGCTATTCCTACAACTT
>CAYOZT010000226.1:0-1294 GCA_964408545.1 uncultured Oscillospiraceae bacterium | reverse complement strand
TTTATGCACAACTTCTACTTTGAAAGCGCGGCGATGATTGTGACGCTTATCACAGTCGGAAAGCTGCTTGAGTCGATTTCAAAAGGAAAGACGACGAACGCGCTCAAAAGTCTGATGAAGCTCGCTCCAAAAACTGCGGTTGTTTTGCGCGACGGAAAGGAAGTGAAAGTCGGAATCGAGGAAGTTCAGAAAGGCGACATTTTCGTTGTGCGTCCTGGCGAGAACATTCCGGTTGACGGCGTTATTATTGAAGGAAATAGCGCGGTGAACGAATCTGCTTTGACCGGAGAATCAATTCCGGTTGACAAGGCGGCGGGAGATGAAGTTTCGGCGGCGACTGTGAACCAGAGCGGATTTATCAAATGCCGGGCGACGCGCGTCGGCGAGGACACTACACTTTCGCAGATTATCCAGATGGTGAGCGATGCGGCGGCGACAAAAGCTCCGATTGCAAAAATCGCGGACAAAGTTTCGGGCGTTTTTGTTCCGGGCGTTATGATTGTCGCTCTGATTACATTTGTAATCTGGCTTTTGACCGGAGCGGAATTTACGTTCAGCCTGAGCCGCGCGATTGCGGTTCTTGTTGTGAGCTGCCCTTGCGCGCTGGGACTAGCGACTCCGGTTGCGATTATGGTTGGAAACGGAATGGGCGCGAAGAACGGAATCTTGTTCAAAACTTCAGCGTCTCTCGAGCAGGCCGGACGCACGCAGATTGTCGTTCTTGACAAGACCGGAACAATCACAAAAGGCGAGCCGGTTGTGACGGACATAATTCCGTTTGGAGTTGATGAAAAAACTTTGATTGAAAAAGCGGCGAGTTTGGAAGCGAAGAGCGAGCATCCTCTTGCAAAGGCTGTAATTAAAAAGGCTGAGGAAGAGAAGATTTCCGCAAAAGAGACAACTGATTTTGAAGCCCTGCCAGGAAACGGACTTGCCGCCGTTCTTGATGGAAAAAAGCTCTGCGGCGGCAACTTGAAGTTTATTGAAAGCGTGATGAATGACGGCGGAAGTCATGCTGAACTTGATTCAGCATCTGCAAAAGCGGGCGAACTCAGCGACGAAGGCAAAACTCCGCTCTTCTTCGCCGAGAACGGAAAATTGCTTGGAATTATCGCGGTGGCGGACGTTATCAAGGAAGACAGTGCGAAGGCGATCAAAGAACTTCAAAACATGGGAATCCACGTCGCGATGCTCACCGGAGACAACGAGAAAACTGCGAAAGCGGTCGGCAAGAAAGCTGGCGTTGACGAAGTGATTGCGGGCGTTCTTCCGGACGGAAAGGAAAAAGTAATTC
>CAYOZT010000225.1:0-1296 GCA_964408545.1 uncultured Oscillospiraceae bacterium | reverse complement strand
TGTATAGTGTAGTAACATAGTCCACAAGGGTGTAAAGACATAGTCCACAGATTTATGGTATAATACAGGCGTCAAAAAAACACAAAAAGGAGTGTTATTCAGATGCCATGGGAGTGTAAAACTGTGGAAAAATTAAGAGAAGAATTTGCAAAAGCTGCATTACAGTGCAGCAACTTCAGCGGCCTATGTCGCGAGTTCGGCATAGACCGTCACACCGGCTACAAGTGGAAATCCCGCTACGAGGCGCAGGAGCCGCTCACTGACCGAAGCCGGAAGCCGCATACCAGTCCTTCGCGCACGCCCGAGGCCGTCGAGCAGCTCATTCTGGGGCTCCGGGCGGAGAATCCGGGCTGGGGCGCAAAGAAGATCCACGCGGTTCTCGAAAACAACGGACACCTTGGTCTGCCCTGCGTCAAGACCGTCAACAACATCCTCAATCGCTACGGTTGCATCAGTCCCGAGGAGTCGCTCAAACGCGTACCTTTCGTCCGCTTTGAAAAGGAGCGATGCAATCTGATGTGGCAAGCCGACTTCAAAGGCGAGTTCCGCATGATGGACAGAAATTACTGCTTTCCATTGGATATTTTGGACGACCACGCGAGATTTTGTATCCGAAATCTTCCGCACTTATCCACCGCAAATGTTGTGATTTTAACATTTTTGGGGGCGTTTCGCGAATTTGGGATGCCGGATTCTATTCTTTCGGATAACGGCGCACAATTTGCAGGATTCAAAAAAGGATATACGCAGTTTGAAAGGTGGCTCATGGATCTGGATATTTTACCGATCCACGGCAGGATCAAGCACCCGCAAACGCAGGGGAAAATCGAGCGCTTTCATCGGACGATGAAGCAGGAATTTTTGAACCACACCGAGATCGCCGATATTGACGATGCGCGGCAGAAATTTGCTGCGTGGAGGGAAAAGTACAACAACGAACGTCCCCATGAAGCGCTCGGGATGAAACGGCCGGCGGATGTATACGAGCCCAGCAAAAGAGAGTATAAAGAAAAAATAGAAAAATTTGAATATGGCGGACAATATCATGTGATCAAAGTAAACAGTTGGGGCTATGTCCGGTTCGATAAATGGCAGATCTACTTAAGCGAAACCATGATCGATCAGTACATCGAGTTTCGTCCGAGTGAGGATGGCGAGACCTTTATCGCCTGCTACCGAAACTTCAAAATCGCAGAGTTTGATACAGAGGACGGACACCTGATCTGCCGTTCCATTGCAAGGCTGTAACTTGTGGATGATGTCCTTGCACAACTGTGTATCATGTTACTCTTGACA
>CAYOZT010000224.1:0-1301 GCA_964408545.1 uncultured Oscillospiraceae bacterium | reverse complement strand
TACACATAGTAGCCCATCATCCTCAGTTCAGACAGTAGTACTATGGAATTATCATCAAAGTCGCTCAGCGACGCTTGATATTATATCACATCTATTTAAATAATGCAAGTCTTTTTTGTAAATTATTCGAAAGAAATGTTAAATACTCCCAAGTCTACACCCTGTAAATCGCTTTTAGATACCGCTGTTACCAACAGACAGGAGGAAGTAGTACTGGAAATAACCGCATCGGATGAGTTGCCAATGGAGATGTATATCTCCGAATTGTATACAAACAGTCGGTCTATCTCGGGCGTTTCCTTGTTGTTATCATAAGGCATAAGAACCATCAGAAGAATGTAGTCGTTAAACATTGATTCGTCATAGAGAGAACCGATGTGCTTTTTGAATGAGTCAAGTTCGTAGTCGTCTTTGTGCTGCTCATAGTAGCTTATCAGTTGATCATAAGTCTTTATTGTATCTATTTCCGTTGTAGGAGTCGATAGTGCAGTTGTTTGGTAGACAAATGGCCAAAACTCCGGATACGAATAAAGATAGATTTCGGCGTCGTTTGCGGCATATTTTTCTTTTGTCACCGTCTGAGCTATATCTACGGTGAAATCAAGCTCTTTGATGTCATCGAATGTTCCTTTGTTTCCGATGAATACGAGGTGGTAGTATGTGTCGCTCATGGTGGCGTTTTCGATTATCAGTCGGGATATTTCAAAAACGGTTTTGCCGTCGCTTTCGGTTATACTCGCAATGTCGTGCGTGATGTATGTGCTGGGCTCTTTTAAGACCAGAATGAGTATGTCGTGGTCTGCCATAAACTCATCATTGAACGATGCCATGGCAAGCGTGAATTTTTTTCCGTAAATGTAATACCGGGAACCGCTGTCGTAATAATCTTCAATCTGAGAGTAGTCGGTGAGTACCTCAAAGTAACTGTCCTCAAGTTCCGAATGATTGCCCGTCGTTTCCATGGTCAAAAAGCTTCCGTAAAATTCGGCATCTGTGTGTGCTGACGGCGGCACTGCACTGTTTTCCTCGTCGGCCGAAGTTGCTGTGGTTTCCGTGGATAGCGTTTGCATAACCGACTGTGACTCGTCGGGGTCGCCCTGAACATTATTCCTGCACGCAGTAAGAGACAGTGCCATAACGACAACTGTCATATAAAGAAGTATGCTCCTCATGGCACGCCTCCTTTCTTGGTATCTATTCATTTTACCACATTCTTGAATGTTTTGCAAGAAGTAAATATCCGCCTCCGAAATATATCGGAGACGGATAAAGTTTAGAATCCTAACTTTGTCTTAAAATCA
>CAYOZT010000223.1:0-1303 GCA_964408545.1 uncultured Oscillospiraceae bacterium | reverse complement strand
AGGTTCAGGGTGCCGATTTCCTGAAGGCACTCTCCCTGGCAGACGGCAAGAGCCGCTATGAAAATGCGGATCATCTGGACGACAGCAAGTATTACTACCAGTCCGATGTGCTGATCGATGCCCTGAGTTCTGCACTGACTGCCAATTCCACCACCGTCAAAAATGTGCTGGAAACCTACATGGCTGCCAATGGCGGCACCGCCATGCCCATGACCGATTCCTATGGTAAGACCGAAGCAAAAAATCTGCCTCTGGGTCTGTATCTGGTGGTAGAAACCAAGGTGCCGGAAATGGTCGTCTCCACCACTGACCCCTTCCTGGTATCTGTGCCCATGACCTCTGTCAACGGCACCAACGCCACCGACGGCGGTACCCGTTGGATCTACGACATCACCCTGTATCCCAAGAACCTGACCGGTATCCCCACGCTGGAAAAGACCCTGCGGGAAAGCAAGGAAGATACCGGCAAGCATGATGGCACCTCTGCCATTACTGATGGTTTTTCCCATACCGGCACCGCTTCCGCTGGCGATACCATCGACTATCAGATCATTTCCACTCTGCCTTCCATTACCTCCGAATCCACCTATTTGTCCTGCTACACCTTCATCGATACCCTGTCCGTCGGCCTGACCTACAACAAAGACGATGTAGCCATTGAAATCTTCACCGACAAGGATTGCAAGAACAAGGTAACTGCCTGGGCAGAAAAGGATGGCCATTTCACCGTTTCTTACAACGCTACCGAAGATGGCAAGGAAGTCATGACCATTGAGATGACCGAAGATGGTCTGGCTGAAATCAATGCTTCCAAGGCAGTCTATACTGATTCCTCCATGGTAAACTCCGGCTTCTCCGACTGCACCATGCGGATCGCTTACCAGGCAACTATGGATTCTGACAAGTCCCTGGTGGTGGGCGATAGCGGCAATGACAACAAAGTGGTTCTGACCTGGAAGCGCACCAGCGAAAGCTACTACGATACCCTGGTGGATGACTGCCACCTGTACACCTACGGAATCGACCTGACCAAGCTGTTCTCCGACGGCAAGGGCGACTTCTCCAAGGTCACCTTCCTGGTGCGCAATGACACCGACGGTTATTACATCAAGGCGGAGCTGAACCAGGAGGAGGGCGTTTATTACGTCACCGACCACGTTGCCAACAAGGAGGATGCATCTCGGTTTGTCCCTGTGGCTACCGGCGACAGCAAGGGCAAGATCGTCATTAAGGGTCTGGAAGATGACACCTATGTGATGAACGAAATCTCCACCGACAGCGGCTATGTCCTGCTGAAGGAGAA
>CAYOZT010000222.1:0-1307 GCA_964408545.1 uncultured Oscillospiraceae bacterium | reverse complement strand
CTTAGATACCCAGTTTTTTATGAGAGGTCAAGGGAAAACAACGGCTATCATTGGAGCTGGAGATATGGAGATTTTGAATATGAGATTATACCAGATGTGAGCGAAGTAGCGGCGTGGATGAAAATGCCAGAACCTTATCAGGAGAATTAGTAATATGGCAAAACACGAATTATGGGAGCTTCGGCAAATGCAGTCGCTCCCTCTACGAGCAAAAATCCAAATGACAAGGCAGCGAATCAGAGCGTGGGTTGATGAGTTTGGCGAGGACGGAGTATATGTCAGCTTTAGCGGCGGTAAGGATAGCACGGTCTTGCTTGATATAGTCCGTAAGGACTATCCTGATATCCCTGCGGTGTTTATAAATACAGGACTAGAGTATCCATCTGTTAGAGCATTTGTAGAAAGCAAGGATAATGTAACTGTTTTAAGACCTACAGTGAATTTTCGTGATGTGATTTGCAAATATGGGTATCCGATTATCAGCAAAGAGGTGGCACAAATTTTATGGGAAGCCAGAAAATCAATAAGAAATGGTAAAAATATTGCTACGCATAGGATTAAAAAGCTGAATGGAGAAGCAGTTGATAAGCACGGAAATCTAAGCCAATATAATATCCCGCAGTGGAAGTATTTGTTGGAAGCACCATTTAATATATCTCATATGTGTTGTGATGTTATGAAGAAAAGTCCTGCTAAGAACTACGAAAAGCAGAACAAACGAGTTGGGATTATCGGAACTATGGCGGACGAGAGTAGATTGCGGCAGGAAAAGTGGCTGAAAAATGGTTGCAACGCATTTGATTTAAAAAGACCACAAAGTAATCCCATGTCCTTTTGGACGGAGCAAGATGTCCTCACATACATCCACGAACGCAACCTCCCAATCGCAGAAGCGTATGGAGAAGTTGTTGTTAAGAATGACGGAGTCAACGGACAGATTAACATTCACGATTACTTAGGGGATTATCGAGACTGCCAGTATGAAACTACTGGGTGCAAAAGGACAGGTTGCATTTACTGTGGTTTCGGCATAAATCAAGATAAAAACCGATTTATCCGTTTAGCAGAGCAAGAACCGAAACTATGCGATTATGTAATGCGTGGTGGAGAGTTTAACGAAAATGGTATTTGGCAACCGAGCAAAAACGGATTAGGGTACTGGTTTATTATTGAGTGGTTGAATGTTCATGGCAACCTAAAAATTGGTATGCCGAACCGAGAGCATTACCTGTCAGAATTGACAGGGGAAACGAGGAAATTGCTTGGTACGAGGAGAAAGGAATAAACAAAGTACAGAACTTTAGGGA
>CAYOZT010000221.1:0-1309 GCA_964408545.1 uncultured Oscillospiraceae bacterium | reverse complement strand
GCTCAACTTTTTTTATAGCTTTTTTCCGACACCCCAACATTTATTTTAGAACCAATCATATGAATTACAAAAAAACGATAACGGCTTGCTTTTTAGCGTACATAGTGCAAGCCATAGTAAATAATTTCGTTCCGCTGTTGTTTGTTACGCTACAGAAAAGTTACGAAATCACTCTTTCTAAAATTACCGCTTTGATAACGGTAAATTTCGTCATACAACTAATCGTCGACGTTTTATCTGCAAAATTCGTCGATAAAATCGGCTATCGCGTTTCATTGGTTTCGGCGCATATTTTAGTTGCGCTCGGTCTTGTTATGCTGACGGTTTTACCCGAAGTTTTACCGAGTGCTTACGTCGGAATTTTAATTTCGGTAACAATTTACGCAATCGGCGGCGGACTTTTGGAAGTCCTCGTAAGCCCCGTCGTCGAAGCCTGTCCGACCGACAATAAGGAACAGACGATGAGTCTTTTACATTCCTTTTATTGTTGGGGGCACGTCGGCGTGGTGCTTATATCGACGGCGTTTTTTGCGATTTTCGACATTACGAATTGGAAAATCCTTGCCGTTATTTGGGCAATTTTGCCTTTATTTAACGCTTTGTTTTTTACGCGCGTTCCGCTATATTCGTTGACGGAAGACGGCGAAAAGGGACTTTCTTTAAAGGAATTGTTCTCGAAAAAAGTTTTTTGGGTGTTTATGCTGATGATGTTGTGCGCGGGCGCGTCCGAGCAAGCGGTAAGCCAATGGGCTTCGGCGTTTGCCGAACAAGGACTTAAGGTAAACAAAACGCTCGGCGATTTGTTGGGACCTATGGCGTTTGCTGCACTAATGGGACTGTCGCGGCTTATTTACGGCAAGTACGGCGACAAGATAGATCTTAATAAGTTTATCGATTTCAGTTGCGTTTTGTGTATAGCGTGCTATCTCGTCATTGCTTTTGTGCCGATTCCGGCGGTAAGTCTTATTGCCGTGGCGGTTTGCGGTTTTTCGGTCGGTATTCTTTGGCCGGGGACTTTCAGTAAAGCGTCGGCTTCGATAAAAGGTGGCGGTACGGCGCTGTTTGCGATGCTTGCGTTAGCGGGGGACTTAGGGTGTTCGAGCGGTCCTACGCTCGCCGGTATGGTATCGAGCGCTTTCGGCAACGATTTGCAGTTAGGCATATTCGCGGCGATTGTGTTTCCCGTTGCACTGTTGATTTGTTCGCTGATAATATTTAGAAAGAAAAGAAGTCCCGTTTCGCAAGAAAACATAGCCGAATGATTTAAAAATACAATTTTAGGTGCTTATATGAAATTTGAAATTATAAA
>CAYOZT010000220.1:0-1309 GCA_964408545.1 uncultured Oscillospiraceae bacterium | reverse complement strand
CGCATTGCCTCACGTTAAATCTAACCGAAAAAAAATTGGTTCATCAAGTAAAAATCTAACCCAAAATATAAGCCTGAAGAGGCTGAAAAATGGGACTAGATATGAAAACACGAAAAACACTGACAGAAGAAACGGCCAAGCGGTACTGCACCGCGGGGAAAAAGGAAAAGACGAAAATCATCGACGAGTTCATTGCGACAACCGGATACAACAGAAAGTACGCTATCCACGTGTTAAAAAATTCCGCGCGGATTAAGACAACGCATTTCAACAACAAAGAGCGGAAAAGCGTGCAGACAGCGATAAAGCCACGGAAAAAGCGCATCTTCAAAAAATATTACGGCGAAGATGTTAGAAACGAGGTCATACATCTCTGGATTTACTCAATGTACCAATGCTCAAAGCGGCTTGCAGCTTTCATCCGCGACAACCTTGATTATCTCGCTGAGAAATTCTCATACGCAGAAGAGCTGAAAGCAAAGCTGGGAACGGTTTCAAGCGCGACAATCGGGCGGATGATAAAGCCGGAAATCCCCAGACATTCCATCCGCGGAATCTCAACGACGCGTCCGGCGAAAAACCTGAACAAGCTGATTCCAATCCGCGCCTATTTCGGCTGGGACGAACGGAAGCCCGGCTTTTTCGAGATAGACACCGTCGCGAACTGCGGAATGAGCACGGCCGGCGAGTACATCTCAACCTTGACGCTGACCGATGTCTGCTCTGGCTGGACAGAAAACCGCGCGCTGCTGAACAAGGCGCAGAGATGGGTGAAGGAGGCTGTGGACGACGTGAGGAGAAAAATACCTTTTGCAATGAAAGGAATCGACTCTGACAACGGAAGCGAGTTCAAGAATATGCAGCTTATAAGCTGGTGCAAAGAGAATAAAGTGGATTTTACGCGCAGCCGTCCGTACAAAAAAAATGACAACTGCTTTGTCGAGCAGAAGAACGACAGCGTTGTGAGGCGGATTGTCGGCTATTACAGGTTTGAAGGAGAAGAAGCAAGAAAAGTCATGGCAGAACTATATGATGTTTACGGAAAATTGGTCAACTATTTCTTCCCCAGCATGAAGATAATCTCGAAGGAGCGGGTGGACGCAAAGGTCATAAAAAAATATGATAAGGCGAAGACGCCGTTCACAAGGCTTCTTGAAAGCCCTGGCTTGAGCGAAGATGCGAAACGAGAGCTCATCCGCAGAAAAAGCAGCCTTGACCTTGACTTCTTGCTGAAGAAAACGCAGGAGCTCCAGTCAAAGCTGATTTCTATGGCTGTGCCCTGGAACAAATAATTTCGGTTAGATTTTTA
>CAYOZT010000219.1:0-1317 GCA_964408545.1 uncultured Oscillospiraceae bacterium | reverse complement strand
ATCTGGCTGGAAGCGGCCTATTCCGACCACGGTATGACCGAGCAGCAGCGCAAGATCGTCCATGATTACATGGTGCAGACGGCAACTTCCGTTTGGGCGAACGCTGACCGCAAAAAACGGCTCTATATTCGCTACCGTGCGTGCCTGTAAGGAGTGACGTATGCGCTGAACTGAAAAACAACCGAAAAGGGACTGCTGCATTTTGCGTCTTTTTCTTTAATACAACACATCAGGCGCGCCTTGGACTCAAGGTGCGCCTGATGTTGCATAAAACGCCGGACAGAAACCGATTCGGTGAGCGGTCATTGCCTTATTCGATCCACAATTCCATTTCCCCGGCGTCGCAAAAACCGAATTTTTCATACAAATGCTTTCCGACCGTCGAGGGTTTCAGCTTAACCGTGTGAACACCTTTGTCCTTTAACCAGTTGAGCACTTCTTCGGTTATTCGGGAAGCGTATCCGTTTCTCCGTTTCTCGGGGATACAGTACACATCAACGATGTATCCGTACATCGGCGTTTTGAAAAAGCAAAACGGAATGTCTTCTTTGATCACCGCGCCCCCGCACGCAATAACGCGATCGTTTTCATACGCCAAATAATGACAGCATTTCCCGGCTTGGTACAGCTCTTTATATGTTTCGTATATCTGCCGCTCAGCATTCTCCCGCAAAAAAGCGACCGAACCGACTTCCGTAAACATATCCATTTTCAGCTTGACGACAAGCGACAGATCCTCGATTTCCGCTCTTTTGATTTCCATAGTCGATGCTCCTTTCACGCGTTTCCGGCCACATTGGGCGATTTCCACGAGCCGTTGCGGTAAAACACGACGGACAGGATCGTGGCCACCGTCCAACCGATCGGCCATGCACACCAAATGCCCGTTGAGCCGAGTACGCTCGCGGACAGCACAAAAGCCAATGTGACGCGCAGGATTAAGTCGGTGAAGGTTCCGATCATGAACTGTTTCATCATGCCCGCGCCGCGCAAAATGCCGTCAGCCACGAATTTGACCGAGATCACGAAATAGAACGGCGAGAGGATCCGCAAAAATTCCATGCCGCTTTGCAAAGCCGTTTCCGTCGGCGCGTCGAGGAAGAAACCGACCAATGGTTTTCCGCAGAAAAAGTAGAGCAGCGAGAGCGGTACGCTCAGCGCCCACACGAGCTTGATACCGGCGACAAATCCACGCCGGATCCGTTCCGATTTCCCTGCGCCGATATTTTGCGCCGCGAAATTGGAAACGCCGTTTCCGAGCGTGGTAAAGGACGTGACGACCAGATTATTGAGTTTCACGGCGGCGGAATATCCGGC
>CAYOZT010000218.1:0-1331 GCA_964408545.1 uncultured Oscillospiraceae bacterium | reverse complement strand
GCGTCTTGCACTTGAACACAAGCTGGTTGACGGCAACAAGGTGGCTCGTTACTGCTTATCTAACGCCTGTATCAAGCCCGACACTAATGGAAACTATAAGCCGTTGAAGGTCTATAACGGCGCGCATTCAAGAATTGACTCCGTAATTACATCTATAATGGCGTTAGATAGATGCTTCAATTATTCACACAACAAGCCAAAGACGGTGAGCTTCGATGAAATATTGAATTCCTTCTAATTGGGGGACTATTAAAGAAAAGGAAAATAAAATAAATGGCTATTTTTCAAAAAATTATAAGAAAATTCAATAAAAATCAAAAGAATAAGCCCAAGTTCTTATCTGATACATTCACTTCATATAACCGTGTAGTCGAGAATAACGCAGTGGCGTTTGCCTGTATAGACAGGATTGCTTCAAGCATTGCGGGCTTATCTTATGGAATTTACCGCAGCTCGAATGATGCGAAGGTCAAAAATCATCCACTAGTAGACGTTATCTACAATCCCAATCTTGAAGAGACACATTCACAGTTCATCTATCAGATAGTATCGGACTTATACACGGCAGGTAATGCTTACATCTACGAATACAAGGACGGCGAAGGCACTGTTACTAATCTTTTCCGACTTGACCCGAAGGCAGTGTTCGTCAACAGAGATGAAATGAACCAGAAAGTTTATTCGTATTACGGCAAGACTTATAACGCCAGCCAAGTGTTGCAGATTGCTTCAAGATGGGGCTACGACGGATTGAAGGGTAAATCAATATTTGAGGTATGCAAGGAAACCTTTGACACGGCTAATTCATTAGATGAGTTTACAAATTCTTCATTTACCAATTCTTTGGGTAAACGGCTTGTTATTGATTTGAGCGAAGCCTATCCCAATGCGACCGAGGACGAGATGAGAAAAATCCGTGAGCGTTATGCTCAGAATTATTCAGGTGCTTCAAACGCAGGGAAAGCGGTTGTAAAAACAAACAAGGTCAAGTTCGAGACATTGGATACTGGAACAAGCAACAACCAGTCAAGTGAATTGACTGAAAACAAGAACTTTCAACTGAAAGTATTGTCTTTGATTTTTGGAGTGCCGTTGGAAATTCTAAGCGGCGAAGGTTCAAGCGACTTAGAGAAACTTACAACGCTTTATACAACTAATGCGGTTGCACCGATTGTGCAACAATTAGAGGAATCATTCCAGAAGCTATTTAAAATAGAAGATAGAGCCAAATACTATTTCAAGTTCAGTTTTAATTCTCTGCTTAGAACAAGCCTATCTTCCAAGATAGACGCTTATGTTAAGCAGATGAACAACGGATTATTAACGATAAA
>CAYOZT010000217.1:0-1347 GCA_964408545.1 uncultured Oscillospiraceae bacterium | reverse complement strand
AGCTCTGAGGAGTAAAAATTTTTCGCAAATATAAATATTAAAATATTAACCATTTAATGATATAATAAATAAAAAGTATATCAATGGGGTTGGTATAAATGAACAGAAGAGAAAGAAGAAATTTAAGAAAAGATATAAATGTTTTTTCTGATGTAGTAAGTATATTAAAACAGTATTTTCCACACTTAATAAATATGTTTGAAAAAATAACAGATACAAGGCATCAAAGTTACGTTAAATATAGTATGTCTGTAATATTCGTAACCAGATTGTTAGGACTTTTGTGCGGAAAAACGAGTATGAGAAATCTTACGGAAAGTATGAATACAGATACATGTATAGAAAATATAGCTAGACTGTTAGAGATTAAGTTAGATGAAATACCTCACTATGACACAATAAATGATGTGTTTGAACAAGTGGAAATTGAAGAATTAAGAAAGATACAAAAGTATATGGTAAATAAACTAATACGAAGTAAAATGTTTGAAAAATATAGATGCATGGACAAATATTATCAAATAGTGATAGATGGTACGCGTTTAGTAACTTTTAAAGAAAGACATTGTAAACACTGTTTAAAGAAAATACATAATCGAGGAAAAGCAAATGAAACTGTAGAGTATTATCATTATGTATTAGAAGCAAAATTAGTAGTTGGGGATATCGTAATCAGTTTAGATACTGAGTTTGTAGAAAATGAAAAAGAAGATGTTTGTAAACAAGATTGTGAGATAAAAGCATTTTACAGAATGGCAAAAAGAATAAAGAAAAATTATCCGAAAATGAAAATAATAATATCAGGAGATGCACTGTATGGAAATAATAAAATAATAGATATATGCAAGTCTAATGGTTGGGAATATATAATAAGGTTGAAGGACAATTTACCGTCATTAGTTGAAGAAGTTGCTGGAGTGGAGAAAATAGAAAATGAAGACAAAAGAATAAAGTATTGGAATGAATTGCAATATGGTTCATATAAAGGAGAAAAGAAAACGAATGTAATAAAATATTATGAAGATAATGCAGATATAACAACAGAGTTTATGTGGCTTACATCTTTTAAAATAACAGAGAATAACAAAAAAGAGTTAGTGTATTTTGGAAGACAAAGATGGAAAATAGAAAACGAAGGTTTCAATATGCAAAAGACAGGAACATTTAATATAGAGCATATGTATTCAAAGAATTACAATGCTATGAAGGTACATTATTTTTTAATACAGTTTGCACATACATTAAGACAATTATTAGAAAAAGGGATAAAGTACGTGGCGGAAACAAAAATGAGCATAAAAGAAGTAAGTGCCGCCATCACACAAACACTTACTAAAACAAACTTAA
>CAYOZT010000216.1:0-1347 GCA_964408545.1 uncultured Oscillospiraceae bacterium | reverse complement strand
CCGCGGACACTCTCCGGCAGCCGACCGCAGGGAGGTTGTCGCGCAGGGGACGCGGAAAATATTTTGGGACAGGTAGATTTTTCCCCTTTTGCTCTTGACATTGTAGCTACAATGTGCTATAATGTAGCTACAGAATGCAGGAGGTGCTTATTTTTGAAAAATACCGTTATACGCTTCCGCTGTACTGGTGAAGAACGTGAAATGATTGAGCGCATGGCGCGAGAATCTGGTCGTACTCTTACCGATTTTTTGCTCCATTTGTGCTATCTCGAAAACGCAAGATATGTGCAAGCCTCTATCTCTCCCGATGAGTTCGCGGAGTGGCTGGATGCCGAAGGCAATCTTGATGATATCGACCGCAAAAGACTTGCGGATTAGCTTGTAGGGGGGCATACTACGACTGCCCCCCTATGGAAATCAATAATCAATAATCACGTTTGACCGCAAATCAGCAAAAAAAAGGGGTCGAGCGGCAACTCGAACACCCTTTGTGAAAATACGTCCCGCGAGGACATACAAGGAGATTATAGCACAATGGATAACGTAAAGTCAAATAATCGGAGCAAAAAATCAACACGTACTCGATATTATACATTTGTAGTATACCCCGACAGCGCACCAGGTGGTTGGGAGGAAATTATTGATGCTCAACACATTGCATGGGTGCGCTCTCCCTTGCACGATAGAGACGTTAATGGAGACGGTAGTGCTAAAAAAGCTCACTGGCACGTTATGCTTGCGTATGACTCACTTAAAACCCTTGAGCAAGCTAATGCGGTATCGGCTCTTGTTAATGCTACCGTGTGCCAGTGCGTGGAATCGCCGCGTGCGCTTGTGCGCTATTTTGCGCATCTTGATAATCCCGACAAAGCGCAGTACGATCAGCGTGACATTGTGTGTCACGGTGGCTACGATTTGGGAGACACACTTCGCACTAGCAATCAATCACGCTACGATGTCATACGCGCCATGTTGGCGTACGTTGTAGATGCGGATATTGTAGAATACGAGGATTTGGTTATATATGCCATGTATAATGAGCCGTCTTGGTTCGAGGCGTTAGCCGACAATTGTACATACATGGTCAATGCATTTATCAAGTCCCGCCGTAATCGTCTCGATAAAGACGATAAAAAATGATAATTATTCGTAATTTTTTGCAAATATCTTGACATTATTCGCAACTCGGTGTATAATGTGGTCACTCTGAGGTCTGCGTTATCCATGAGCATAAGATTAACGGTTCAATAAGGGGAGGTAATGTTACCTCCCCTTATTGAATTGGTTGACTGAGGACGGAGCGACCTCGTGCGTGGCGCGCCCCGTAGCATCGAGCGGAGGGGTGTG
>CAYOZT010000215.1:0-1348 GCA_964408545.1 uncultured Oscillospiraceae bacterium | reverse complement strand
CCCTCGGCCCGAAGGGCCGCAACGTCGTGCTCGGCAAGAAGTACGGCGCACCGCTCATCACCAACGACGGCGTGACCATCGCCAAGGAGATCGAGCTGGAGGACGCGTTCGAGAATATGGGCGCGCAGCTCATCCGTGAGGTCGCCACCAAGACCAACGACGTCGCCGGTGACGGCACCACCACCGCGACCGTGCTGGCACAGGCCATCACCCGCGAGGGCTTGAAAAATCTGAGCGCGGGCGCCAATCCCATCGTCATGCGCAAGGGCATCGAAAAGGCCGTCGAGGCCGCCGTCGAGGCCATCAAGGCCAACTCCGTGCCCGTGTCCGGAAGCGAGGACATCGCGCGCGTCGGCACCGTTTCGTCCGGGGACGAGTCGATCGGCAAACTCATCGCCGAGGCCATGGAAAAGGTCGGCACCGAGGGCGTCATCACCATCGAAGAGAGCAAGACCGCCGAAACGGGTCTGGAAGTCGTCGAAGGTATGCAGTTCGACCGCGGCTATATTTCCCCGTATATGGTCACGGATACCGACAAGATGGAAGCCGTGCTGGACGATGCGTATATCCTCATCACCGACAAGAAGATCTCCTCCATTCAGGAGATCCTGCCCATCCTCGAGCCCGTCGTCAAGGCCGGCAAGAAGATGATGATCATCGCCGAAGATGTCGAGGGCGACGCGCTGGCGACGCTGCTGGTCAACCGTCTGCGCGGCAACTTCAACTGCGTCTGCGTCAAGGCGCCCGGCTTCGGCGACCGCCGCAAGGAAATGCTGCAGGATATCGCCGTACTGACGGGCGGTACCGTCATCTCCTCCACGCTGAACATGGAGCTGACCGAGGCAACGCTTACGGATCTCGGCCGTGCCCGTCAGGTCATCGTCACGAAGGACGATACCACCATCGTCGACGGCGCGGGCAATACCGACGACGTCAAGGCGCGCGCGCATCAGATCCGCGCCGCTATCGCCACCACGACCTCCGATTACGACCGTGAAAAGCTGCAGGAGCGTCTGGCAAAGCTTTCCGGCGGTGTCGCCGTCATCAAGGTCGGCGCGCAGACCGAGGTCGCCATGAAAGAGCGCAAGATGCGCGTCGAGGACGCGCTCAACGCCACGCGCGCAGCCGTCGAAGAGGGCATCGTCGCCGGCGGCGGCACGGCACAGGTCAATGCCATCGCGGCCGTCGAAAAGCTGATCGCCAAGCTCAGCGGCGACGAGAAGACCGGAGCGAAGATCATCGCTACCGCCTTGCAGGCGCCCATCCGCCAGATCGCGGAGAACGCGGGCGTCGACGGCAGCGTGGTCTACGAGAAGATCCGCTCCTCCCGCAAGATCGGCTACGGCTA
>CAYOZT010000214.1:0-1385 GCA_964408545.1 uncultured Oscillospiraceae bacterium | reverse complement strand
ATAGCCCTTTGTCTCTTCCAAAAACAATATAAACGCAACAAAAAAAGTACACCTTATATTACAGTAGATGAACTTTTTTTCTTATTTTGTAAAATATGATAACACTTTTTGCCAAAATTTTCAATACGAAACGCCTTTTTTTAACAAAGTCAAAAAAAATTTCATAAAAAAACGTTTGTTAAAGGTGTAAATTCAATTATTTTTACGAATTTATATCCGTTCTCTTTTCTTCTTTACTTTTTTTGTTCATCTATTGTAATATTTGATGAACAAAAAAGGAAGTTTATGGCAAACAAATTAGAGCTTACTTGGTACGGAAAAGAAAATCAGGTTAATGTAGAACCTCGTATTCTTATTGAAGATAAAGCTTTGAGCAACGTGGTAAACGGCGATACCGAAAATATGCTTATTCACGGTGATAACCTACTTGCACTTAAAGCTCTTGAGAAAGATTATGCAGGTAAAATAAAATGCATCTACATCGACCCACCTTATAATACAGGTTCAGCATTTGAGCATTATGACGATAATTTGGAGCATAGTATTTGGCTTTCCTTAATGAGAGAAAGATTAATAATATTAAGAAAATTGTTACATGATTCTGGAAGTATTGCTATACAAATTGATTTTGAAGAAATGCCTTATCTAAAAGTATTGTGTGATGAAATTTTCGGGAGAAGAAATTTTATTAATATTGTTACTATAAAAACAAAAATTGCTGGTGTGAGCGGGAGCAATTTAGGAAAAAGTTTGCAAGATAACTCGGAGTATATTTTGATATTTGCGAAAAATATGGAGAACTTTTTGCTTAATTATGTTCCTAAAAAACACGAAGAATTGTTGGCATATATTAATAGATACAAAGACGAAGGAAAAAGTTGGAAATATACAAGTGTATTATCGAAAATAGATGATGGTAAATTCTTAAAAAGATTTTATGCAGGGAATGGCGATCCTATTGACTTATATGTACATGAAAATTTTGAAATTAAGTCTATAAATCAAATAGCTAAAGAACAATTTAATGGAAATTTATCAAAAGCATATTATGAAAACATAGATAAAGTATTTAGGACAACTAATGCACAAACTTCAATTAGAACTAAAGTAATTGAAGAAACAAAATGTTTTTCACCAATAGGAAAATTATTTAGTATCAAATATACACCTATAAAAGGGAAAAACGAAGGAAAAACAATCAGAAATTTTTATAAAGATAACAATTTAATCGCTTGGCTATCTGATGTTGTTGTAAAAGAAAATGGAAAAATCACTAAAATTGATACTATGGGTAATATATGGGATGATATACAATATAATAACCTTACTAAAGAAGGAAATGTTCACTTTCCAAATGGTAAAAAACCAGAAACACTAATAAAACG
>CAYOZT010000213.1:0-1387 GCA_964408545.1 uncultured Oscillospiraceae bacterium | reverse complement strand
GTTGCGGTGCTTCCGACGATAAAATCACGTTCAAAAACCGTTGAAATTCAAGATTTTTCAGATGAAATGCTGTTAAATGCGGCAAAAAATTTGGGATTTACGGGCGAAAGGCTCGATTTATCAGTGAAGCTTTGCGGCGGAAAAGCGGGCAGGCTTATTAAGTATTACCAAAACGACGATTTACTTGCGATAAAAGAATTGTCAACCGATATGATTTTACATATGAACGGCAGAAACTTACCCGATTTTGCGGGGAAACTTAAAAACGTTTCCATGCCCGATTTTATAAGCGTTACTAAACTTTTACTTAGTAAATTGCTTGAATTTTTAATAAGCGGAAAAAGGGAAGTTTTATACGAAAAACTTTATCCCGCGACCGAAAAGTGGCGCTATGGGTCGATTATCGGCACAATCGAACGTTTAAACGGCTTTGAAAAAAGTCTTAATTTCAATGTTAACAATACCATACTTACCGACGGCGTTTTGTTCGCCGTTATGGAGGAGAAAACAAAATGGCAAAAATTGTAGGGGTAAGATTTAGAAACTTCGGAAAAGCTTATTATTTCGATCCCAAAAATATAATATTTAAAAAAGGCGACGGTGTAATCGTCGAAACGGCGCGCGGCGTCGAATACGGCACTATAAGCATCGCCAATAAAGAGGTCGAAGACAAAGAAATAGTCCAACCTTTAAAACCCGTTATCAGAAAGGCGAACGAGAAAGACATCGAAAACAATCGTAAAAATCTCGAAAAAACGCCCGAAGCGAAAAAGATTGCCGAAGAACTTATCGAAAAGCATAAACTCAAAATGAAACTTATCGACGCAGAGTTTACTTTCGACGGCTCCAAAGTTGTGTTTTATTTTACGGCACCGACCAGAATAGATTTTCGCGAACTCGTTAAGGACTTGGCGGCGGCTTTCCGCGTAAGGATAGAATTAAGACAAGTGGGGATTCGCGACGAAGCGAAAATCCTCGGCGGTATCGCTCCTTGCGGACGTGAAGTTTGTTGTAAAAGATGTATTCCCGACTTTAAAAAAGTTACGATAAAAATGGCGAAAATTCAAGGCTTGTCGTTAAACCCCGCAAAAATCAGCGGTTTGTGCGGAAGGCTTATGTGCTGTCTCGATTACGAAAACGCTTACTATGCGGAAGTTTATAAAAAAATGCCTAAAATCGGCGGCACGGTAAAAACGCCCGAAGGCACGGGTACGGTTATATCCAATAATATGCTTAGCCTTACCGTTAAGGTGAAAATCGATAAGGGCGAGGCGGGGCTTATTTACAAGGATTTCGCTCTCGACGATGTCAAGTTTTCCAAGTCGAAACATACAGATGACGAAGAAAAACTTACCGCCGAGGAGCGCGAAGCCCTCAAAAATCTCGA
>CAYOZT010000212.1:0-1392 GCA_964408545.1 uncultured Oscillospiraceae bacterium | reverse complement strand
TGGATATCTGCTGTCCTATCCCGCTGAAGGCGTTTGTTATGGCATCGGTGATGGCATTGATCAGGTCTTGAAGCCAGTCAAACATTTTGTTTTACCTCCGTTCTCCGCAGGCGGCGAACCGCCTGCGGTCAAATGTTTTGCCGTGAGCGTCATCAGATACCGATGATGTTCCAAATATAGAGAGGTGCAGTAAGCGTGAACACAAGGCAGGCAAACAAAATGGCAGGGGCGGTGAATTCAAACTGACCGTGTTTCCGGTAGTCAAAGTAGGCCGTACCCAGCTTGATGAACAGCAAAATGGCCAGAATGAGATCGACCACGGGAAAGATGACATTGTTGGTCACCTGTTTGATCTGCCCCTTGGCAGAGTTCCAAGTGTCCTCGACGGCTCCGGCAACATCCCCCGTGGGAGTTGCGGCGAAGGCGGAAACGGACATAACGGAAACAAGGAGCGCGACCATTGCCACGCACAGGATAATTCTTGCGAACTTCTTATTTTTCATAATTTTTGTCATACTTTTTTCCTCCGATTTTTTTGTTGATTTCGTGATAGCGGATTTTCTTCATTTTAATATTGAGATTTTGGCAGAAGCGTATCTCTGCCTGCATACCCTCGGTTACCTCATCCCCGAAGATCCACATTTCGTCGCAGAACCACAAAAGACTCAGTCCCGCCGTCATGCCGATCTCACGCTCTTTTTCAATGTCGTCATTAAGGCAGAGCGCGTAAAAATGCGGGACGACAGGAGCCGTTCCGCACTTGAGAGCATATTCGG
This sequence comes from uncultured Oscillospiraceae bacterium, assembly GCA_964408545.1. Classification (GTDB taxonomy): domain Bacteria; phylum Bacillota; class Clostridia; order Oscillospirales; family Oscillospiraceae; genus Faecousia. The sequence continues at coordinate 616 of CAYOZT010000212.1, read as the reverse complement.
TATAGGTCTTGGCGAGTTCGAGGTTCTCGCCGGCATTGCCGCCGAGGGGCGCACAGATATATACTTTTTTCATCATTCACTTAAACCTCCGCTTTTACAATCATATTTGTCATCACCTCGCTTTCAAGAGGTCATAGCAGCACCGCCTTGCCGTTCTGCCCACATCACGGACAGATGCACAAGGGCGGCTCGTTGCTGTTCGGGAGAGAGGCCGTTCAGAAAATCAAAGAGGGTGACCTCATCGTCCTTTTTCGTCGGTTTTGCCTTTTCGCAGTCACAAATGCGCTCTCTGCGGACGATGACGGTTCTGCCGTCGTTGCCCTCGGTGAAGGACAGGACATCGTTATAGGCGAAGCCTACCTTTTGTCTGATCTCATAGGGGATGGTGATTCGTCCTCTCTTGCCGAGGATTCGGAGTAATTTGGCCATATATCAAAGCACCTCGCAATCTTTACAGTTTTCATTGATCGGGCAATCCTCGCAGATGCCGTCGCATACAAAGTTAGTTGTGTCGGGTTCGGCTGTGATGACGATTTTTCCTTCTTCTGCCGTGAGCTGCACGAGATCGCCGTCCGTGATGCCTGCTTCGACGAACAGCTCCACGGGGACGGACAGC
>CAYOZT010000211.1:0-1394 GCA_964408545.1 uncultured Oscillospiraceae bacterium | reverse complement strand
ACCCCAAACAGGGCTTGCTGAAGCTGCTCCACCTGATACAGGCAGTCGTGACCGATCAGTTTCAATTCCATAGTATTACCTCAGATAGGGATTGTATGCCTTTTCATCGGCAATACGGGTCATTTCCCCGTGGCCGGGATAGACAGTCAGCTCATCCGGCAGGACTTTCAGCCGGGCAAGAGAGTCACAAAGCGAATCCCAATTTCCGCCGGGCAGATCCGTCCGGCCACAGGAGCCGGCAAACAGCGTATCGCCGGAAAAGAGCACATCGCCGCATTGCAGGCACACGGAGCCCGGGGTGTGACCGGGTGTGTGGAGTACATGAAGTTCCAGCCCGGCAAGGGAGAGAATGTCCCCGTCCTGATAGGCATGGGTGTAGCACAGGGGGCCGGCGGTCATGCTTTCTGGCATGGTGCAGTCGTCCGGGCAGAGGTAGATGTCGCAATCCGTTTTCGCAAAGATCTCACGCACGCCGCCCACATGGTCGAAGTGACCGTGGGTCAGCAAAATGGCAGCGACCTGTTTGTTGAGCGCCTTTACCTGCTCCAGCACGCGCTTTGGCTCGAAGCCCGGGTCAATGATCAGGCAGTCGTCCCGCCCCTCCTGCCACAGCAGGTAGCAGTTGGTTTCGTAGTTGCCCAGTACCAGTGTCATGACTTGCATAAACTCATCTCCTTGGTGTATCCATTAATTGGTCGGTGTCCAATATCAGGGTCACCGGCCCGTCGTTTTCCGAAGTGACCAGCATATCCGCACCGAAAATGCCGTGCTCAGGCGGATAGCCAAGCTCCGCACAGCAGGAGAGGAAATGCTCGTAGAGCGCATTTCCCAGCGCCGGAGGCGCGGCCTGGGTGAAGCTGGGACGGCGACCCTTGCGGCAGTTGCCGTAAAGGGTGAATTGGCTGACGACCAGCACCTGACCGCCCACTTCATCCAGCCCCAAATTCATTTTTCCGTTTTCGTCCTCAAAGACCCGCAGTCCCAGGGCTTTTTCACATAAGTACCGGCTTTGCGCCTCCGTGTCCTCCGGGCCAACGCCCAGCAGGATCAAAAAGCCCTTGCCGATTTTTCCGACGGTCACACCGTCAATATCCACCTGTGCCGATTTGACACGGGTCAGCACCGCTCGCATATTTAACGCTCCTTTTTTTAATATTATCGGCGCCAGCCGATACCACCAGTGGCTTCTTCCAAATTGGTGTCATTGCAGGCCATTTATGGCCGTGGCAATCCCCCGGTCAGTGGCACCAAGAAACGACTACCTCCAAAGGCTCCCCTGTGTAAGGGGAGCTGTCAGCCGAGCAGGCTGACTGAGGGGTTGTCTCGCCGCAGGCGAGTATTTTAATCATCGGCGAAGCCGATACCACCAGTGCCTTCCTCTGACGAGGAAGGTG
>CAYOZT010000210.1:0-1410 GCA_964408545.1 uncultured Oscillospiraceae bacterium | reverse complement strand
GTTGGTGGTGGTGTTGTATTTGGACCAAAACCTAGAAGTTTTGAAATCAATATGCCTCAAAAAGCTAGAAAGTTAGCTCTAAAATCTGCACTTTCAGCTAGAGAAGAACAAATCGTTGTTGTAAAAGACTTCTCAGCTATTACAGAACCAAAAACAAAATTAATGGCTGGTATCATCAAATCATTAGAATTATCAGGAAAAATTCTTGTTATTGCTGATACAATGGCTGAAGAAAATAAAAATTTGAGTTTAGCAGCTGGTAACATCCCTTCAGTAAAATTGTTACTTCCTACAAACTTAAACGTAAAAGACTTACTAGAAGCAGATTTCGTTGTTATGACTGAAAAAGCTGTTAATGATATTACAGAAAGGTTGCAATAATGAGTAAAGATAGAACAAACGTAGAAAAATTATACGACGTTATTAAACGTCCGATTATTACAGAAAAATCAATGATGGCAACCACTTTGGGTCAATATACTTTTGAAGTTAACATGGATGCTACAAAAGTTGAAATTGCTCAAGCTGTAGAATTAGCTTTCCCAGGAAGAAAAGTTAAAAAAGTAAGAACAGTTTATATGCCATCACACGAAAAAAGAATGGGTTACAAATTTGGTAGAACAGATTCTTCTAAAAAAGCAATCGTAACTATTGAAGGTGATCCAATCGAAGAACTAACAGCTATTTAATAGTATAAAAGAAAAGTGAAATTGAAATAGAAAAATATGTAATAATTTTCCATTTTCAGTTTTCAATTTTCAATTAGATGAAATTACGAAACAAAATTAAAAGATAGAAATAGGAGAAAAAAATGGCAATTCGTAAAATTAATCCGACATCTCCGGGACAAAGAGGTATGACAAAAAGTGATTATCAAGAAATCACTACATCAACTCCTGAAAAATCTTTATTGAAGAAAATAAGCAAAACTTCTGGTAGAAACAATACCGGTAGAATTACTTGCAGACATAAAGGTGGCGGGGTAAAACAATCTTACCGTGTTATCGACTTCAAAAGAGAAAAGTTCGGTGTACCTGCAACAGTTAAAACTATTGAATATGATCCAAACAGAAATGTTAGAATTTCATTAGTTTTCTATGCAGACGGTGAAAAAAGATATATCTTAACTCCGGAAGGACTAAATGTTGGCGATGTAATCGTTAGTGGTCCGGAAGCACCTATCCAAACAGGTAATGCATTACCATTGGAATTGATTCCACTTGGTACAATTGTACACAACCTTGAATTAATCCCTGGAAGAGGCGGTAAAATGGTTCGTTCAGCTGGTAACTTTGCACAAGTTATGGCTAAAGAAGGAAACTATGTAACTGTTAAATTACCTTCAGGTGAAATGAGAATGGTTAGAAAAGAGTGTATGGCTACAATCGGTACTCTTGGAAACTCTGAATT
>CAYOZT010000209.1:0-1411 GCA_964408545.1 uncultured Oscillospiraceae bacterium | reverse complement strand
CCAAGGCTTGTTTCGGTAAAGAAAAACGGCGACGATTTTTTTAGTCGTGCCGTAATTTTAATTTGTTTTTAAGTGTATTTTATGATTACAAACAATTAAAAGAACAAAGACGCAGAGCCGATGATACCCGCATCGTTACCGTTGGTTGCCACACGAATTTCGGGTACGGGCGCATCTTTATATCCGTAAGAATATTTTTCGCAATACTCTTTTATCGGCTTTGTAAGTTTTTCTCCTTGTGCGCTTATTCCACCACCTAAAAGTACTATTTGAGGCCTAAAAATATTACATAAATTCATTATGCTTTCGGAAAGATATTCGATATAACGAGCGTACACGCTTTTTGCGACGGCGTCGCCCAAGTCCATCGCTTCAAAAAGTTTTATTCCGTCAACGTTTTCCAAAGAATTGTCGCAAATTTTCCAGAGCAACGTATCTTTGTTTTTTTCCATTGCACGGCGGGTATCTCTTATCAGTGCAGTTGCAGAAACGTACGCTTCCACACAACCACGCCTACCACAGCCACACGGTTCGCCACCTAAAACAAGCGTCGTGTGTCCGAGTTCCGTGCCCTTGCTTTGCCAACCTTCGAAAAGTTTGCCGTCTATAACAACGCCCCCACCGACGCCAGTTCCCAGCGTCAACATAACGACGTTGTCGTAACCTTTTGCGCCACCGAATTTTGCTTCGCCCAAAGTGGCAACGTTGGCGTCGTTTGAAATTTTTACGGGTATACCCAAATCTTTCATACTGCCGACAAAGTCAACGCCTCGCCAATTCATATTAGGCAAAAAGTCCACGATGCCCGTTTGACTTGTAACCGTCCCGGGAAAACCAAAACCGACGCCGACTATATCGCTTTTCGAAAGATTGTTTGCAATTAAAATGTTGTTTATTAAGTTTTTTATATCATTAATACACTCGTCGCTAGACTTTGCCGTTTTGCAAACTTGCTTGTATATAATTTTACCGTTGTCGTCAACAAGCCCTGCTTTAATGCTCATTCCACCGACGTCTACCCCGATTCTAAACATATTTTTTCACCTTTATTTATTTTTAAGCAAAAACATTTTAACATAAAAAGCAACGCAATTCAATAAAAATATATAATTTTAAGCCGTTTTTATGCAACTTTGACCACCGTTTTGGCATAAAATATATAAAAAAAAATTTTTTCAAAAAAAATGAAAAAATGCCATAAAAACACTTGATTTTTATTTTAGATTTTGATATTATATATCAGCAAACAAGAGAGAGACGGGAGCTTAGCTCAGTTGGGAGAGCATCTGCCTTACAAGCAGAGGGTCACAGGTTCGAGCCCTGTAGTTCCCACCATTCTATCTCTTGTTTTTATAAGCGGGAATGGCTCAGTGGTAGAGCGTTGCCTTGCCAAGGCAAATGTCGCGAGTTC
>CAYOZT010000208.1:0-1422 GCA_964408545.1 uncultured Oscillospiraceae bacterium | reverse complement strand
CCCGCATCGGCAAAAGCCCTGCGGAAATTCAGCCCCTCGGTGTCAGCGTGGAACACATAAATGGACGCATCATCCGCCATAGCAGCGTGCATCTGGGTATACGCATCCAGGAGGAAACTATAAAAGGCATCGTCTGCCATGTTGTCATTCTTGATTTTGCCTGCCGAACCTTCATAATTCACGTTATACGGAGGGTCGGTGATAACCAGGTTTGCCCTGGTGCTGCCCATGAGCAGGTCATAGGTTTCAGTCTTTGTGCTGTCACCGCAGATGAGCCGATGCCGTCCCAGCGTCCAGATGTCACCGGGCTTGGTCATGGTGGGCTTTTCCAGTTCTGCGCCTACATCGAAATCATCCTCTTTGATGCCGTCCTTTAGGGTATCCTTGAACAAGTCATCGATTTCAGCAGGCTCGAAGCCGGTGAGGGAAACATCGAAATCGGCACCTTGCAGATCGGCAATGAGCAGAGCCAGCTTGTCCTTGTCCCAATCGCCGGAGATTTTGTTCAGGGCGATGTTGAGGGCTTTTTCCTTTTCCTCGGTCAATTCCACCACAACACAGTCAACTTCAGTCAGCCCCATATCCTGCAAGACTTTCAGCCGCTGGTGACCACCCACCACACGACCGGTAGCCTTATTCCAGATGACGGGTTCCACATAGCCGAACTGCTCAATGGAGCGTTTTAATTTTTCGTATTCTGCATCACCGGGTTTCAGATCTTTGCGGGGATTGTAGTCCGCAGGCAGAAGGTCTGCCGTGTTCTTTTTCTCAATAATCATACCAAACCCCACTCAGCGAACTTTTCAAATCCACCCACGGATTTGATATATTCTCTCGCTGTTTCTACGATTTCGGAATACGGGATGCCGTCCACGGTATCATCCCCAATGGCACAGCACAGTTCCACAGGCTTGCCGGTGAGCTGCGCTTTGAGCCAGGCATAAATATTGACGGATACATCCGCTTTGGATAGGTCTTTGCCATGGAGTCCGCCACCTGTGACGGAGTCTGCCATATCACTGCCCAGCTTGCGGTTGGTAGCCCCAGTATCAACATCAGTGCCGCCGGTCCAGTCACCGAGCGGATTGATTGTGGCGGTGGGATAGACCTCACGGAGATGCTGTGTTTTTGCGTTGCTCTGGCAGATAACCAGCTTTTCGCCGTCTTTGATGTATTTTCCATCATACGGCCAAACATCATAGATGGCATGGGCAATGTCGGAGAGTGTCTGCTGTTCAGCAGTCACAGGCACGCCCTTGAAAATGCCATTGTCACCACAGCGGATGGTTTCTGCCTGATTCCGGGCAAGGTGAGCATCCTGGGGAACGATAACAATGTCTGCAGATATATTTCCTGCAATGCGGGTAATGGCATCTGCTACATCGGATTTCTCAATGGGAGCAGAAGTTTCAATGATGGCAT
>CAYOZT010000207.1:0-1435 GCA_964408545.1 uncultured Oscillospiraceae bacterium | reverse complement strand
TTTCCTATGGAAAGTAGTTCTTCTTTCAAAATTCGACCTCCAAAACTCTAATCTACAAGTAGAGTTTACACGCAAAACTTCCGTTCGTCAAGAGGGTTTTTGAAATTTTTTATTGCTGTTTTGCAAAAAGAAACACTGTTTTCTTGTGGCGTTACGTGCCGCTTGAACGGAAAAATTGCAAATTGGCAAAACTGGCGTTTTGGATAACACAAACGCTAACTATTTTACACGTTTGTAGGTGCGATTATACCTGCTTTTGCCGCTGACGCAGTTGCATCACGCACATTTTTTTGACAAACCCGCCAAATGTTTATTATTCTTTTTCCAAAACAAGGAGTACGAACGATGAACTACAAAACTTGGCTAGAATATTGGTTGGAAAACTATGTGAAACCGTCCAACAAGTTGCGCACCTACCAACGGTACGTACAAACGTGCAAGTTACACATTATTTCGTATCTGGGCGACCGCGAACTTACACAAATTTCCGTTTTGGATATGCAAAAATTCGTTTCGCAACTTTTGGCACACGGCAACCGTAAAACGGGCAAAGGACTTTCGTCCAATTCCGTCAATATGGTTATATCCGTTTTGCAAAACTCACTAAAAACAGCTTTTGCCATCGGTCTAACATCGGAATATGTTGCAAACAAAATAAAACGCCCAAAAATAGTTGAGAAGCAAGTTGAGTGCTTTTCCGTTTTCGAGCAAAAGAAAATCGAGCAATATGTATTAAACAGTAAAAAGGACAAATTGTTTGGCGTGGTGCTGTGCCTTTATACAGGCTTGCGCATTGGCGAACTTCTTGCGCTCACTTGGGGAGACATCGACTTTTCCAAAGGCCTGCTTTTCGTTACAAAAACTTGTCACGACGACCACGACGGCCCCAATCGCACGCGCGCCATCGACACTCCCAAAACGGTGCATTCGCGGCGTGTGATACCTTTGCCAAAACAACTTTTGCCACTACTTAAAAGCTTGAAAAAGCGTTCTCGTTGTGAATTTGTGGTTGCCGATGGCAACAAGCCGGTTTTTGTGCGCTCTTACCAACGAACGTTTGAACTGATGCTTAAAAAACTGAGGCTTCCGCACAAGGGATTTCACTCGCTGCGTCATACTTTTGCCACGCGTGCGATAGAATGCGGCATGGATGTGAAAACGCTTTCCGAACTGCTTGGGCACAAAAACGCAACGATTACGCTAAACCGCTATGCACATTCTCTGATTGAACACAAAACGGACATGATGAACCGCCTCGGCCGCTTGTTGCAGTAGGGGGGAATGCCGCCGTGAAAAATTTGAAAAAAAACACACAAAAACGTGAAAGAAAAAGCGGAAAAACTTGCAAAAAGAACGATAAAAACGAAGGCAAACGTTGAAAAAATCTTATCAAAAATACAAAAAAATGTGCACCGAACAATACATTCGATGCACA
>CAYOZT010000206.1:0-1438 GCA_964408545.1 uncultured Oscillospiraceae bacterium | reverse complement strand
CTTTTTTCCTCGCAACAAAAAAGAAAGAAATGCACAAATTAAAAAATAAGAAATTGATCAGCAGTTGAAATTCAGCATTTAAAAGAGTTTTTGCACAATTTTTCATAACAAAATTGTGCAACATAATTACTATTATGTTGCACAGATAACTATTCACAAAATACTATCAATTGCAACTTAATAAAAAGGAAAAAGGAGAAAAAAATGGGATTAGACGGATTAAATGTATTCGGAAGTTTAACAATCAACGGGAAAAAACTTACATTTGAAGATTTTGACACAAACAAAGATGGCAAAATTTCAGCAGAAGAGTTTGATGCTTTATTAAAAAGAGAAGAGTGTGACACTCTTGAGCTTTCTACCATAGATACTAATAAAGATAATATTATTACGGAAGAAGAATTTGCTGACTTTGAACAAAAAACACAAATACAAGAAGCTTTAAATGAACTCCAAGCTACTATTGCAAAAGATTTTACCGGAACTAACGCTCAATACGCATCACAATGTATGGCTGAATTAAGAGATTTTGCTACAGAATTCGTTGCTAACTACTCAGGAACCGGCGACATGGTTGCTGATTTTAAAGCAGCTCTCCCTGCTAAATATGAAGAAATTAAAAACAATATCCTTAATAACACACCGGAAGCTTTAGCAAAAAAAGCTGAGAATGAAAAGAAAGAAATTAAATCAAGAGTACTTGACAATTATATTAACGAATACATTGCTACTGCGCAAAACGCTGATTCAGAAATGCCTGCTGACTTAGCAAAATCAATAGCAACAGCTCTTGGTAAAAAATTAGAAAGTTTTGCAAATGAATTTATTAAAACATACACGGGAGATGAGCTGGAAACAGATTTAAAAGCGTATTTAGATAACGTAATGAATCAATCTCCTGCTGAAAAAATGGAAAGCGCAACGAATGCTTACAGAGAAGCTTTTGGAAACTTGGGCGCTTATATTGATGAAAATGATTTAGAAACATTAAAAGAAGCTGCTAGAGAATTCTTAACACAGGCTCTAAATAACGGTATTGTCTTCAAATTAAATGGAAGAACTCTTTCTTCTGATGCACAAATTGATGCCGTTTTAAAAACTTTTTCTGATGGAGAAGTATTGAATAATGCGATTGAATCTTTAATCAACTCTATTTCTACAGAAAGTCCAAAAGAAGCTATTGTTAATCAAAAAACTAAAGAATATGAAATAGCTGCTGAAAAGAAATTTACAGAAACAAAAGGTGCAGAATATGCAATCGATCCGACTGCAATTGATTATTCTGAAATTGACGGATATGATAATGGCGGGCAAATTTATGAACGAGGCAAAGGATGGAGTGGCTCAAAAGATAAAGCTTATGACAAAGGTGTTGAAGTTCTTAACAATGAATCCTTAAAATCTCAAATGAAAGCCCAAATTAAATCAATGCTTGAAG
>CAYOZT010000205.1:0-1446 GCA_964408545.1 uncultured Oscillospiraceae bacterium | reverse complement strand
ACGATTGCAAAAACGGTTTTATCCTCGACGGGTTTCCGAGAGATGTCGCGCAAGCAGAGGCTTTGGCAACTTTTTCCAAAGTCGACGCGGTTATTGACATCGTTATCCCTTTAGACAGGCTCATGAAAAGACTTACCGGCAGAAGAGTTTGCTCTAAGTGCGGTGAATCCTATCACGTAGACTTCTTAGGAAACGTATCGACTTGCGCAAAATGCGGCGCCGAATTAATTCAGCGCGCCGACGATACTTGCGAAACGGTACAACAAAGGCTTGACGTTTATACGGCTAAAACGGCACCGCTTATCGACTATTATAAAAAATGCGGACTGTTAAAGGAAGTTAACGGCGATAAACCCGTTACCGACGTTTTTGACGAAATAGTCAAGGTGCTGCAATGATTTATATTAAAACTCCACAAGAAATCGAGAAGATAAAGGCTTCGTGCCGAATAGTCGGCGATATGTTAAAGCTTCTCGAAGAAAAAATTCGCGTGGGAATAACGACCAAAGAACTTGACCGTTTCGCTTTCGAATATATCGAAGCGCGCGGCGCAAAACCCAACTTTTTGGGATACGGCGGTTTTCCCGGAACAATTTGCGTATCTATCGACGAACAAGTCGTACACGGTTTTCCTTCCGATAGGGTACTGGAGGAAGGCGAGATAGTCAGTATCGATACCGGTTGCGTTTTGGACGGATACCATTCCGACGCGGCAAGAACTTTCCCCGTCGGCAAATGTTCGTCCGAAAAACTAAGACTTATCGAAGTCACGAAAGAGTGCTTTTTCAAAGGAGTCGAGGCGATTTCGGTAGGCGGCGCGATAGGCGATATAGGCTACGCGGTGCAAAAACACGCGGAAGATAACGGGTTTTCCGTTGTCAGAGATATGGTCGGACACGGTGTCGGCAGACATCTTCACGAAGATCCGCAAGTCCCGAATTACGGTAAAAAGGGCGTAGGCGTTAGAATCAGACGCGGTATGACCTTAGCGATCGAACCTATGATAAACATGGGTGATTATCACGTCGATATCGACGGCTGGAAGTGTGTTACGTCGGACGGTTTGCCGTCTTGTCATTACGAAAACACCGTCGCCGTTACCGATAACGGTGTTGAAATTTTAACGCTATAAATAAAACGGAGGAATTGATTGTGTCAAAAAGCGACGTTATCGAGGCTGAAGGCGTTATTTTAGAAGCCTTGCCGAATGCGACGTTTAAGGTGAAATTATCAAACGGTTTCGTAATAACCGCGTATATTTCCGGAAAACTTAGAATGAATTATATTAAGATTATTCCGGGCGACTCGGTTAAGCTCGAGATGAGTCCTTACGACTTATCTAAAGGCAGAATCGTTTGGCGCAGCAAGTCGTAAAAATTCAAGCAAAAAACTAAAAGTTCAAATAATATCGGAGGAACAAAAAATTATGAAAGTCAGACCGTCTGT
>CAYOZT010000204.1:0-1448 GCA_964408545.1 uncultured Oscillospiraceae bacterium | reverse complement strand
TGCCTGCCGGCAGGCAGGTCATTAAAACCCTTGAAACGAATTGCCGGAGTGTCTGTTTTATTCGTCAAATTGCACTACCTCCTGCCTGTCGGCAGACAGGCCAAGCAATTTCTTAAATTCTGCAAGACCGAACATATCAAACTCATTGCCGTCAAGCTCGTCAATCATTGCGGAAAGTTCATCTTCGGTGTCCTTGATCTGCTGTTCAACCTCAAAGAATGTTGTTGCATACTTATTTTGAAGTGCCTGAATTTTAGCTACCAAGCCGTCAACAATGCCGTCAGGCAGTTTGTGAAGGTTTGAAGTCAAAGGACTGATCCATTTCTTTTCAAGCAATTCGATTGCCTGCTCGTCGGTCAGGTTTTCAATAGTCGTTTTTGTCTTGGCTTGCAGTTCGGCACTCTTGCTCTTGATTTGAGCCTTAACTTCCTTTTCGTCTTTGATAAGTGCTTCTACGCTTTCCAACTTCTTACGGAGTTCAACGCTTTCGGGTGCATAGTCCTTTTTCAGTTCCTTGATTTTCTTTGTAAGTTCTTTCGGGACAAAGGCATCGCCCTCATCGGTCAACACGCTGCCTGCACTTTCTTTTTCGTCCTCTGTCAAAGAGTCGAGAATGCTCTCATACTCAGACGGGAACTCTGCAAGGCGGCTTTCAAGAGCCGAAAGTTCGTCATATTCGTTCTTCAAGATAGTGGACTGTACCAACTCAAACGGGATAATATGTCCAACCCAACCTTCCTGAACTTCTTGGTCTTTGCCGTCTTTCTTCTTTGTTACAAGGTTCGGATCGACTTTCTTTGTTGCCGCAAAGCCTTCGGTTTGGATAACTTCAAGGTCGATTGCTACGCTTGTCCATTCATCGTCAAGCAGTTGGAAAGCCGCATACTTGTCAATCAACGGGATATTCTGCAATCTCTCGAAAATATCGGCACTCAAAACGGACTCTGTTTTGGAGATTTCAAGGCTGTCCATTTTCTCAATCAGTTCTGCTTTCAAGTATGCAGGGAAAGAGTCAAACGCCGCATTAAAAGCGTTTTCAAATCCGACAACATCGGCATTGTTCTTAATGGCTTCTTTGATATTTTCTACCGCTACATTCACATAAGGAATATCGCTCTCGGCCTGCCTGCCGGACAGGCTGGTAAAGAGTGCTTTTTTGAGGTTCGGGAAAGCAGTCCAAAACTCGTTCAGTTCGTCGATTTCCGCAGTAGGAATACCACCGAACATAGAAGCATACACATCCCAATGTTCTGCCGCTTCGGAGGAGTCCACATAACGAGGAATGTTCAGGTTATATTCGTTGTTGCGGATTTCTTCACGGCTGACAACACGGGAGAATTTCGGGATACTTTCACGCTTGATAAAGGTATCGGCAATTCTCTTAATGTCGGAAGCACGGAGTTTATTGTTTTTACCCTCTTTGATAAAGCCTTTGGAAGCATCAATGA
>CAYOZT010000203.1:0-1449 GCA_964408545.1 uncultured Oscillospiraceae bacterium | reverse complement strand
TGAAAAGTTCGGTTTTTCCGACTCCGGAGAAATGGAATTGTGGATGTGATCATTCTGTTTGTGACATAGCATTTCTAAATAATCACAAATAAGCAAGCCCTTTGGTGGTCGTGCATTCGTACTTCCGCCAAAGGGCTTTTCTTGTTTATTTTGTTAGCTACTGCCAGACGGTTGAAGATGCCGCATTGGGGCAAGCAGAGAAAAGAATCTGGCGGAAATCGCATCATATTGGGATTTTTGATTGCAATATCAAGTCCGATGCCATATAATAAAGGAAAGTATGTGGAGGGATGGCCAATGGCGATTCCCTAGAAATTTGGAAATTGTTGATCGATAAAGACATGACAGCGGTGCACCTGAGAGAAAAGGCCGGTATTGCACCCAATAAAACTCCTTAAAGATGAGGACGTGTCCTTGACTGTGCTGATGAAGATTTGCACAGTTCTGGATGTCAACATCGGAGATATTATGGACTTGATCCCTGCTGAATAGGCGTAGCGGTGAAGGGAAATCACGTTTTACAAAATAATCGAGTGGGCACGGAATCAATGGTATGCTTCTTCGGAATGTACCTCAACGAATTTAATTGGATACATGGTCAATTCATTCAGCAGAATAATAAAGTTTTTGGCTTTGATCGGTTTGATCACTTGTATTCGGAGGATACTCTGCCGGAAGCCGAACGGCTCCGGCTGACATATGAGAAAAATGCACATTTTTTGAGGAGGTATAATTATGAGCAAGACTACATTGTTGAACACAGCGGATGGTTATTTACAGGCTGGAGAAAATTTGGTAAATATATGTGCCCGAAACAAAGCTGACATGAGGAAGTATATCCGTCCATGTATAGCAAATTTAGCTTTTTCATGCGAGCTGTATCTTAAGTACTTCTATGAAGAAGAAAATGGCATCCCTGCACCTCAAACCCACAATTTGCTAGACTTGTACGAAAAATTGTCGGAAGAACTAAAAGCAGAAGTTGAGGAAGAGTACAAGGAAACTGATTCCATGCTATCTGTTAGTGACTGCATTTTTGTTCACAATCATTCATTCGAGGAATATCGAAATAGCTACATGCAGGATCAGGTGTCTGCAGAGCCGTTGTCTTTGTTCGGATTCGCTGTTGCGTTAGACGAGGTTCGGAGAAAACGAACAACGGAGGCAGATGCAAATGCCCATTAAATATATCCCCTTTATTCCCGAGCCGGTGGAGGGCCAGGCGGTATTGGGGAATTTTAATCGAATCCTGCGCTACAAGGGCGCAGATGAGGTATCCATGACCCTCCAGCGGGGAATGCCCCTATACGAAATGGAAAAGCAGGAAACTGTGGGCAAAAATGCCGATGGCAACATGATCATCCGTGGGGAGTGCATTTCTGCCTGCGCCTATCTGAAAGAGCAGGGCATTCAGGTGGATCTGGTGTATATCGATCCTCCCTTTGCCAG
>CAYOZT010000202.1:0-1468 GCA_964408545.1 uncultured Oscillospiraceae bacterium | reverse complement strand
CGAGGCAACCCGAAAATATCCCAAGGCGGATCGTCCATATGGATCGCCATTTTGACATCGCACTCTCTGCACGTAGGCATAATCGCTTCCAAAAAATATTTTAGGTTTCCCCAAAGTTTTTCTTTCGTCACTCCCTCGTACGCCTTAAAAAGCTCATCGAGTTTCGCCATACGCTCCGGTTCCCACCCCGGGAAAGACATATTATATTTTTCCGTGAAATCGAGAATATACTTTGCCATTGCGTTGTAATCGTCTTGAATCATATTCTTTTCGTAAAACAACGCCGTCGAGCCGTCGCCGACGGGGTGGAACAGATCGCTCCGCGTCCAATCGAAAATAGGCATAAAGTTATAACAAATTACCTTTACGCCGAATTTAGACAGATTGCGAATTGTCTGTTTGTAATTGTCTATGTATTTATCCCGCGTAGGTAAACCGATTTTTATATCGTCGTGCACGTTTACCGATTCTACCACGTCGATATTAAAGCCGTATTCGTCGCATTGCCGTTTTACCTCGGCAATTTCGTTTTCTTCCCACACCTCGCCGGGCATTTTGTCATGCAAAGCCCAAACGATTCCCGTGACACCGGGTATCTGCTTTATATCCGATAATTTGATACGGTCGTTCCCTTCGCCGTACCAACGAAAAGTCATTTGCATATTGTAATCTCCTACTGAAATATTTTTTTCAAATCGATATCGGAAAGGAACACCAAAGCGTATGTCATCGTCAAATGGAATAAAGACGTATTCCACTTCGTATCCTTTCCCCAGCCCTCGAAAGTCGTCGTCGCGCCCTCTATAAGCATACGTTTCCACATTCCCTCGTCTAACAAAATATCCTTTATTCGATTTTTTTCGTCCCTTCGCGCCAAACCGCAAAGCACGGGAAACGTCGTAAATAAGCACATTTTATCGTACCCTTTTTTCTCCAACAACGAAAGAAACGTTTTTTCAAAAATCTCATCGGGCACAATCGAATAAGCATACGGAAAACAATTTCCGATTAAGCTTATGTGTCTATGCTGCGTACCGTCGTAAAAAAGATGTTTTTCATTATCGTAAAAAGCGGCGACAAACCGTTCGAAAAGCATTTTTTCGTTACGATAAGGCTTTTCACCGATATTTTTCGCAATTTCGTTCATAACGCGAACGGCTCGCAGATAATAGGCGTTTATAGAAACGTGCGGTTCCGAGCAAATTTTATCTTGCGGAAGCTCTACCGCATAGCCGTCTCGATAATTTTGCGGCCATTCTACCACGCACCATTTGTCGATATCGCAAAGCAATCCGTCTTTTTCGTAAAGTTTGCGATAACTTTCCATTACTCGAATCGCTTTTTTATAATTTTCACGCAAGTATTCTCTATCGCCCGAAAGCCGATAATGCCAAAGCAAGAAATCGATTAAAATCAACGGATATTCCGCTATTTCCTGTATAAACGAACAATCCATACAAGTTACGAG
>CAYOZT010000201.1:0-1480 GCA_964408545.1 uncultured Oscillospiraceae bacterium | reverse complement strand
GAGAAGTGGAGCTGTCACAGGAGGCAGGTTCCCTTGTCGGCAGGATTTATGATGCTTTTCTGAAACAGTACCACCACCCCGATGATAAGGAAACCCTTGAAAATCTGAATATCCTCTGCGTTCGGCTGGTCTTCTGCCTGTATGCTGAGGATGCTGGCCTGTTCGATGAAAAAGATGCTTTCAGCAAGTACCTGCAACAGTATGAGCCGAAGGATATGAGACAGGCACTCATTCAGCTTTTCAAGGTGCTGGATACCCCACTGTGCGAACGGCCAGATATGTACCTGTCGGACGAGCTGGAGCGGTTCCCCTATGTCAATGGTGGCCTGTTCGCAAAGGAAGATGTGATTATTCCAAAAATCACACAGGAAATTAAGGATACCCTTATCGAGTCGGCACGGTTCAACTGGCGGGAAATTTCCCCGACAATTTTCGGTGCTGTGTTTGAAAGCACCCTGAACCCCGATACCCGACGCAGCGGGGGTATGCACTATACCAGTATTGAGAATATCCATAAGGTCATTGACCCGCTTTTCCTTGACGATCTGAAAGCCGAATTTGCGGAAATCCTGAAAATCGGCGTGCAGAAGACCCAAAAGCGGAAACTGAACGAGTTTCAGGATAAGCTGGCCAGCCTGACATTCTTAGACCCTGCCTGTGGCTCTGGCAACTTTTTGACGGAGACTTATGTTTCTCTGCGTCGGCTGGAAAATGATGTCCTGCGGGAGCTGCAAGGCGGTCAGGTAGCCTTTGGCGATACCACATGGAATCCGATTAAGGTTTCCATTTCTCAGTTCTATGGTATTGAAATCAATGACTTTGCTGCGGATGTCGCCAAAACCGCCCTATGGATTGCAGAGTCCCAAATGATGAAGGAAACGGAAGACATTGTGCTGATGCACTTGGACTTCCTGCCCCTGAAAACCAATGTAAACATTATCATGGGGAATGCCCTTCTGGTTGATTGGGAATCTGTTGTACCTAAGCATAAGCTGTCTTATATTATGGGTAATCCGCCGTTTGTTGGAAGCTCGATAAAAAGTGTTGCCGAACAACAAAAGTCGGATAAAGAGCGGGTGTTCGGTACAGATAATACAGTCGGGAAATTGGATTATGTAGCTTGTTGGTATAAAAAGGCAGCAGACTATATCAAGGGAACCAATATTGAAGCAGCTTTTGTTTCGACCAATTCAATCACTCAAGGGGAACAGGTTCGACCTTTATGGGAGCCGTTGCTGTCGAATGGGGTTTATATCAATTTTGCATATCGAACATTCCAGTGGGATAGTGAAGCCCACATCAAGGCTCATGTCCATTGTGTTATTGTTTGCATCAGCCGAGTTGAACGAAAGACGAAATTCATCGTTTCGGATGAAGTAAGAAAGGATGCAACACATATTAACGGCTACTTGGTAGATGCCCCTGATTTTGTTATGAAAACGCCCCCAAAAAGAGCGCAAAGCATCCCCCGCCTTTCGGC
>CAYOZT010000200.1:0-1494 GCA_964408545.1 uncultured Oscillospiraceae bacterium | reverse complement strand
AAAATCTCATCCTATGTTTGTATGAAATTTGTTACAAAACTTAATGCTTTACGCAATTTTTGAAAAGAAAAAAACTTTATATACATGTGAAGCTACTACTGAAAGGTGTGTACTATGGTAAATATGTATTCAATGGGAATGATTGGTGGAATGAACGGAATGTACGGTTCAAACGGTACAGGGATGAATGTTCATCAAAATTTTAAAGGCAAATATGGTGTAGGTTATGAAGATTTTGGAAACAGACCTTATGCGCAACCTTACCCAATGGCAATAACTCCAAGACAGCCAAATCCACCATGCTATGAAAACGCATTCTGCCGATTTATAAAAAAATTATTTGTATAGAGATTCCTTTTTATGTATTCATGCTATGATGAAAGTGTGAATAAAATAGGAGTTATACATTATGGCAAAAGACTGTAGCTTTGACGTTGTTTCTGAATTTGATAAGCAAGAATTAGTTAACGCAATTGATCAAGTTAAGAGAGATATTACATCCAGATTTGATTTGAAAAATTCTAACTCATCTGTTGATTTAGAAGCAGACAAAACTATTACAATAACAACCAATGATGAAATGAAATTAAGAAATATCTATGATATTCTTCAATCAAAACTGGTTAAACGTGGTTTAAGTATCAAAATTCTTGATGCTCAACCAATGGAAAACGCTTTGGGCGGAAATGTTCGTCAAGTATATAATCTTAGAAAAGGTTTAACTCAAGAATTAGCAAAGAAAATTGTTGCAGATATTAAAGATTCTAAACTTAAGGTTCAAGCTTCTATTCAAGGAGAACAGGTTAGAGTTTCAGGTAAATCAAAAGATGATTTACAAGATGTAATCAAATTACTTCGTGCAAATGAAGATAAATACGATTATCCGCTACAATTTACAAACTATAGATAGCTCACTAGCTCGAGCCGGACGACAGTTTGTTCCAAAGAAGTACTTTGCATTAATAATAAAAACTAATAGTATTGTGAGATGTGCTTCGCCAAAAGGTTGAAAAAGATGTCAAATATAGAAAATACAATCGACAGAATTCAAGAACGACTTGAAAATGATGAAATGAAACAACAGTTACGTGATGAGTTAAATTCTTATCATGAAGCTGATCTTGCAGATATTTTTCAGCATTTAAAGCCGGAAGAGCGCTTGGCTTGTTTTGTTTTGCTTGATGAAGAAAAAGCTGCCGATGTTATCGAATATTTGCCACCTCAATTACAAGTTGAAATTCTCGGAGATATTGATGAAACCCTTGCTTCCAGACTTATTTCAAAACTTCCGCATGACGAAGCGGCTGACGTTTTGGGAGACATGGAGGAAGATGAAACTCAAATCTACTTAGACAAACTTCCTGAAAAGTTTTCATCAGAAATCCGTGAATTATTAACTTATAACGAAGATACTGCCGGTGGTATTATGAATCCGCTTGTGCTTACGGTATCTCATAATATGACAGTGAAAGATGCTCTTGATACAATTAGAAT
>CAYOZT010000199.1:0-1529 GCA_964408545.1 uncultured Oscillospiraceae bacterium | reverse complement strand
CAGGCGCGTACAATATGGACGGAACTTTGAAGTCAAACGCGAAAGTGATTTATGTGACAAATGACAACTTCAACACTGTGACTTTGGAAGTAAACAAAAACGCGAAAGGCGATACAATCACATTCACCGGCGTTCAGGAAATTGTAAACAACAGCGGCTACTGCAAATATGCATCTTTCAATGACAATGCTCCGCTCGACATCAGAATCATCGGAAGAATTGACTCGACAACGGGCTTCCCTTCATCTGCCTGGGGTTCTTCTTCTGAAGGCTTGCAGGTTAAGGGAACTGGAAAAGTGAACACGGTTTTCACGATTGAAGGCGTTGGAAGCGACGCGACATTGTGGGGCTTTGGTATTCTTTGCCGCACCACACGATATATTGAGCTTTCAAACCTTGCTGTTATGTGCCACAAAGACGATGCAATCTCTCTTGACACAGACAACCAGTACACTTGGGTGCATAACTGCGACATTTTCTACGGAAACGCGGGAAGCGACTCTGACCAGGCGAAAGGCGACGGCTCGCTGGACGTTAAGGGCGACTCAAAATACCAGACATTCAGCTACAACCACTTCTGGGATTCTGGAAAATCTTCTTTGTGCGGCTTGTCGGAATCGGCTGACAACTATATGACTTATCACCACAACTGGTTCGACCATTCAGATTCGCGCCATCCAAGAATCAGAAGAATGTCTGTCCACATCTACAACAACTACTTCGACGGAAACGCAAAATACGGAGTCGGCGTGACTTTGGGAGCTTCTGCATTCGTAGAGCAGAACATCTTCAGAAATCCGCACGACCCGATGATGTCTTCAAAACAGGGAACTGACGCGACTGGTCAAGGAACATTCTCTGGCGAGAACGGCGGAATCATCAAGGCTTACAACAACCTGATGTTCCAGCTTGGCTACAACGGCGTGAAGTTCCAGTACATGACAAACAAGGACGACGGCTGGACTTCTTCCGACAACGACATCGACGCTTACATCGTTGACAACAGAAGCGACACAGTTCCTTCTACTTTGACAACTGTTTCAGGCGGAACCACTTACAACAACTTTGACACTGTAAAAGGCGACACGGGACTTGGACTTACAAACACTCCGACAGAGCCATCTGTTGCATTGAACAATGTTGTGAAATACGCAGGACGGCGCAACCCTGGCTTTGCCTGGACTTTTGACAATACAACTGAAGACGCAAACTACAGCGTGATTTCTGCGCTCAAGAGCGCGCTTGTGAGCTACACGAACACTGGACTTACGAAAGTGGGACAGTAACAATGCACAATTCACAATTCACAATGCAGAATTAAGAATTATGCACGCCGCACGGAAAGTGATTTGCTTTCCGCGCGGCTTTTTTTATTCAATGTAGAAATTGTGGTCGAAAAGCAAAAAGCGTGGTATATTTTGATTTAAAACTTGGAGGCAATTATGACATCGACTGTAACAATTCAAAACGCGAGCAAGACGCTTGTTGACGCAATCAAAAGCCTTGTAAAGCTTTCTCCGGAAGCGCAT
>CAYOZT010000198.1:0-1544 GCA_964408545.1 uncultured Oscillospiraceae bacterium | reverse complement strand
GCACGGAAACGCCGTTTGAGATGATGCACCTTGCCGCCGATGCCATCGCGCTGACCGAGTCGCTGCTCGGACGCTTCAACGAAAGCGCGGCGAGCGACTTGGGCGTTGCCGCGCTGTCGTTGCGCGCGGCGGTGCAGGGTGCGTGGCTGAACGTGCTCATCAACATCGGCTCGCTCAAAGACCGCGAGGCGGCCGAGCGCTACCGCGCCCGCGGCGAGGAACTGGTCAAAACAGTTCTCGAGCGCGCCGACCGCGTGTACGAAAAAGTGCTGACATTGGTTTGATCGATACAAAAAAGCGCCTACCGCGATTTGCGGTAGGCGCTTCGCTATATCGGGTCACACCAATCCCAAAGCGGTAGCGACGGCGCTGAGCAGTTCCTCTTCGCTCATGGATCCGTCCTTGTAATAGACGATCTCGCCCTCGGCGTCGATGACGAACGTAACGGGCAGGGCACCGGTCAGCCCGAGCTGCGTTTGCAAATATTGCTCGAAACAGGCGTCGCCCTCGTCAAAGGCAAACAGAAGATTTCCCCAACCGTTTTGCTCGAGAACAGCCAATGCTTGATTGCGATCGGCTTTGTTGTTGTCGGTGGAGATGGCGAGGATCACGACTTCATCGGCAAATTCACCAGCGATCTTGTTAAAATGCGGAAGCTCTTGCTTGCAAGGGGTGCACCAGTTTGCCCAAAAATTGACCACAACGACCTTACCACGGTGCTCGGACAGCGTGAATGTTTCATCCGAGCCGATCAACGGCAGGGAGAATTCATACATCGTATCGCCGACCGCCGAGCCGAAGCCGCTCGGGGTGTCGACCTGCGTATCGGCGTCGTAAATATTGTAGTACCACAGCGCCGTGACCAACAAAACGGCGGCCAAAACGGGAGCGACGATACGGCAGACCTTCCTGCGCTTTTCGAGCTTGGCGCTATGCGCTTGCACGGCGGCGATCTTCTCGTCGGATGCGCCTTTTTTGACGGCGGAGTCGGCGAGGAAGAATTTCGAGCCGCTCCAACGGATCGCTTTGGTCGGACAAACGTCGATACACTTGCCGCAATGGATGCATTCATGGTCACCGACGTGGTGAATGTCCATTTGGCATTGCTCGACGCACTTTCCGCAGGAAACGCACTTGTCCTCGTCGAGCTTTACGCCCAAAAGCGCGACCTTGCAGAAGAAACCGTAAATCGCGCCGAGCGGGCAGAAGAAACGGCAGAAAAAGCGGTAGATGAAGATCGACGCGGCGATAAAGCAGACAAGCAGACAGAATTTCCACGTAAACAGCGGCCCGAGCATACCGAACATATCCGCATTTTCGGGATTGCTCAGCAGACCGAACGCACCGAGCAGGATACCGTCGGGGCAAATGTACTTACAAAAGCCGGGGACAGTATATCTGCCCGCATAAGCCAACGGCACCAAAATGACGAGCCCCACGAGCAAAACATACTTAAAATAGGAGAATACACGTGTGAGCTTGTTCTTTTTCAGCTTGGGGGAGGGGATCTTGTTCAAAAGCTCTTGGATCAGACCGAACGGGCA
>CAYOZT010000197.1:0-1548 GCA_964408545.1 uncultured Oscillospiraceae bacterium | reverse complement strand
CCAATTACAATTTATATGTTTCAAGCGGTAAGGGATTGAATAAGACGTGGTATTCGACAAGTAATTCGTCAGGCGATTATTGTGATTTCAATACATATAACTTGGAAAGCGATTTTCTGTCAAATTTGGCTTATGATGGATGTGCAATAACATCAATTGCAATGGTACTTCATAATCTGAACGCCAAAACAGCAAGCGATATTACAGATTCAAGAACAGGATACAAAGGAAAAATGTATGCAGATCCATATACCGTTTATATGGCATCTAAGAATTATACAATTAAGCCTACTGAATATGACATTATTGATTATAGCAATACTGTTGAAAGCAAAATAGAGAATTACTTTAATGTTGAATTAACTAAAGAAAGTATAACTTCTCTTGATAATGTAACATCATATTTAAGCAGTCACCCTGAAGGAGTAATTGTTAAACTTAATCAAGATGATAATAGTTCTTATCCAACTCACTATATTGTTGTGACAAAATCCACTAATGATGATGGATATGTTGTTTATGACCCCGGTACACAACAAACAAGCAAAGGATATGGTGTAACATTTGATAACTCATATTCGCATAAAAATATGGGATTTGATAAATCAGAAGTTGAGTATGTAATTACTGTTGATTGAATTAAAATTGAAAGGATAATTTTATGAAATCTTTATTTTCTCGTTCTTTTGTTGTAGTTTTGACAATTGCACTCACATCGTGTAGTGTTTCTGAAAAAGAATCCAAAGCAGAAACTTCAGATTATTCAGACGTAATAATATCAGATTTATCGGAAACTACTATTTCCGAAAGCACAATACAGACTGATTTAACTGAAATATCTATTACTGAAGCTACAACACAAAGAGTGAGGACATATGAACTGTCAGAGTTTTCTCTTGCTAAACCTGAACATATAAAATTAAGTGAAGATAAAGATTTTGCCACATTCAATTTTAATGATGAAGATATTATAAATTTGTTTGATGAAGCGTTTTATATAAAGCGTACATACTTTGAATGTATGAGCGGTAAGTTTGTTTTTCCCGATTTTGGAAAATTACCAACTGATAATCCAGATGCCGACCCAATGCTTGACGTTTTTACATACAGTGGAATAAGCTATGATAGTTTTGTAGAATTTCTGAATTGTTATTTTACGGAAGAATATACCCAAAAACTGCTTGAACAAGGAATAACAGAATATGGGGAAAACAACATTGTTATACCATATAAAAATGTTGACGGCGAATTATGTTACAGTGCAGGGTTACAGCTTGGTACAACACCGCTAATGGATAGCATAGTTGTTAATATCACTGACCGAACAGAGGAAGAAATAAACATTACTGTTACTGCTCGTTATTGTCACCCTGAAATTCCTGATAAAGAGGAGTTCAGAGATTATGACTGTATTATCAAGATGACCTCGAATGGTTGGAGAATAGATTATATGAAACTATGGTATTGGCATAAATAATTATTTGCAAAACATTTTCCACATAAACTCCCCAAAAATGTTAGTCAATTTGTACACTGGAACAGATTGAC
>CAYOZT010000196.1:0-1558 GCA_964408545.1 uncultured Oscillospiraceae bacterium | reverse complement strand
ACAGCGGTGCTTCCCTCTTGTGTATGGTCAAGCGAATGGGATGTCACCGACGGCAGACTCAACGCATGGGTACACCAGCGTTCCTGCGATGTTCCTTTAGGGCTTCCTTTTAATGTAACTCAATACGCAACGCTATTATACATGCTGGCACAGGTCACGGGACTTAAACCGGGTACGCTTGACTGGAGCATAAAAGACGCGCACATATATGTCAATCAAGTTGACGGCATAAAAGAACAGCTTCATAGGTTCGACACGCAAGGGGATTTACCCGCGCCTAAGTTGTGGCTGAATCCCGATGTTACCGACTTCTTTAAGTTTGACAATTCCGCCGAGTGCCGTGATGTAAAGCTTGAAGGTTACTCTCATATGGGAAAGATTGTATTTCCCATCGCACAGTAAAGGAGATGCGCTATGATTAAAATGATTGCGGCTGTCGGGAAAAATTACGAGCTGGGAAAAAACAACTCGCTTATGTGGAACTTAAAAGAAGATATGAAATATTTTCGCACTACCACTGCGGGAAGTACGGTGGTTATGGGACGACTGACATATGAATCAATCGGCAGACCGTTACCGAAAAGAAGAAACATAGTAATATCCTCACGAAAAGACATAAGCTATCCCGAAGGGGTAGAAGTCGCAAGCAGCTTAGACGAGGCACTTGACATGTGCGGTAGCGACTGCTTTGTAATCGGCGGGGCGTCGGTTTACGCTCAATGTCTTGATAAAGCAGATGAAATATATTTAACCGAGATAGACAAAAGTTATCCCGATGCGGATGTATATTTCCCCGAGTTTGATAAAAGCAAGTTCACCTTAAGCATAATCGGTGAAGTAAACGAGGACGGAATATGCTACCGCTTTGCAAAATACACACGGGGGGCTTAAAATGAAGAAGAGAAATCTTTTATTTATCCTGCCGATTGCAGTGACACTCATTCTTGAGATATTGCCTTTTGGTGCCGTACTTAATTTCGCACAGCCGGACAAAGACGGAATACGCACGACCTATTCCTACTTCAGCCTGCTACCTTTCGGATATGCGAATTTCGGGCCGTTTCCGACGGCGATATTAACTTTGCTTTTGCTTATAACCATTCTGCTTAAAATGTTCACGAAAAAGCAGTTATTTAAAACGGTATCCGAGTTTATATGCTTTTTCGCACTCGGCACAAGCCTTATGCCACTGCTTTTGGGAACACAGTATTACACAGTCATAGGTTTTATAATCAGTTTGATGCTTGCCTGCGAGTTGGCGTTGTGCTTGTTTGAAGAAAAGATATTTACAAAAAAATAATCGGAAGGACATTCCTTCCGATTATTTTAATTTACAGAGTACTCTTATTAAGTCCGACTACGTTATCGACGGGCAGTGAAACGACCATACCGTGAGCGGGAGAATTCGCACCGCACTTTTCGCCGATGGCTTTCATAATATCCAGCTTTTTATCCTTATCCGCAAGAATGAGAACTATTTCTCTTTCTTCCTGAATGGAAATCCCCCAGAACTGCATAGCCTCCTCGCTGCCTACCCGCCTCGAATGGAAAACTGTTC
>CAYOZT010000195.1:0-1560 GCA_964408545.1 uncultured Oscillospiraceae bacterium | reverse complement strand
CGGCGGCGTGGTCGGCAGTTGCAATAGCGCAACGGTCATGAATTGTTATAGCACCGGTGCGGTCAGCGGAGATTATAGCGGCGTGTTCGGCTATTGCATGAAAGCTACGATCGGCAATTGCTACTTCCTAGACGGTTCTGCAAGCGAGGTCATCGGCTTAAATGTTAGCGGCAACGACGTGACGGCCACGGCCATGAACAAAACCGACTTCGAATCGGGCAAGGTCGCCTACCTGCTCAACGGCGATCAGACGACTATCGTCTTCAAGCAAAATCTCGGCGCAAACGCCGACCCGCTCCCGAACTTCACGGGCGCAACGGTCTACTATGTCGCGCATTGCGACGGCAGCGGGTATGCATACGCCAACAGCGCCGACAAGGCACACAACTACGCAAACGGCTTCTGCGCCTGCGGCGATTGCGAAGCCCCCGTGCAGGACAAAGACGGCTACTACCTCATCGACAACGCCGGCAAGCTCTATTGGTTCGCCAAGAAAGTCAACGGCGGCGAAACGGCGATCAAGGGCAAATTGACCGCGGACATCACCGTCAATGCGAATGTTCTGGGCGAAGACGGCAGCAAGAGCGGCACACCGGAGCGTACATGGACGCCCATCGGCAACGACAGCAAGCGATTTGTCGGTACCTTCGACGGCAACGACAAGACGATCTCCGGCCTGTATTTCGAGAACACGAATCAAAAATACGTCGGCCTGTTCGGCTATGTCGGTGAGAACGGCGCGGTGAAAAATGTCACCGTCAAGGACTCCTACTTCCGCGCCGGAATGCGTGCCGGCGGTATCGTGGGCTACAACGTGGGCACGGTGTCGAACTGCGCATTCTCGGGGACGATAAATAATTCGGGTAATTGTGCCGGCGGCATCGCCGGATACAATACCACGTCCGGTGTGCTTGAAAAATGCCACAATAGCGGCACGATCAGCGGCACGGAGTATGTCGGCGGCGTGGCTGGCCACAACTACGGCGGCGTGATCAAAAACTGCTACAATACCGGAGCAATCAGCGGCGACCGTTACATCGGCGGCGTAGTCGCTTCCGGCGATGGAACAGTCGAAAACTGCTACAATACCGGCAATGTCAGCGGCCGCGCAGATATCGGCAGCGTAGTCGGCTGGGGCAAGTACGCTACGATCATAAACTGCTACTACCTCGGCACGGGAGAGACAGACGGTCTCGCTGGCACGACCTACAAGACCGCCGATGACTTCAAAGACGGCACGGTCACATGGCTCCTGAACGGCAAAACGTCCGAGGGCGAGCCCGTCTGGAAGCAGACGCTCGACGACTCGAGCTATCCCGGCTTCAAGGGTGAGATCGTGTATAAGGAGATCAACGACGGCTGCTCTGACATCGAGGTCGGCTACACCAACACGAAAGATAAGCACGTCACCCCCGCACACGATTTCACAAACGGCGGCTTCTGCACCTGCGGCCTGTGCGAAGCGCCGACGCTCCAAAACGGCTACTACCTCATCGACAACGCAGGTAAGCTGTACTGGTTCGCAAACTACGTCAACGCGGGCAACACGACGGCCAACGC
>CAYOZT010000194.1:0-1564 GCA_964408545.1 uncultured Oscillospiraceae bacterium | reverse complement strand
TTCGTAATGCTTTCAAAACATCCAATCCGCTTTTCTTTGGCATCATAATATCAAGAATGATACCGTCATACTCTTCCAACAAAGCATAGTCCAATGCTTCCTGTCCATCATAGACAGCATCTACCGTGTAATGATGATAGGTCAATATATCGACAACAGCCTTAGAGAGTCTCCGTTCATCTTCAGCATATAGGATTCTCATTTTGACACCTCCTCATCATAAATCTTATATCAGCAACCTTAGAGAAGGCTTAATAATTGCAATTTTTTATGTGGAACTTTATTATACTGTTTTACACTTGATTTCTCAACTACAAGAAGTAAACCTACATCGGCACAGAATGTAATTAGGATTAAGGTAAACAAATTGGCAAGCAGTGTAAACCTGTACAGGTTCACTCATTTTCTCGATTTTCCCTGCGGGATAATCTTCGCAAATCTGCTTGTTGGGGCAACATCCCCAATTCCCTTTGAACGGTATCTGCAATACCGGCTACTGGTGCGTTCATTTTCCCTGGCATTGTCACGCTCCTTTTATTATATACCTACAAAAAAACTCCTCACGCATAAAGTAAGATGCCCCCACAAACACAAATACATTTTTGTGTTTGTGGGGGTGATGCATACAATGAACATAATAAATAGTCACAGCTACTACTTCTGAGTACTATTTATTAAAATTCCAAGCTATCTACGTTCAAGAGGAAATACTTCATTCCCATAATGACAAAACCTTCATCATTTCTCCAAGGTTTCTTGCTACCATTTACAATGACAATCTTCTTGAAAGAATCCGGAATATTACGCAGAGAATTGAACTCCTGAGTCTGCTTTTCTTCCGAAGCCATGTCATAAGCAACCTGGATATAATATCTCTGGTTGCCTTGGTTTACCACAAAGTCAACCTCCAGCTGCTTGCGGACTCGCTTGCCCTCTTTATCCTTATCGAAGATTTCAACAACACCCACATCAACATTGTAGCCACGGATCAGCAACTCGTTATAAACAATATTCTCCATGATATGAGTAGGTTCCTGCTGTCTGAAATTCAGGCGGGCATTTCTCAGACCCAAATCAGTAAAGTAGTATTTCAGATTTGCACCGATATACTTTCTTCCCTTAATATCGTATCGACTTGCTTTAGAAATTAAAAAAGCATCTGCCAAATAGTCTATATGATTAGAGATGGTTTTATTGGCATAAGTCATCTGTCGTTCACTGGCAAAAGTATTGGCAATCTTCGAGGGATTGGTTGGTGCGCCGATTGCAGATGCAAGAATGTCAACCAGAATGCCAATCTCATCCACACTCTGAATCTTGTTTCTTTCAATGACGTCCTTTAAGTAAACATTTGCAAAGATGTTCTTCAGATAGTCTGCTTTCTGTCGCTCACTTTGGAAACCTACGACCTGTGGCAATCCGCCGTAAATCATGTAGTCATCCCAGGCATCGTCATAGTCCCCATCATACACAGAATAAAACTCTGCAAAGGAGAGGGGATAAATTCTAATTTCATCACCTCTGCCACGGAACTCGGTCACAATGTCGCTGGACAGGAACTTAG
>CAYOZT010000193.1:0-1572 GCA_964408545.1 uncultured Oscillospiraceae bacterium | reverse complement strand
CGGTCTTGCTGACCGTCAGAGTCAGTACTTCGTCCAAATTCTGAGGCAGAATGTCGCTCACTTCAATGTAAGACAGGCCATCCTTAGTGACCGGGGTGTAGGTCTGCTCGCCAACTGTGAAGGTGCAACCGGACACATCACCGATAAAGTAGAGCCGGACGGCGATGCGGCTACGGTACACAAGGGAGGCGCCGTAGAATTTTACGCCCTCCACACTGCCGGAAACGGACATAGCAGGCGCGGTGCCCGGAATGGCAACGGGCTGTGCAAGGGTCAGGCCGCTGTCTGCCAGAGCATCCGTGTGGTACTCGAACCAGGTCTGTGCCGCACTGCCGTAGCGAAGCAGTTCCTTGACGATCGCATGATAAGCGCTCATGTCGCTGTCATTCAAAATGCTGTCGCAGTACTGCCGGACGGTGTAAGTTGCGGAAAGGGTCTTGCCCTCCTGTGCCACGGACAGGCTGATCTCATCGGTAAGCTGGGTAGCAGCCAAACGGATGCTCACCCGGTTGCCCTCCACCGTGTAGTCAGCGGTCTCGCCGGCCACGGTAAGAGTCAGCAGGGTGTCTGTCTCAGCCAGGTCGAAGTTCACCTGAATATCGTCGCTCAGCGCCACATTCCAGGTGCTCACCGGGCTTTCCGCAGTGGTGGAGATCTCCGTTGTGTAGTAGATGACCGAGCCGCCCTGCTCCACAAAGAGGCAGAGTTCCTGTCCATCAATGTTAGTGGCCGGGCTGCCGTAGCAACGCCAATCCTGCTTGTTATAGATGCCGACATAGCGCGTATAGGTGGTACTGGACAAATAGCCGTCTTCTACGGTAAAGGCATTGCTCTCAAGGGTTCCGATCTTAACGCCCTTGTTGCTGTTTTCACAGCACAGCCAGGTTGCAGTCTGTCCGGCAGGATAGAAAATGTAGCCGGAACTGTCACCGCCAAGGTTCCAAAGAAGCGTATCGTCAGGTGTTTCCGACAGCTTAGTCTGTCCGTCCACAGTCTCAACGGAAATACTGCTTGCAGTGGGCTTGGAACTGCCGCCGTTATTGGGAAGGGCAAAGTAGGTTTCTTCGTCCAGCATCATCGTGATGACGAATTTCTGACCGTCGGTGATCTCTGTGATATCCTTTTGCACATAGTCGCCGTTGCCGCCTTCCTCGGTCACGCTGTAGCTGTAGAGTGCATACAAGGTGGTCTCGGAGGTTGCGGAGTAGGTACTGCCCGGGGCATAGACCGTGGGCTTTTCGGTGGAGTCGGTCAACTTGCTGTCTGTCCAGCCGATCAGGGTGTATTCCGTTTCCCCGGTAGGCACGCCGCATTCCGGCAGAGTAATGCCGTCGCCTGTATAGGCGATACTGCTCACCTTGGAAACGCCGGTGGGAACAGAGAAATGGATCTGGTAGGTGTCGTAGTGGTCACCGCAATTTTGGCAGGTGTAGGTAATGCCGGAGAGGACATAGTCGTGGCCGGTAGCGGCCACTTCCCACTCTTCCACATCGCCGCAATTGCCGCAGGTATGAGTCTCCTTGCCGGGGGTAGTACAGCCGGGCTTGTCCGTCTGCATCCACTCGCCGTAGT
>CAYOZT010000192.1:0-1632 GCA_964408545.1 uncultured Oscillospiraceae bacterium | reverse complement strand
TGATATGCTCCCTTCTAGGTAGACAAGTGAAATAATAAAAACTTGTTACTTAGGAGGGAGCATATTTTATGGGAAGAAAAGCTAAATTCTCTTTTGAATTAAAAATGGATATTGTCCTACGATGCTTAAATGGAACAACTACTGCAAATCATGAAGGAAAGCGATTGGGAATTAATTCTGCAAGAATCTATGAATGGATTTCATTATATCAATCACTTGGAAATGATGGTCTTATAACCACTTCCCAAAATGCAACCTATTCTGCTACGCTCAAAGCAAATGCTGTATCTGATTATCTGAGTGGGAAGGGCTCTTATGCTGATATTTGCAAAAAATACCAGATTCGTTCTTCTACACAACTACGGAATTGGATTATGAAGTATAATGGTCATGAGGAGCTGAAGGCTTCCGGAACAGGAGGAAAACCGATCATGACCAGAGGTAGAAAAACTACATTCGAAGAACGTGTTGAAATCGTTCAATATTGTATTTCTCATTCACACAATTATGCTGAAACTGCAGAAAAATATGGCATTTCTTATCAACAGGCTCGTAATTATACAATTAAGTATGAAAAGGATGGGATTGATGCCTTACAAGACAATCGTGGTAAAAGAAAGTCCTATGATTCTCTTACTGAGGTTGAACGGCTTCGAGCTGAATTAAAATTAGAAAAAACGAAACGCCAAAAAGCTGAAATGGAAGTGTCGTTCTTAAAAAAACTCGACGAAATAGAGAGGAGGCGAGGCTAAGCCTGATTCGTCATGAGCATATATATCAGGCAGTCAAAGAAGAACATGAAAAGTATAATTATCCAATTGCTGCACTTTGCAAACTCGGCAGGGTTTCCAGAGCTGCTTATTACAAATGGTTGCACAGAGAAATTCCTGAAAGTGAACAAAAGAACAGACTTATTGCTGACGAGATAGAAAAGATTCATGCAGAATCACCGGATAAAGGCTATAGAAGAATCAGAGATGATCTGGAACGTTATCATGACATTGCTGTAAATGATAAACGTGTGCTACGCATTTGCCGTAAACTTAATATTAAATCAACTATCAAGTATTCTAACAACGGATGCACAAGACAGGCTGCAAATCCACAGTATATAGCTGAAAATATACTCAATCGGGAGTTTACCAGCGAAGCACCAAACGAAAAATGGCTTACAGATGTAACGGAATTTCATTATTATATTGGAATTGAAAAGCATAAGGTATATCTGAGTGCAATACTAGATTTATATGACAGACGGATTGTTTCGTATGTTATTCGTGATAATAATAACAATGCATTGGTTTTTGATACTGTTGACGAAGCCCTGAGAAGAAACCTGGATGCACATCCGCTGTTTCATAGTGACAGGGGATTTCAATACACGAATAGAGCATTTCATACAAAGCTTGTAAATGCGGGAATAACACAAAGTATGTCAAGGGTTGCTAAATGTATTGATAATGGACCAATGGAAGGTTTTTGGGGGATTTTAAAGAGAGAACGCTATTACGGAAAGCGATTCACCGATAAAGAAACACTCGTGAAAATGATTAAGGATTATATGGATTACTACAACAATAAACGCCTGCAAAGAAATCTCGGAGTTTTAACACCGATGGAAAAACATGAAAA
>CAYOZT010000191.1:0-1651 GCA_964408545.1 uncultured Oscillospiraceae bacterium | reverse complement strand
GCATCGATTTAATCGTGACCAAGAGTGTGAGCAGATTCGCCCGGAACACAGTGGATAGCCTGACTACCATACGAAAGCTGAAGGAGCATGGTACGGAATGCTATTTTGAGAAAGAGGCCATCTGGACGATGGATTCCAAGGGTGAGCTGCTGATTACCATCATGTCCAGCCTGGCTCAGGAAGAAAGCCGTTCCATTTCTGAGAATGTGACCTGGGGGCAACGAAAGCGGTTTGCCGACGGCAAGGTCAGCATCCCATACAGCCATTTTCTGGGCTACCGAAAGGGAGAGGACGGCTTGCCGGAAATCGTGCCGGAAGAAGCGGAGATCGTGCGCTCCATTTACCGGATGTGCATCGAGGGAAAATCTACCAACGCCATAGCAAAGCGCCTGACCCAGGCCAAAATTCCCACCCCGGCTGGTAAAGAAATCTGGCAGAGAGCCACGGTGGAAAGTATCCTGAGAAATGAGAAATATAAGGGTTCTGCCCTGTTGCAGAAGAAATTCACTGTGGACTTCCTGCAAAAGAAAATGAAGGTCAACAAGGGTGAGGTCCCCCAATACTATGTGGAGCATAGCCACGATGCCATCATCGCCCCGGAAGAATGGGATAAAGTGCAGTTAGAATTAGCACGGCGCAAAGCCAGCGGCCGTCAAACCCACTGCGCCAGCCCATTTTCCGGAAAAATCGTCTGCGGCGATTGTGGCGAATTCTACGGCTCCAAAGTCTGGCACAGCACCAGCAAATACCGCAGAACCATCTGGCAATGCAACGCAAAATTCCACAACGAAGAAAAATGCAAAACGCCCCATCTCTATGAAGATGACCTGAAACAGCACTTTCTGACCGCCCTAAGCCAGCTTCTCACAGACCGCACAGCCCTTCTGGAAGATGGCCGCCTGGTCCGGAAGGAGTTGCTGGATTTTTCCGAAATTGAGGAAGAACAGCGCAAAATCTCACAGGAATTAGCCGTGGTCGCAGAGATGATTCGCAAGCAAATAACCGAAAATGCCGCCCGGGAGCAGTCCCAGACGGCATATACAGAGCAATATAATTCTCTGATAGAACGGTACGAAGTCCTCCAAGCCCAGCACGATACCCTCCAAGACCAAAAAGAGCAACGCCAAATCCAGGCCGATGCTATAAGCGGCTGCCTGTTTGCATTGGGGGAGTTGGATTTGCTTCAAATTCAGTTCTCTGAAGAATTGTGGAACGCTACGGTGGAGCGTGTGACCGTGTATGCTGATGGACGAATGGTGTTTCGGTTTAAGAACGGGGTGGAGGTTGAAGTGGAAATGTAAAAACCATTGATGCTCCCGCTATTCTCCACGCATGATTTCCACTATAATC
Source organism: uncultured Oscillospiraceae bacterium (assembly GCA_964408545.1). Classification (GTDB taxonomy): domain Bacteria; phylum Bacillota; class Clostridia; order Oscillospirales; family Oscillospiraceae; genus Faecousia. Next base: position 301 of record CAYOZT010000191.1, on the reverse strand, counting down.
CGCCCACCGAGCCGAAAGCTATTCTGAAACAACAGGCACTCTGCCATAGCCTGATGTTCCCGGACACAGTCCCTATACTTGGAGAATAGTTCTTTCTGTTCTTCAGTCATGGTGGCCAGCAGTTTTTCTTCGTTCCGGCTGACCAGCCAGGCAAATTCCTTGTATTCTTTGCTGGTGTCGGCATCATAGTCCGCCGGATCAAGATTGCCGTACCAGAGTTCTTCCAAAATATTCACAACATCACCTTCCTCAAAAGTGTGTGTGATGTTACCTCTACCGCCTGGGGATTGCAAGTAGCTGA
>CAYOZT010000190.1:0-1661 GCA_964408545.1 uncultured Oscillospiraceae bacterium | reverse complement strand
AGCGCATAGGATTTTTCGTTTCCTATGCGCTTCGGCGGCTGATATTTGATTGTGCGGAGGTTCAAATACGCAAAACAGGGCAAAATAGCGTTTTTATATCTTCATTTTTGCATCTTAAAATTTCGCCCATAAAAAGCGAAAAACCCTTGAAAATCAAGGGCTTTTCGGGGCAATATCTTTTTTATCGCCCTTTGATGGCGGAGAAGGAGGGATTTGAACCCTCGAAACCCTTTTGGGGTTTACACGATTTCCAATCGTGCGCGCTCGGCCAGCTACGCGACTTCTCCATAAGTGCTGTAATCAGCTTGCCTATCATACAACAATTTCCCACATTTGTCAAGCACTATTTTTCGCTTTCGTTTATTTTTTCGTCGTGGTTTAGGCGCTTGACAGGCATGGTATAATGATAGCGATAGGGGGTGTGCGTTTGGAAAAGGATCGGATCAAGCAGCTTGCGACCAATCGCGAGGCGCGGCACGAGTATTTTATCGAGGAAGAGATGGAAGCCGGTATCGAACTGGTCGGCACGGAAGTCAAGTCCGTCCGCGCGGGCACGCTCAACCTCAAGGATGCGTGGTGCGGCATTAAGGACGGCCAGCTCATCCTCAATCAGATGCACATTTCGCCATATGACCACGGCAACCGTTTCAACGTCGACCCGCGCCGTCCGAGAAAGCTTTTGATGCATCGGCGCGAGATCATGCGGCTGTTCGGTAAGGTCAAGCAGGACGGTTATGCGCTCATCCCGCTGTCCGTTTATCTCAAAGGCAGCCTTGTCAAGGTCAAAGTCGGCCTGTGCAAGGGCAAAAAACTACATGACAAAAGGCAGGCCGAGGCAGAGCGCGATGCCAAGCGTCAAATGCAACAGGCCATGAAAGAGAGGTATTGACATGAATCCGACATTCAAGATCACCATGGAAAACGGCGGCGTCATCGAAGGCGAGCTGTATCCCGACATCGCGCCGCAGAGCGTGTACAATTTCATCGATCTGGCCAAGCACAATTTTTACGACGGTCTGATCTTCCATCGCGTCATCCCCGGCTTTATGATCCAAGGCGGTTGTCCCGACGGCACGGGCATGGGCGGCCCCGGCTACTGCATCAAGGGCGAATTTTTCTTCAACGGCGTGAAAAACGACCTCAGACATAAGCGCGGCGTTTTGAGCATGGCGCGCTCGCAGTCGCCCAACAGCGCCGGCAGCCAATTCTTTATCATGCACGCGGATGCCAAGCACCTCGACGGACAGTACGCGGCCTTCGGCAAGGTCACATCCGGCATGGAAGTCGTCGACGCCATCGCCGGCACCAAAACCGGCGCGCAGGATCGTCCCGTGGCCGAGCAGAAGATCGCATCGATCACAGTCGACACGCACGGCGAAGTCTACCCCGAGCCGACAAAACTTGCCGATCCCTACGGAAGATTTTAATGTATGCTCCGTCTCCCCTTTCGGGGAGACGGAGCGCACGGCACAATGCTCACACGGGGCCGTACCGGTTTCGACGGGGGTAGTGAGGCCGGAATAGCGGGCCGTGGCACCCGACCACGATAAAATGGGTAACTTTTAAAATTAACTGACAACAATACTGTTGCTCTGGCTGCCTGATCAGGCGCCCATCCGCCCCGGAAGGTCTACGAGCCGGGCTCGGGTGTGATCTGAGTA
>CAYOZT010000189.1:0-1674 GCA_964408545.1 uncultured Oscillospiraceae bacterium | reverse complement strand
TCAAAGCCCCCAGGCCGAAGCCGATCCCCGCAGTAACGGCCAGGGAAAGATCCAAGGGCATGGCATTGAGCCCGCCGGGGTGAATTTCCGTGGTGCCGGGCTTCCGTCCGGCGGCACAGCACAGATATACCGCCAGCAGAGCAAGGCCGAGGACACTGACCATCAGGACGGTATACAGTTCCTCCCGGATGGAGCAGAGCAGTTTCAGCAGATTATAATAAGGAAAGTAGGTGGTCAGATCATCTTCCAGGTACAGCCGGAAGGTGTAATCCGGCCGGGTCTCCCGGGTGAAGTAGATGCGCATATATTGCTGGGTCTCGCTGTCCCAGTAATCCACGGTCTCACACTGGGAGCTATCCGGTTCTTCCCCCTGGGTGACCGCCGCCACAGGCTCTGTGGCCAGGGTGGGGTCGGTGGAGGTCAGCGGTGTCTCATCTGTGTCAGCGGCAGGAGCCGCTTCCCCAGCCTGGGCGGATTCCGGGACGGCCTCGATTTGGAAGGTTTCGGTAGCGTAATCTGCCGAGCGGCCCAGCCCGCTTTCATCCAGGGTGATCTGATCCATCAGCACCCAGCCCATGTCCGGGATATAGCCCCATTCCACCTCATTGACTGTGTGTACCTGGATATCTTCCACCCGGTAGCCAATGCCCAGAGAGCCGCAGACGGAAGACGTCAGCGTCGGCATCTCGTAAACATTGACGTAGGTATTGACCGTACCGGAGCTGACCTGCTCTGTCTGCACGACTGTGCTCTGGAAGCAGTAACCATTTCGGGCATTGTAGAAGAAATGACCCACGCCGTCGGGGCTGCTGGCGCTGTAGAGGATATCCCCATCCTGGTCGGTGAAACAAATATCCGTTATGGGGTCTCCCGGCGTTTCGTCAAAGGCATCGAAACTGGTGGCAGAGAAGCCAACGGTGCCATCTTCATAGCGGCACAGGTATCCCAGCTCGTTGAAGTTCATTTCCGTTTCGCCGCCGTCCCAGCCCACCTTGATGCCGGCGACGGTGACATTTTTGCCCACAGGCAGATTGTTCACTTCCGTGCCTGCGGCCTGGCTGCCCTCGCTGGCGAAATAGCTCTGGAATTGGAGGCAGTCGTCAATGTAGCTGAAGTCCCCCACTCCGGTGGTGCAGGTGGCGCTGTAGAGAATTTCCCCGTTCACGTCATAGAAGGTAATGCCAGTGGCAGGCTGATCCAGCCCCATGTCCATCAGCATAGTGTCCGACGCCAGAGCCTGATAGACCACGATCCCCTCCGGGGTGTGGGTGATGGTACCGATGGGGTTAGGGCCATCCATCCCACCGGAGGCGTTCTCATTGGAAATGATGATCCCGTAAACATCCAGGGTTGCCCCCGCCGGGATGTTGTCGATGACCACGGTAGGTTCCGCCTCTTCCAGGGTCGCTTCCTCCTCCACCGGGCGAACGTCCACCACCCGGCGGTAGGTGCCGGGAACATTCCAGTCATAGGCAATGGGTTCTTTTAGCTCATTGCCGGTAGCATCTTCCAGCACATTGCCCTGGCTGTCCAGAAGCTGATAGTTGTAGCTTCCCACATCAAAGGGCCGGTAGGTCCCGAAATCCGAAGCCAGATAGATGGCTTCCTCCGGGAAATTCCCCAGGGTTCGGGAGGCGTAATTTTCCAGCATGGTGTCGGCATAGTGATATCCCA
>CAYOZT010000188.1:0-1685 GCA_964408545.1 uncultured Oscillospiraceae bacterium | reverse complement strand
GTCAGGCCGGTCTCCTTTTCCACGCCCAGCACGGAGGCAAGCTGTAAAAATCTGCCCTGATACTGGTGACCGGCCGGTTCGCCCACGCCGATCAGGCCGCCGCCACGATGAACGAAGCCACGAATGGCAGAAGAGATCGTGGGATCCTCCCACTCAGCGCCGCCGGTATGGGCGGTATCGCCGTCACCCACATTGATGATCACATCCACATCATCCAAAATATGGGGATCCTGACGGATATCGTCAAAGCTGATAAAGCACACATCATAGGGGCCACCGGACAGTGCTTCAATGATACCGGCATAGGAATAATTCTGCTTTTGGTACAGAGCATGGTGCACCATATGGCAACCCCATGCGCGCATTTTGCCCCAGCAATTGAGCACGGCGACCTTGGCCACGCAATAGGGGGTCGTACCGTGGATATTGTCGTAAAGCTCCCGGAACTCCCGGCAAACGCTCTCGGTGTAGTCAATAAAATCCGGGAACTGGCAGGCAAGTTTCAGGTAGCCGCCGTAACCGATACGGTCGATGGGCTTACGCAGGATCGCCCGGCGGGCTGTGACCCAGTTTTCCTTGGCCTCACGCACCGGATCGCCACCCTCATGGAAGGTATCCGGGAAGAAATAAGGAAGCAGACGACCCTCGGTGTACTTCACGCCGGGGATATCGGAGATCAGCCGCAGTGTGGAACCGTTGCCCACAGAGCCGACTACCGCATCCAGGCCAATGCTCTTGAATTCCTCCAGGAAGGGCTCTGTGCCGATCCAGTGGTCGCCCAGGAACATCATAGCTTCCTTGCCCAGCTCGTGGGTGATATCCACCATTTCCTTAGCGATCGCGCAGACCTCCCAGCGCTGGAACGCCTGGAATTTCTTGAACATCTCGGAGGGCACGCGGTACTGATTGTTGTAATAGCCCTGGTCAATGATAAATTCCGGGCGGAACGGTACGCCGGTCTCCTTCTCGAACTGCTCCAAAATATAGGGCGAAACGGAGGCGGAATAGCCGTACCAGTCCACATACTTCTCCCGCATCAGCTCGTCAAAAACAAGGGTGAACTGGTGGAAGAAGGTGGTATAGCGGATCACATTCACATAGGGATGCTCTGCGATGAATTTGCGCAGGCGCTCCATGGTAAATGCGTGGGTCTTGGGCTGCCGGACATCAAAGGTGATCTGGTGCTCCACACCCTGCCAGTCGTTGGTGACCGCATTGTACATATGTACCGGATCCCAGATCAGGTAGGCCAAAAAGCTGACCGTATACTCATGGTAAGGGGTAATATTGTGGATGTGCACGCAGCCGGTCTTTTCATCGTATTCCCAGCCGGCCGGATCCACGCTTTGGCCGGTCGTCCGGTCAATGACCTCCCACCAGCGCTTGATATCGTCGCGCACATTGGGCTCCAAAAGCTGCTTGCTGATGCCCTTCATCAGCTCGATGGACAGAGGGCTTTCCACAGCCGTATGGAAGCCGGTCATAATATAGCACTGCTGTACCTCATCCGGGTTTGCCTTTGCCCAGGCATTATCCTTACGGGTGGTATAATAGGTCGCATAGACCTTTGCGCCCACATCGGTCAATTCCTTGGGGAAGTCGGTGCCGTCGCAGTCACGGATCGCATCTGCGCCCCAGCGGCGCACCAGTTCCAGTGTTTCGGGGACTGCATCCAAATCGGTGGG
>CAYOZT010000187.1:0-1702 GCA_964408545.1 uncultured Oscillospiraceae bacterium | reverse complement strand
ATGCCACAAATTCGCCCGTGTCGGGCATTGCCGCGCTTGTCGTCGGAGTTGTCGCCGCATGGCTGTCGGGGAATTTATTCATCGTCGCCGCATCATCGTGCGTTGTCGTCTTTTTGATCGAGCTTTTCTTAAAATGATATATAGGCGACCCCAAAAGTCGAGTTTAGTAAAAAATCGGCGATTGATTAATGAGGTTCGCACCGCACCCTGTAGGGCGGGGGCTCTGCCAATGTCAAAAACTTAAGGAAAAAAATGGCAAATAAACAATAAAATCATGTTATGCCCTATCGCACAGGGGCGATGTTGCAATAAATGAACGAATAAATAATAAGTTACGCCGTAGGGCGGGGGTTCTACTCCCGCCGCCAAGCAAGGTCGATATTATAATAAATGAAACGGTGAATAATAAAAATTAATCCCCAATTTTTCATAAATTCGTGGTCGATTGACGGCGGGAGCAGAGCCCCCGCCCTACAGGGTTAGTGCAAACTTGATTGTTCAGTCTCCGATTTGATATAATTTCGTGATTATCATTCGCGGCGACTGCATTTTTGCCGCGTTATTTGTAATCCTTAAGTTTTTGACATTGGAGTAGAACCCCCGCCCTACGGCGTAACTTATTATTTATTCGTTCATTCATTACAATATCGACCCTGCACGATGGGGCGTAACATAATTTTATTGATTATTTGCCATTTTTTTCCTTAAGTTTTTGACATTGGTAGAACCCCCGCCCTACGGCGTAACTTATTATTTATTCGTTCATTTACTATAATATCGACCCTGCACGACGGCGGGAGTAGAACCCCCGCCCTACAACGAGACTTGTTTATTTTATCGCTTACATATAACAACATTGACCCTGTACGATGGGGTGTAACATAATTTTACCGATTGCTTGCCGATTTTTCGTACGTCTAAAATGGTATAATGAAACCTCATCCCGCAATAGGATGAGGTTTCGATGTTTTTACCGCGGATTATCGACGGCGGATATATGCTTTTCGAGTTTTTTTACTATTTTACCACACCGTCGGGACATCGTTTACAAAGTGCCACCAGTTGCCCGACTCGGTCGGTTCTTCCTCGCTGTAGTAGTAGCGAGTGACAGATGATGAAAAATAAACATTGCCGCTATCAATGCTGATGTTTCCCCAGCTTTCCTCGGTACCGCCGTAGAAGATGATTTTCAGGCTCGTACTACCAAACGCTTGGCGTTCTATAGTTGTTACACTGCTCGGAATAACGATAGAACTAAGACGTGAGCAGAACTCAAAGCTTTCGTATTTGATTGTTTTGACACCATTTCCGATTTTAACATATGTGAGGTTCGAACATTGGTAGAACGCATATGAACCGAGATACGTGACACTATCGGGAATAACGATACTAACAAGATTTGTACAATAATAGAATGCATGAGAATCTATCGTTTGCAGATGTTTGGGCAGTTCTATATGCTCGAGCGCGCTGCAATTGCCGAAAGATTCGTAATCAATATAGTTAAGACTGCCCGGAAGATCGACGCTCTCAAGCTTGGTACAACCATAGAACGCATATCGGTTAATATGAGTCACTCCCTCAGGGAGCTTGATGCTAACAAGTGCGGTGCAATTCTTGAAGGCATTTTCATTAATGACCTTAACGCCTTTCTCGATCGTTACCTTGTTAAGCTTAGTCTTGCCGCTGAAGCACCAGTTTC
>CAYOZT010000186.1:0-1709 GCA_964408545.1 uncultured Oscillospiraceae bacterium | reverse complement strand
CACAAAATTCATAAAAGAAGGCTGCTGCAAAACCTGCATTTTGCAACAGCCCCTTGGCCGAAAGGGACTCGAAAGGGCGTTAAGAAAATGTGTCGGTGGCACATTTTTAGCCCGTGGGAGAGTCCCTTTGCTTTCAGACGCACCCGCACGGGTGTGGATGAAAGCAAACTTTTGTATTCCCGGGAGGCTTTCGCCTCCCTTATTATTTTTGCCGAAAGGGACTCGAAAGGCCGTTAAGAAAATGTGCCGGGGGGGGAGCGAGGCAAGCGCCGCCGGTGGCGGATACAGCGAGTCGAGCGAGTGGCAGCGGTCGGCAAGAAGCGAGCCCGCTCCGCCGGGCGAAGTTTCTGCCGGGCACCGCAACAGGATACTTTTTAGGCCGTGGGAGAGTCCCTTTGCTTTCAGACGCACCCGCCCTGCGGGGCGCGCCTTCCCGAGGGGGAGGGCTTTTTGACAGACTGCAAACGAGGCGGCACCCGAAGGCGCCACCTCGTTTTGGTAAATTGCGTTATTCACAATGAGCGAGTGCGTCAGCGTTTGCCGTTCTCCAGCGCCAGTGTTTCGGTGGTGGCGTCACAAACCTCGGACGGGCCGAAATATTGGATGGCGCCGGGGTAGGTGTAGCAGGTCTCGACCGCCCAACGGGCACGCTGCTCGGCGAAGTAGCGGAAGGGTCTGCCGTCCAGCTCGACCAAGGCTTTGCGAATGACAGGCTTGTCCGCGCCGTTTCTGCGCTCGATGTTCATCATCTTCGTGATGGGCATACCGCCGGCGACCCAGTTCTGCGCGCTTTCGGCGAGATTCGAGATCTTCGACAGATAGCCCGTGCAGCCGCTGCTGATGAGTAAGAACGCGTTGTAGCCGAGACTGTAGCAGTAATCGGCGTCAAAATTCGAGGGGAAGGCACAGCGACCCTCGTAGCCGAGGAAGTGATGCAGCGCGGAGAATTTGCCGCTGTAGCTGCCGTTTTTCTTGCGCTCGGCGAGGTTGGCCTTGACCAGCGCGGAGAAAAGCTTTTCCGACTCGATGAGCGACACCTGAACATTACCGTGCGGATCACGCTCGAGGAAGAGCTGTTGCTGGATGTTCTCGGGGAGAATGGCGAATACGGCCATTGACTGCGCCGTCAGACCCTTCTCAATGAAGGCATATTTTTCCTGCCATGTGGCGAGCGCGTTGAACGCGGCGGTCTTTTCGCCGGAGAGCAGCTCGTTGATCTCGCGGATAAGCACGGAGAATTCCGGCACAAACTCGACGATGCCCTCGGGGATGATCGCCACGCCGAAGTTCATGCCCTGCGCGGCGCGCGCGACCACGGAGTCGGCGATCCGGTCGGCGATCTGCGCCAGCGACATTTTCTTTGCGGCGACTTCTTCGCCGATGAGGCAAATGTTCGGCTGCGTTTGCAGCGCGCACTCGAGCGCGACATGGGAAGCGGAGCGCCCCATGACCTTGACGAAGTGCCAGTATTTTTTGGCGGAGTTGGCGTCGCGCTCGATGTTGCCGATGATCTCGGAATAGGTCTTGGTGGCGGTGTCGAAGCCGAAGGAACACTCGATGTCCTCGTTTTTCAGGTCGCCGTCGATGGTCTTGGGGCAGCCGATGACTTGAATGCCCGATTCATGCGCGGCAAAATACTCGGCAAGGCAGGCGGCGTTGGTGTTGGAGTCGTCACCGCCGATGATGACGATGGCGGTGATGCCGTGCTT
>CAYOZT010000185.1:0-1714 GCA_964408545.1 uncultured Oscillospiraceae bacterium | reverse complement strand
AGAACTGCTGTTATTTGACGGCAGTTCTTTTCTTATATTTCTGCGTACCCGATTGATATGCCGTTCAAAAGCTCCGCTGTTTAACAGCTCTGTTAATACATACTGTTCAAATGTCGGGACAGTAGATGAATAAAATCCAAGTCTTTCCTCAAAAGATGTTACAAGTTTTTGGGGAAGAACCATATATCCCACACGCATTGAAGACGAGATCGTTTTTGAAAAGGTGTTCAGATAAATGACATTATCAGTGGTTGAAAGCTTGAACAATGATTCCATCGGCTGTGAGGATACGGAAAATTCAGAGCCGTAGTCTGATTCTACGATAAAACGTCCACCTTGCTCTGCCCATTTAATGTATTCGTGCCGTTTTGATGCAGAGGCTGTTACTCCACTCGGGTAGCTTTGGTAGGGTGTGGTATGTAAAACGTCTGCTTTTGATACTGAAAGCGATTTGCTGTCAATACCGTCCTCGGACAAAGGCAATAATTCGTATTTTACTCCTGCGGTTCGGTAAATCTGCTCAATTTTTTCATAAGATGGAGCTTCAATTGCGAATATTTTGTCTTTTCCTAACAATTTAACTATAAGCGTATATAAATATTCTGCTCCTGAACCAATGACAATTTGGTTGACTTCAACATTCAATCCTCGATTCCGCAAAAGATACTGTTTTATGGCATTTCTAAGTTCCAGACAGCCTTTATTCGGTGATTTTTCAAGAAGAATATCATAGTAATCGGTCAGAACCTTTCTCATTGTTTTACTTAAAACGGAAACAGGAAAATTCGGATAGGACGGTGTTGGTATACTGTGTTTTATCGGTATAACAGACGCGGTATCGGAAGAAGCAAAGCAATCTGTTTGTTTGAAAATAACAAAATATCCGCTTCGTTCATGGGCTTCGGCATAGCCTTCTTCGCATAAAAGGGAATAAGCGTGTTCTACTGTAATTATGCTTATACCTATCTCATCTGCGAGCAGTCTTTTGGACGGAAGCTTGCTATTATAAGGGAATGCTCCTGCTATAATGTCATTTCTTATCAGCTTGTACACCTGTAAATATAGCGGACGTTCTTCTTTTTTTATTATATAATTCATCTGGTTATATTATTCTCCTTTGATTTGGATATTCTATATTATCAGATTATATTATATAATATTTTTAACAAAATAGCAAGGAGAAAATGAAAATGAAAAAAATTACAAAAAAAAGAACAACATTATGGTTATGTACTACGGCGATGTTTATGGCTCTGAATGTGGCTATGAGTTCGTTTGGTGTTCCGGTTCCGGGAGGACATCTTTATATGAATGATATTGTCATATGCACGGCTTCAATTCTGTTAGACCCGCTTGCGGCATTTATGGTGGGTGGAGTAGGTGCTTTTTTGGGTGATTTGTTATTTTATCCAACGCCGATGTTTGTTTCTTTAGTAACACATGGATTGCAGGCGGTCGTTATTTCTTTTTTTTCGCATTATGTTTTGAAAAAACATCCAGTAATATCTTCGGGGATTGGCGTATTAATTGGTGCTGTAATTATGGTTATCGGATATTCACTCGGTAGGGCATTCATTTATAGCACTCCTGAATATGCCATTCTCAAATTGCCTTATCAAATTCTGCAAGCTGTTGTAGGTGCTGTTTTGGGTATGGTATTATGTTGGAAATGTGGATTACATAAGTTATATGACAAGAGAATTGAAAAATATAA
>CAYOZT010000184.1:0-1752 GCA_964408545.1 uncultured Oscillospiraceae bacterium | reverse complement strand
TGCCTTCGTAACTATTATCGCTGTTGCCGATCGGCGTCCATGCGCGGAAACCGGACGTATCGGAAACGAGGTTGCCGTCTTCGCCCAGAACATTCGCGTTGACGACGATATCGTCCGTCAGGATGGCGTTGATCGTCGTTTCGCCGCCGTTGACTTTCGCGGCAAACCAGTAGAGCTTACCTGCGTTATCGATCTCATACGCGCCGCTCGCGTTTTTCGTCGGCTCTTCATTGCCGCCGCAGGCGGTGCAGAAGCCGTTGGCATACGCATGCGTGGCGGCGCTGTTGGCGTATGCGGACGTGCCGTTGCAGTACTCAACATAGTAGACCGTCTTGCCCGTGAAATTCGGATAGGCGTCGCCGTTCTCGCCGAGCGTCTGTTTCCACACGCCCTCGGCGCTTTCGCCGTTGAGTTTCCATGTCACTTCGCCGGAGGCAAGCTGCGCCTCGGTCACGCTCGTTCCCTCGCCCTGCGCGCCGCAGGTGTCGAGGTAGAAGCAGTTCGTGGCTGTGCTCTGATAGTTGCGGCCAAGCACGCCGCTGACATAACTACTTATACCGCTGACCTTGCCGATTCCGTAGCAACTGTTCATGGTGCTCACGTTTCCCAGATAGCCAACGACTCCGCCTATGCAAGCATATCGGTCGCTGCCAGCGACGGTCGCCTCGCTCATGCAGCCGCTGATCGCTCCACCGTTCATAGACCATCCCACAACGCCGCCGAGTCCGGCCATTTCTTCGCTGCTGTAAAAATAGGCGTTCTTGACGGCGACATTTTTCACCGTGCCTCCGTCTACACAGCCGATCAGGGCGACATACTCATCCGCTCCGCTGTAGTACAGGCCGGAAACGGTGTGCCCCGCGCCGTCAAACGTGCCGCAGAATCTGCTCGTCCAGCTGCCGATTGGCGTCCATGTGCGCACATTTTCGCCGTTTTTCGCGGTGTAGTTACCGTTTTCGTCGAACGTGCCGGGGTTGACAACGATATCCGCCGTCAGTTTGACGGTCTCGCCGCTGAAATCCTTGCCGCCCGCGACCTGCTGCGCCAGCCAATAGAGCTGTCCGGCGTTGTCGATGCGGTACGCGCCGTCGCTGTCCGTTTTCGCCGGCTCGTAGCCCATGCCGCAGTCGAGGCAGAAGCCGTTGACGCTGTAGCCGTTGTCGTGCGCGCACGTATCCCAGTCCGAAGTGCCCTTTCCGCACACCGTGCACGTGCCCGTCGCGTCGATGACGTGACCCTTGGCTAGGATCGTTTCGGACACGGTCTCGCCGCAGACGGAGCACGTGTGCTTGCGCTCGCCGTCGGCGACGCAGGTCGCGTCCTTGACGGTCGTCCAGTCGCCGAAGCTGTGCCCCGAGGCGCATTTGTCCGACGTGCTGCCCGAGCTACCCGAGCCGCTTGATCCGCTCGAGCCCGTCGTGCCGCTCGTGCCGTTCGAGCCGTTCGAGCCGGTCGTGCCGGTCGTTCCGGTCGTGCTCGACGAGCCGATGATCAGATTGCTCTGCGCCGACGCGACCGTCGGCACGTACACGCAGCCGACCGCCATGCACACGCACAGCACCAAGCTCAAGATCCTTTGACTCCAATTTGATTTCATAAGTACCTCCTGTTTGTCTTCACGATTTCCTTGCCAAAATAGCCGAATAGCCCCCTAAGAAGCGGCACGAAACGTCTTATTTCCCGCGACACTTCTCAGACGGCTGTAAGTTTCCTATTCCGTTCGGGGGCAAAATTACGCTTGCTTGCTTGCTT
>CAYOZT010000183.1:0-1757 GCA_964408545.1 uncultured Oscillospiraceae bacterium | reverse complement strand
GCGTGCCATCGACATACTTTTTAAGTCCGAAGGCTTGTCAGGGTATTCTCCGCAGGGCTTCCGCTCGTGGCAAAGAACTGCCGGAAGTGCTGAGAATTGCACTGGAGCAACAGGCTTTGACGGATATAACGGCGAACTGACCGGGGAGGTATCTTCCACCCTCGGTGTCAACTGCGGTATGAGTACCGGCAGGAACGGTATCGTCCTCAACGACCAGGGCGGCAACCGTATGGACATCACCGATGAAGTCACCGCTACACTCCGTGCCGAAGCACATCATCCGCCGGTTGTGATGGAATCTGCCGGATTCTGCACCGAACATTCCGCCAAGAGCCGCAGTATCGGCTATGAGGAAGAAACCGCTCCGACGCTTCGAGCAGGTGTTGTTCCTGCAACTATATATGAAAACCACAGCCAGGATACCCGTTATACCGGTCCAATCGACACGGCACCCACTGTTTCCGCTACCTACGGCATGGGTGGAAATAACCAGCCTTTCGTAGTCAGCGGTGAAACACCAAAGACCCTCAAAATCCGTTCCGGCTGTGAAGGCGGTGGCAAGGGTGCGCTGATACAGGAAAACAAGTCTGCAACACTGTCCTGCAACAATGACCAAACTCTGTTCGAGCCTTGCAATTGGGACGGACAGCAGACTGCTCCCACACTCACGGCACACAATGCCGGTGGCAATCAGCGAATGCCGGACAAGAACCACTTCAACTGTATCCTGCAGGCTTTCGGCATCTCTTCCAAAGACAGCAATGCCATGAAATCTGCCAATCCCCACAGTGGTATTTACGAAGCCGACACCTCCCGCACCATTGACGGCAATGGCGGAAATCCCGGATGCAATCAGGGCGGCATTGCCGTGGTGGAGAGTTATGCGATCCAAGGCTCGATGATCGGCAGAGGCGATAAGAACGGCCCACGGGGCGATGGCATCAATGAAGATGTCAGTTTCACTCTGAACACGGTCGACCGTCATGCCGTTTATGCCATGACCACGGGCAGTTTTACACAGGTTACAGAAGAACAGTCTCCGACCCTTATGGCGAGAGACTTCAAAGACCCCAATGCGGTGTGCTACGGCATTGGGCGGGATACCTTCAACCAGGGCAAAAATGCAAAGTTCGCTCCGTCCTTCGAGGAAGAATTGCAACCCACCCTCGTTGCCAAAGGTCCGGGGGCAATTCAAAGCGGATACACAGTCCGCAGGCTCACTCCCACCGAATGCGCCAGATTGCAGGGCTTTCCCGATTGGTGGTGTGATGATCTGGGTATTGAGCCAACTACGGATGACCTTCGTTATTGGTACGATGTGTTTGAGACACACCGTAAAATCGTGGGCAGTTCCACAAAGCCCAAGTCGCTGAAACAGATCGCCAAGTGGCTGCGTGACCCGCACTCGGATGCCGCCGAATATAAAATGTGGGGCAACGGTGTGGCTCTGCCTTGCGTGGTTTTCGTGCTGTCCGGCATCGTGTACTATACACAACTTGACTCCGAATAGTTCGGTACATATTCTACAGGGAATGTGCGAGAAATGACTGGATATTTCCTGCTTTTAGAGCGAATATGTGACTATCGAAAAACAAGGAGATCACGAACATGACGATTAAAATCAACGCAACCGGCACAGAACGCAAGCGGCTGGTAAATACCATCAGCGAGTGGCTGGGTGAAAATGCCCACTACTGCGGCACACCCACCTTTGCCTATGAAATTGCCCGATTCACGGTCGAGAAAGACGGTAGCCT
>CAYOZT010000182.1:0-1758 GCA_964408545.1 uncultured Oscillospiraceae bacterium | reverse complement strand
CCCTGCACCCGCGCCCAGATCGTGACAATGCTCTACCGTCTGCTGGGGAAGTAACAAAAACCAAAATCACCGCGTAAAGCGGTCATCAAAAAATGAAATGACGACTTGAAGCTTCTGCTCCAAGTCGTCATTTCACCTATTCGATATTACCCGATTTGTTTCATGACATCTTCAAAAGTCATGTTATCGTCCAACGCGTGGACGCCGAACAGCACCAACGCGAGGTAGAAGTGCATCACCCTCTGCATCATGGCATCAACCTTCTTATTGTCAAGCAAATGCTCTAAAATCCGCGACACGAGCGCGACCGCGGCCCGCTCTACGATCACCTCATGGTACGCATCTCCGCAGCGGCTCAACGCGCCACCGACGCAGCCCCAATCATACCAAAAGTGTTCGGAGTTCATCGGCTCCGGAATCCCGCCAGAACAGTGTACCGCGCCCGCACCAAGCAGCGCATCCAATTCGTAGAAATTGTTATCGCGGTCGTCATTCGGAAAGAGATATTGGAACCCCTTCTGCTCCGCGATATCGTGCAGGAGCCTAACGCAGTTCTCCATGTGCTTCGACGGCTCGGTGCCGGCAATGTGTTCTGTGGCGTAGTCGGCGAAGTGCTTCAAAATGGCGAGCTTCCACTCGGTGATGCGGCACTCAAGCTCCTCGTGCGGCAGGTAGTGCGCGATGCGGTTGAGGTAACGCAAGACCTCCGTGAGTCGCTCTTTGTCCGTCTGGCGGCAGAAATACGCACCGTCGATCATAAAGAAAGTGCCGTTTTCATGCCACAGAAAATCAATCGAGTAGAGGGATTCGATATGCCCGTCGAGCGCCATCAGCAGCGACATCAGATATTCCTCCTCGCGCGTGTGCCCATAGAGATAGTACGGGAAGTACTTGGCAATGATGATTTCCTCGAGCGCGCGGCGGGCAGAACGCAGCAGGGAGAACGCCCCTTCCGAGTGCTCCGCGATGAAGCTGCGGATTTCGCCACAAATGGCATGGATGCTCTCGGTGTCGGCAGCGCGAAGATTCTCGAACTTCGACCGCAGCTCCTCCGCGCAGCGGGACTCGTCGGGCGCGCCATCGTAGCAGACGAATGCGCGAGTAAAGCTGTTGTGTTCGGCGATAAGAGCGGCAAGCTCGCTCGGGAACTCCGACGGCGCGGCGCGGTAGGCAGTGCCGATCGCACGGACGACTTGCAAACGAAGGTTGTTTGCCAAATTACGGACGGCTAAAAGGCGGTCGTCAGGGGTAGCGTCGCGGAGGATTTCATGGATGTCTTCAAGCTTTTGAAGCGTTTCCGACTCGCCCACCATATCAAGCAGGTCGAGGGAGACATAGGCCAGTTGAGCGGAAAGATTATAGTTAGTCATATTATTTGATCTCCTTTTTACAGATAATGATTTCGTTGATCGTGGTGTTGAGCAAAATGCTCAGTGCGAGGAAATTGTCGATTTTAGGGAGCGATGCGCCATTTTCCCAGTGATAAATCGACTGAACGGCGCTAAATTTGAAGTAGTCCTGTAGCTCAGTAATCGAGTAGCCGCAGTCCTTTCGCAGTTCGCGGATGTGCGCGCCCGTCGCGCGGACATCAATGACGGGATAGCGCGGGAATTTTTTGCCGACCATACGGCCGTGACCTCCTTTCCTTTTTGGTGGAAACAAAAACAGCGTGCAGGCTTTCGCCTACACGCTGCTCCGCTCCCGACAAAAAGGGTATGAGGAAGAATCGGAAACCGCCGCAAATTCCGTGAGTTTCAG
>CAYOZT010000181.1:0-1761 GCA_964408545.1 uncultured Oscillospiraceae bacterium | reverse complement strand
GCATAACTGTCATTTATTTTTTAAAATTTTTGTCCAAAAAACTGTACCATTTTCCATGATCGTCGACACCATCTGCGAAAACGCAAATCCTTCGGATAACAGCTACTATATCCAACCCGAAGACCAGCCCGTCATCAAAACCGTCACCATCCGCACCGAGGGCTGATCGCGCCCTGCCGTTCCTTTTCGCGGATAACTATGCCTCCGTTTCGGTTTGAAACGGAGGTTTTTTGTGTAAAATGATAAATTATCGTGAAAAAAGCGTGCAAAAATGCTTGCATTTTGTGCGTTATTGCTTTATAATGGTGGCAATATCATTATGGGGGGTATGTGCTTTGGGTGAAGTGATCGCATTTGTCTCCGGCAAGGGCGGCACGGGCAAGAGTGCTCTGTGTGCCGCGCTGGCGACGGCGCTGGCGCAGTCCGGAAGGCGCGTTTTGTGCGTCGATATGGATATCGGGCTACGCAATCTCGATGTTTTTCTCGGCCTCGCAACGGACGATGCGCTGTCGATCGCCGATCTGTGCGCGGGAAGCTATGCTTTGTCCGCCGTCACGCCGCATCCGAGCTTTCCCGACCTCTTTTTCGTCACCGCACCCGCGAATGCTGCGCCGTCGCAGCTGCCCGTGCAGGGCTTTGACGCCTTTTTGACGCGCGCACGGCGCGAATTCGACTTTATCTTTCTCGACGGCGCCGCGGGTCTGGGCGAAAATTTCGCCTTTATCAGCCGCCGTGCCACGCTTTGCATCGTGCCGGTCTTGCCCGACGCCGCCGGCATTCGCTGCGCCGAGCGCACCGCGCAGGAGTTGGAGATCTTGGGCGTGAAAAATGCCCGCATGATCCTCAATCGCAGCTACGGCGAACTTTTGAAGGCGCTGGATATGAACGTCGACGACATCATGGACGCGCTGGGGCTGGGGCTTTTGGGCATCGTGCCCGCCGATCCGGCCGTGACAACCGCCGCATCTCGCGGCAGGCCGCTGCTGCTGTACGAAAAACGCGGCGCCGCCGCTGCGTGTCGGCGTATCGCCGCGCGTCTTCTGGGGCAGAATGTGCCCGTCGTCGATCGATGAATTTCGAAAGGAGCTTTCGATATGAATATTGCTTTTCTTGCACATGATAAGAAAAAAGAACTGATCGTCCAGTTCTGCACCGCTTACAAGAGCGTTTTGATGAAGCACGATCTGTACGCCACCGCCACCACGGGGCGTCTGATCGCCGACAATACGGGACTTCCGATCACGCTGCTGCTGTCGCACAAGCAGGGCGGCCACCAGCAGATCAATGCCCGCATCGAATATAACGAGATCGATCTTGTCCTCATGTTCACCGATCCGAACTCCACCGACGCTTGGGACGACAGCCAGATGATCGAGACCATCCGCGCCTGCGACAAGCACAACGTCCCCGTGGCGACGAATCTGGGCTCTGCGGAAATGCTCATCATGGGTCTGCAGCGCGGCGACCTCGATTGGCGTGAGCTGCTGCACTCGAAAACGCATTATTGATACCGCCGCCCGCCCCTACCGCGGGGTGTGAAACCATTCCCACGGCGATGCGCAGTAGGGCGGGGACACGTCCCCGCCGCCCCGTTCGATGATTGCACAGCCGGACAATGGCAAAATGTAAAACATTGTCATCCTGAGCGAGCGAAGCGAGTCGAAGGATCTATCCCCTTATTTTACAAAATATGTTCCGTCAATGAATAGATTTCTCGACTCGCTGCCGCTGAAAATGGTACAGTTTTTTGGACAAAAATTT
>CAYOZT010000180.1:0-1775 GCA_964408545.1 uncultured Oscillospiraceae bacterium | reverse complement strand
ACCCTCACCGCACATTTGTAGCTTGCTAGCGCAAGCACAACTGTGTCCTCTCCCTAGGAGAGGAGTTGTGAATCGTGAATGGTGGATTACGTTTTTTCTTAAAAAACTCTGTAACAATTTTCCATTTTCGACTTTCCATTTTCAATTCATACTGAAGTGCCCAACTTACTTTTGTCAGGCGGTGCCTGATCTTACCGACTTGGCATGATACTAATGTTTTGGTCAGATCCTGAATAGCTCGAAAATTACGGATTTACATCCTTATTTTCTACGCTTTCAGGATGACAGGTTTATTAAAAACGTAACAACTTATTCACTTATTCACTTATTCACTTAGTCACATTTCCTCATACAAAGGAGTAAGCTACTATTCTTCTTTGATTTTTGCAAAAAATTAATAAAATCTTAATAAAATGTTGTTTTTACAACTGTGTCACAATTTATCTTTGAGGTATAATAGAATTAGAAAAATGTCAGTAATAGCATGCTGTCCTTAAGTGGCAGCTAAGATAAGGAGATAAAAATGGCAGAATTAACATTGGAAAGAGAATCTTCTTCATGCGATTTCGTTGGTGGCAAATGGCAATCAGAAATCAATGTTAGAGACTTTATTCAAAAGAACTACACGCCTTATGAAGGCGATTCAAGCTTCTTGGCAGCTCCAACTGCTGCAACTACAAAATTGTGGGAAGAATGCTGTGAATTGTTCAAAAAAGAACGTGAAAACGGTGGTGTTGTTGATATGGATACAAAAGTTGTATCTACAATCACTTCTCACGGTGCAGGTTACATTGACAAATCATTAGAACAAATCGTTGGTGTACAAACAGATGCTCCTCTAAAACGTTCTTTACAACCATTTGGTGGTATCAGAATGGCTGAAACTTCATGCAAATCTTACGGTTATGAAGTTGATTCTGAAATTTCTGAAATTTTCACAAAATATAGAAAAACTCACAACCAAGGTGTATTTGATGTTTACACTCCGGAAATGAGAAAAGCTCGTCACGCAGCTATTTTAACAGGTCTTCCTGATGCTTACGGTCGTGGTCGCATCATTGGTGACTACAGAAGAGTAGCTCTTTATGGTATCGACAGATTGATTGAAGATAAAAAAGAACAACACGCTTCTTTAGACGGAGAAATGACTCCTGAAAAAATTCAATTAAAAGAAGAAATCGCTGAACAAATCAGAGCTCTTCAAGAAATGGCTGAATTGGGAGATGCTTACGGTTTTGATATCAGAAAACCTGCTTCAAACGCAAAAGAAGCTATTCAATGGTTATATTTCGGTTACTTGTCAGCTGTTAAAGAACAAAACGGTGCTGCAATGTCAATCGGTAGAACTTCAACTTTCTTGGATATCTTCATTGAAAGAGATTTGAAAAAAGGTTTAATTACTGAAGAACAAGCTCAAGAAATGATTGACCACTTCATTATGAAGTTAAGATTAGTTAGATTTGCAAGAACTCCTGAATACAATGCATTGTTCTCAGGCGACCCAACTTGGGTAACTGAATCTATTGGTGGTATGGGTGTAGACGGACGTTCATTGGTTACTAAAAACTCATTCCGTTACTTGCACACTCTTGAAAACCTTGGTACAGCTCCAGAACCAAACTTGACAGTACTTTGGTCTAAGAGATTACCTCATGGATTCAAAGAATATGCAGCTCATATTTCTATTAAAACATCATCTATTCAATATGAAAACGATGACATGATGAGAGTTACTCACGGTGATGATTATGCAATCGCTTGTTGTGTATCTTCAA
>CAYOZT010000179.1:0-1779 GCA_964408545.1 uncultured Oscillospiraceae bacterium | reverse complement strand
CCCTACCGCGCGAACGGACATTTTCATGCGGGACGCCGAGGGCGTCGTCCCCTACAAGCGCGAGGAAGGTGGGCGGCGGGGACGTGTCCCCACCCTACCGCGCATCGCCGTGAGGCGGGCAAACGGACCGTCGAGGACGCCGGTCCCTACCGCGCAACGCCGTGGGAAGGGCGGACTGTTTTGTCCGACCCTTGCGTCACGCTTTTATTTTCCCGGCCTCAATGGTGATAGTTTTGCCGAGTTTTGTCAATCTCCCGGGCTCGCAGCCGGTGATGAATACCTGTCCGCTGTCGATGCGGTTGAGGACGAAATCCTGCCGCACGGGATCGAGCTCGGAGAGCACGTCGTCGAGCAGCAGCAGCGGCTGCTCACCGCTGTCGCTGCACATCAGTTCCCGCTGCGCGAGTTTGATGCTGATGGTCGCCGTGCGCGTCTGTCCCTGCGAGCCGAAAGCCTTCAGATCGACACCCGAAAGCTCCACATCGAAATCGTCGCGATGCGGACCCGTCAGGCACATGGCACTGTCGAGCTCCGCGCGGTAATGCTCCTTCAGGTGCTCGCGCAGCGCATCGGCCAGATGCGAGATCGACGAAAACGGATCATCGACGGTCGACACCGTCCGATATCGTAAGGCAAAACTTTCCGTACCGCCCGAAAAATCGCGGTGATACTGCTGCGCGCAGCGAGCCAAGCCTTCCAAAAAACGCGCACGGTAGGAGATCAGCAGCGCACCCACGCGGCAAAGCCGTTCGTTATATTCCGGCAAAATGTCCAGCAGACGCGCATCGTCGCGCTGATCTTTGAGAATGCGCGATTTTTGCTCGAGAATGCGGTTGTATTCGGTCAGGGCGGCGTCGTAATTCGGGCGCAGCTGGCAAAGCACCTGATCCATCATGTGACGCCGCGGCGCGCTGCCGCCCTTGAAGATCATCAGATCCTCCGGGCAGAACAAAACGCAGGGCAATATTCCGGCAAGCTCCGCGCTCGTCCTTTTTCTGATGCCGTTGCACTCAAGCACGCGGCGGCGTCCCTGCGGGAACAAGATCCAGCGCAGCGTCTGTTCCCTTTCCTGACTTCGGATACCGCCGACGAGCTGCGCCGACGACGCATCGAAACGGATCATCTCGCTCGTTTTCTGCGCGCGGAAGCTCTTGCCCGTGCCGAGATACGCGACAGCCTCCAAAAGATTGGTCTTTCCCTGCGCGTTGCGTCCTAGGATGAGATTGACGCCCGGGTCGAATGTAAGGGAAATTTCCGCGTAATTGCGAAAATTTTCCAGCTGCAGCGTATCAAGCCTCATAGACGATCAAAAAATGCTGATCTTCCAAGGAAAAACGGTCGCCGTCGCGCAGTTTTTTGCCGCGCATGGTGCAAGTTTCGCCGTTGACCGTGACCGCGCCGTCTTGAATGAGCGTCTTCGCCTCGCCGCCGGAATAGACGATGTTGGCGAATTTGAGCGCATCTTGCAGCTTGATGAATTCGGTGGAAATAACAAGCCGCTGCGCGCTGTCCTTCTTTTTTACGGTAACTTTCATAAAAAATCTCCTTAGCTATGTCATTTTCGAGCGAGCTTTTAACGGGACATTTTTCGTAAAATCGTGGGATAGATCCTTCGACTCACTGTCGCTCGCTCTTCGATGACACGGTGTTTTTCGTTACCCTTGCGTAGGGACCGGCGTCCCCGACGGTCCGTTTGCGCCGAAGGCGCACTGCCTTCCCCTTTGGGGCAATGTCATCAACTTAAGCTATTTCAAATTCTCTTCAAGTTGTTATGGAATT
>CAYOZT010000178.1:0-1789 GCA_964408545.1 uncultured Oscillospiraceae bacterium | reverse complement strand
TCATGGCATCTGAAAAGATCACTGCTCTGGTTGAGCAGGTTAAGGAACTGACCGTTCTGGAGCTGTCCGAACTGGTCCACACTCTGGAAGAAGTTTTCGGCGTTTCCGCCGCTGCCGCTGCCGTCGCCGCTCCCGCTGCCGGCGCTGCTGCCGAGGTCGAGGAGAAGACCGAGTTTGACGTCATCCTCAAGAGCGCCGGCGCTTCCAAGCTGAACGTTATCAAGGTCGTCCGTGCCGCTACCGGTCTGGGTCTGAAGGAAGCGAAGGACATCGTCGACAACGCTCCGAAGACGCTGAAGGAAGCCATCTCCAAGGAAGACGCGGAGAAGCTGGTCGCCGAGCTGAAGGAAGCCGGCGCCGAGGCCGAACTGAAGTAATTTTCCCCATAAAGACAGAGAAACAGCCGTTTGAAGCGGCTGTTTCTTTCTTTTTATCGACTTGCATTTTTCGGGGAGGCGCACCATGCCCTATTTTTCGTCCGTTTCGGAGCGCATCGAGCAAACGCTTCGCTCTCTTTTTTCCGACATTTCCTTTTACGCGCTCGCCTTCCTCGCGATGCTGCTCATCGCGTCGCTGTGTCGCTTTCTGCTCGGCAAACGCGGCCAGATCGCAAAAGCGCTGCTTTCGGCCACGGAAATACTGTGCCTGTACCTACCGTTCTTTGCGCTCGAGCGTTTTGGCCTGCAGGGGCGATTTTTCGTGCGGGCGCTCCCTTTTCTGCGCACGGACGAAGGCAGCGTGCAGCTGTTTTGCGTGATCGGCGCGCCGCTTTCGGACATCTGCGCGCATCTTCTTCGGCTGCTGCCGGTGGCCTTTGCGGTCAACCTGATGCACACGGTCATCCCGACGGGGAAACGCGCGCTCCCGCGCCTTTTGCTGCGCGCGACGGTCGTCGTGCTCGCGCTTGCGGCAAATTATCTGATCGACACCGCGCTTGCACTGTGGCTGCCGCAGGGCGTCGGGCGCTATGCGCCCGCGCTGCTGATCGCGGCATTTGCGCTGCTGATCGTTCTGGGGAGTTTGCGTTTTTTGGTCGGCGCGGCGCTGCTGACGGTCAATCCCGTGATCGCGGCGCTGTACACCTTCTTTTTTTCTACGCTGCTCGGGCGAACGCTCGCCCGCGCCATGCTCAGCACCGCGCTGCTCGGCGCGCTCGTCTATCTGATGAATGTCTTCGGCATCCTTTGCTGAGCCGCGTTTCGCAGGGGTCAGACAAGGATCGCTTTGTGGAAAATTTTTTTGCCCTTGCGGATCTTCACGCCCTCGCGCAGTTGCTCCTCGGTGACGCAGAAGGTCGCAGCGGGGACTTTTTCGTCGTTGACGAACACGCCGCCCTGCTCGACGAGCTGCCTCGCCTGCTTATTCGACGGCGCAAGGCCGCACGCGACCATCAAATTCAAAATGCCGATCTTGCCGTCAACGAGTTTGTCGGCCGTGATCTCGGTGGTGGGCATATTCGCATCATCTCCGCCGCCGGCGAACAGCGCCTTGGCGGCAGACTGCGCCTTGACGGCCTCTTCCTCGCCGTGCACCATCTTGGTCAGCTCGAACGCGAGCACTTCCTTCGCCTCGTTGATGCGCGCGTCGCGCCAAGTGTCCATCTCGTCGATCTTCTCAAGCGGCAGGAAGGTCAGCATACGGATGCACTTCATCACATCCGCGTCGCCGACATTGCGCCAGTATTGATAGAATTCGTAGGGCGAGGTCTTGTTCGGGTCGAGCCAGACGGCGTTTCCGGCGGTCTTGCCCATTTTCTTGCCCTGCGAGTCGGTCAGCAGCGTGATGGTCA
>CAYOZT010000177.1:0-1808 GCA_964408545.1 uncultured Oscillospiraceae bacterium | reverse complement strand
AAATCTTCGATTTCGGTCGGATGAGGTTTTTCAAACGGGACATTTTTCGTAAAATCGGGGGATAGATCCTTCGACTCGCTATCGCTCGCTCAGGATGACATATTTTTATTTTTTGCCATTGTCCGGCTGTGCAATCATCGAACGGGGGCGGCGGGGACGTGTCCCCGCCCTACCGCGCATCGCCGTGGGAATGGTTTCGCACCCCACGGTAGGGGCGGACGCCTCTGTCCGCCCGAAAAAACCATAGGTTTGTCAGGCGTTTTTGATGCGGACGGGCAGGATCATATAGGCAAAATCGTATTTGTCGTCGACGGGGGTGAATACCAGCGGGCTGACGCCGTTAGTCAGCTCGAGCATGACCTCCTCCGTCGGGATGACGCGCAGCGCGTCGGCAAGATAGCGCACATTGAAGCCGATCTCCAGATCCTTGCCGTCGCCGGCGAAGGGACAGCGATCCTCGGCCGAGCCGATGGTCGTGCCCGTTTTCATGTGCAGTTCGTTGTGTGTGAATTTGCAGCGCACGGGGCTTTTGTATTTCTCGGAAACGATCAGTCCCACACGCTCGACCGAGCCGACCAGATCCGACACGTGCGCGACCAGACGAATGGGGCAATCGGTCGGCACGACCTTGCGCCACTCCAAAAAGCTGCCTTCGAGCAGGCGGCAAACGAGCGTCGTTGCGCCCATTTGGAACAAAATATGCTTATTTCCGAGCGTAAATGCCACATTTCCCTCATCGCCGAGCAGCTTTTCGACTTCCTTCAGACCCGACGCGGGAACGACGAAGCTCATCTGCCGTCCGATCGGCTCGCTCGGGTGGAAGGTGCGGCGCGCAAGGCGGAAGCCGTCGACCGCGATGGCGGAGACGGAAGTATCCTCGATCTCGAATTTGACGCCCGTGTGGATGGGGCGTCCCTGCGTTTCCGCAACGGCGAAGATCGTTCCGCCGATCAATTCGCGCATGGCCGATTGCGGGATATGGACGGCCTTGCCTTCACTGACATCGGGCAAATTGGGATAATCGTCGGCATTTTCCGCGCAAATGGAAAAAGAGGCGTAGCCCGCATGCACGGAAACATTGTATTTTTCGTCCACCATGACGGTGACGGTGCCCTCGGGCAGGCGTCGCACGATATCGCCGAAGAGTTTTGCGGGCAGGATGCACTCGCCCTCTTCATGCACCTCGGCGTCGATGCAATGGGTGATGGCCGTTTCCATATTGTAGCCGGTCAGGCTGATGCCGCCCGCACCGGCGCGGCAGAGGATGCCTTCGATGACGGAGAGGGTACTTTTCGCGGCAACGGTACGTGCGGCGATCCCGAGTCCCGCAGACAAGGTACTTTTTTCACAGGTGAAACGCATGGCGATCTTCCTTTCTTTGTCTAAGAAGAATAATATATCTATTTATCATAAGTTAAGGCAGCAGAAGCAGCAGTATAGGAAATTTATGTGGAAAAGCGGCGCGCGGCCTTGTACGGCGGGCACTTTTTATCCACAGGCGGCTGTGGATAGATCACGGCTTTTCTACAGGCGGTGTGGAAAGATTTTTTGCGCGGCGTTTTTCCACAGAAAAAATTCCACATTCCACAGGCATTGTGGAAAAAACGGGAACGCGTTTTGCACCGTGTCGGCGTGCGAGAGATCGCAATGCCCCGCCGCGCCTTTCGGCGCAAATCCGCCCCACGGCGACGCGCGGTAGGGACCGGCGTCCTCGACGGTCCTCTCGCCTACCTCACGGTAGGGGCGGACGCCCTGTCAAGAGTAACATGATACACAGTTGTGCAAGGACATCATCCACAAGTTACAGC
>CAYOZT010000176.1:0-1808 GCA_964408545.1 uncultured Oscillospiraceae bacterium | reverse complement strand
TTCATAAAAGAAGGCTGCTGCAAAACCTGCATTTTGCAACAGCCCCATTTTTTGTATTTTTCGCACGGTCGGCGCAGAAGGTGCATCCTTTACAGGTGCTCCCCCGCGTTACGCAATTCCTTCTTTTCGTAGCTGTGCACCCAGTCGGTGCACAGGTAGCAGATGAGGAACACCACGCAGCTGACGCACCAAGTCAGCGGATACGCCCGGAAGATCGTGCTGATGGTCGGATAACGGCGAATGGCGACGGTGATATAGCTCACGCGCAGGATGCACCAGCACGCGAGCATCGTGAACATCGGCATTTTCGCGCGTCCCGCGCCGCGCATGACGGCGGAAACACTGTGCGCAAAGGCCAGCGCGAAGAAAAAGAAGCACTCCGTGCGCATCTGCCACACGCCGTAGCGCACGACCTCGGGATCGTCGTTGAACAGCGGGATCACCCACGGGCAGATAAAATACAAGATCACGCCCAGCAGCTCGGCGAGCGTCGTCGCGCAGAGAATGCCGAACAGTGCGCCCTTTTTCGCGCGCTTATGCTGCCGCGCGCCCAAATTCTGGCTGACAAAAGTCGTGATGGCGGCGGTGAAGGCCGTGATGGGCAGGAAAACGAAGCCCTCGACCTTGGCATAGGAGCCGCAGCCGGCGATGGCGTCTTCATCGAAGGCGTTGATATTGCTCTGCACCACGACATTGGCGATGGAAATGATGGAATTTTGCACGCCGGACGGAAGTCCCTGCCCCGCGATCTGCCGCAGCATGGGTCTGTCGAAGCGGATCTTCCGAAAAACGACCTTTTCCGGCCCCGTTGCGCGCAGGAGCTTGCAAAAGCACAGCACCGCGCTGACCGCCTGACTGCAGACCGTCGCGGCGGCGGCACCCGCCACGCCCATTTGCAGCGGGCCGACGAACAGCAGGTCGAGCAGCACGTTGACGATCGACGAAAGGATCAGGTAATACAGCGGCGTTCGACTGTCGCCCACGGCGCGCAAGATGCCCATGCAGGTATTGTACATCAAGGAGAAAAACGCGCCGAGAAAATAGATACGGAAATAGAGCGTCGAAAGCGGGAGCACGCTTTCGGGCGTTTTCATCAAGATCAGCAGCTTCGGCGCGAGGAAAACGCCGAGCAGCGTCATCAGCAGACCGCACACCGCGCCGAAAGCGATATTCGTGTGGATGGCGGCGGACATGGTCTTAAAGTCCTTCGCGCCGAAATAGCGGCTGATGACCACGCCCGCGCCGAGCGAAAGTCCCGTGAAAAAGCCCGTCAGCATAAAGATCAGGCTGCCGCTGCTGGAAACGGCGGCCAATGCGCCCTTTCCGACGAGATTGCCGACGATGATGCTGTCGGCAGTGTTGTACAGCTGCTGAAAAAGCTGCCCGAGAAAGACGGGCACGGCAAAAGCGACCATACTGCGGCCGATCGAGCCGTTGGTCATGTCCTGCGTGCGGATCTTGCGTTTCAACGCCTCACCTCCGTGTGTTTCATATAAGCATATTGTATCATCGTTTCGCAAAAAGGTCAAGCGGACATTCTTCGGCGGTAAACGACTATGCTTTTTGAGGAAGAAACGCGAGCTGGTTTTTCATGATCCGCATCAGTTCCTCGCCGGACTCCTTGCGGCCGCCGTCCAGCCACGCTTTCAGAACGCCGACCGTCACGCCCGTGCGGATCGCCATGAAGTAGCGCGCCGTGCTTTCGTCCATGCCCGGCAAGGTTCCGTAGGCGGCTTCCAAGGCCTTGGCGTTTTTCATGTGACAGGCATAGATGATGTCCTGACGATTGATGTCGATGAGCAGTTTCA
>CAYOZT010000175.1:0-1809 GCA_964408545.1 uncultured Oscillospiraceae bacterium | reverse complement strand
TGGCCGAAGTAAATGTTCAGTACGGTGACGGTACCGATTATGTCATAGTTAAACCCGCGGAAGAATTTTCCTGTATATGGAACTCAAGAATAACCTCAAGGTCTATCCATAAAATAATTAACCTTGATTATGATGTCGTAGCTCCCGTAAGCGCAGGCGATAAACTCGGAACAATGGAACTTCAGTACGGCGGTGAAACACTCGCCGTAGTTGACTTGGTCGCAACATCCGATGTCGAAAGAGACACCCAAGCCGCCGCACTCACCGTTGCCAAAAGCTATATCGGTTCATCTGAGTTCTATAAGGCAATTCAGTATATCGTCGTATTTTTTCTTGTCTATACAATTTTAATTATTGTCCTTAAGATAATCGTTGCAAAGAAGAATAAAAGAAACTCCCATATCTATTCCAAAAAATAATTGAAACCTCGCCCCGCAGTTATCAAACTGCGGGGTTGCTTTTTCCCTGTTGGACTATCTTATCGTATATCTTCCTACCGTTGTCACCGGAAAAATCCGCCGTGCGCCTAAGATGTTCCGAAATGCTTTCAAACCCGGCTGTGAGATAAACCCGCCCTTGACATTGCTCATCTGTAATGCCCGCACAGTATCTTACCTGCTTGCTAAGCAATTCGCTCTCACCTGATTTGTTTAGATATTCAAGCGTATCTTCGAGTAACTTTATGCTGCTCCCTGTTAAACGCAGCCTTTTACCCTTAAATGCTTTCGGTGAGAGCCACTCGGCGTCTTCCAAAAGATCCCCCTCCGTAAACTGCGTAAGACACCTGCGAAGTATGCTGAGTCTTAATCTGTCACAATCCGATGTGAGCGTTTTCTTGACTGCAAGAAGTGATGAATCCGCCTTGAAATTCTTGTTGCGGGTATAAGAAATTGTCAACTTGAGACTCTCATCGCTCCTGATGTGATACTTCGCCGCTAAATATGTCCTGCCCTTGGTAAAGGCATTGCGGATAATATCGAGCTCTCCTTTAAGTGATGACTCCACCATGATTTTCCCCTCATTGACAGACGAATATATTTCCCTGCCCGATGGAGATTTTCTTAAATATATTCTCTCGGTGACAGCTGTGTCTTTACTCCCAAAAGGTTCGCATAAATATATAATATCACATTCACTCGCTGTCTGTATCGTTCGTGAATATGAATACCCCAACACCTCGGTGCTTTGACTTATTCTGTTATTGCCGTAACT
Source organism: uncultured Oscillospiraceae bacterium (assembly GCA_964408545.1). Lineage (GTDB taxonomy): Bacteria > Bacillota > Clostridia > Oscillospirales > Oscillospiraceae > Faecousia. The sequence goes on along the minus strand of CAYOZT010000175.1, from coordinate 597 downwards.
GTTCTCACCCTCTTCGAGTATATACAGCTTGCCGCTGTCCTTTAGCAACATAACATCGTTTTGTGCTATCACTCTCCTTGACAGCATATATGCGTAAACCTCACAAACCCCGCCACTGATTTCGATTCCGAATAGTTCGTTGCCTGCTTTCCGTAATCTGTTGCCAGACTTTGGCAGTATAATTTCATATACGCACTCCTGCTGATTTGAAATCTCATATGCTCTCGGATAAATATGAAATGCCCCCGATTTAAACGCCGTGAGTGCCTGCTCGGATAATGAGGCATCGGTCGGGAATATACTCGAATACAACTCACTCTCGACACTTGCTTCTTCGCATAGGCGTATAAGTGACACAAGCTCGGTATTTATAAGATATATTAAAATATCTATCCTCGCACTTTTCAAAAGCTTAAAGGCTTTAAGGTATGCTCTTAACATGTCCTTTTGAGAATTATCACACTCTATAATCGCATAAGGCTTATTCGGTATTGTCGGCATTTCGCCGAATGTGGGAATATGCCCGTCTGTGTTCGGATTGTTGCCGTATATTAAATCGTAAAGCATGGCCTCCGCTGTCTTTCTTGCTAAGTCCTC
>CAYOZT010000174.1:0-1810 GCA_964408545.1 uncultured Oscillospiraceae bacterium | reverse complement strand
CAGCAGTTAAAGCGGTTAATTTATACTGTTTATCCTTTGTTTGTAGATATCATGCTCTTTTCAGACATTACGTTATTCTTCATCCTCTTCAGAGGTTTCCTGTTGTTTAGGCGCTCTCTTGAAGACGTCTTTCGGCACTGCAGATAGGAACAAAGCGCCTGCGCCAAGGAAGCATAGCGGAGCAATCCAGGATGCGCCGTCTGCAAAGAAGCGCAGTATCCCGCCCAGTGTTTCGTCGGAAGACCCCGCAACTCCCAACACGTACTCTTCGGGCACTATGCAAACCGTCGTGTCGTCGCAATACACCGCCACGTTTCCTTCGCTCGTGCGGTGCCCCATCACTCCCATCTTGCATGCAAAGTCCGCCACGTATACAACAACTTCTCCTCTCTCCCCCGCCCTCTTCTCAACCGTTACAAGACTATCCGCCTCGTATCCGCATACCTCTGTTTCGGTGAGGATATATCCGTTGTCTCCAAGCGTCGGTAGGTTCGGAGAAAATATCATAATCAGCTCAACTATACATATAGCGGCAACCGCCGCTATAATCACCACAACCGCCATCTTCTCCATAATGGTCTTTGCTTTCTCGTTTATCCTCACCATCATCTGTCGCTGGATATCGTAGCGGAGAACGTCACGCTTATCGTCCCTCTCTTTACGCTTGCGGGAGATGCATATACCTTCAATATACGGAACCTTTGGTTCTCTTCGGTAAGTTCATACGGCGCACTATCCGTTATCCCATACTTCTTCTCGGATAAACTTAGCACTCCGTTATACTCCTCGCTTATCTTCCCCATATACGCTTCCGCCGTTAGCGGAGTATTGTCTCTTATCACAAAGGCATAATAATCGTCCTTGGTTAACACCGTATCTGCCGTGGGCGTAACCGCCTTCCCGTTTTGGATTAGCGTCACCGCCACTCCGTCTGCATAATACAAGCCGTTCATTACGCTTATCCCGTTCTTCGCTTCAACCACGCTTTGCGCCTCAACGTCCGCATCCGCAGATATATATCCAAACGGCTTATGCGCTATATCGTTCACCGTAACGGAATACAACTCCTCCGCAAGCCCTGCGCTAAACGCATACTCGCTCTCGCAGAATCCTTCGTTATATTCCTTGTACGCAACCGCTTCCGCGGATGCGCTCTCTTTATATTCCTCTCCGCTCTTCTCGTACAGGCAAGACGGCCATATCCACTTTATCTCCGCTCCGTCTTTAACCTCTGCAAGCAATATCCCTTTGTCTTCTGTTATATCCGCACACGCCACGTACTTCCCGTCTGCGTCTGCTATATAATACCCTTCCGCAAACGAGTATGCGGAATAATACGCATCCTCTATAGAGAACACTATGGGTATACAACCTTCGTTCTGTTCGGTCATGGTCCATATAGGGGTGCGCCCTTCAAAATTGGGGAATACGAATACTCCTCTTCCGCTATCCCCGGGAAATATCTCCTCCGAAGGGAATACGTCCATATCATAAGTTGTGTCCTTGAAATTAAAAATTCCGGTTCTTGTTGAACCGAAATCCCATTTATACGTTGCGGTTATCCCCGCAATTGTGGCGGATAAGACGGAGGTGATACCGAAGAATATAAGCAAACTCGCCGCAAGTACGCGCTTTGCTTTTCTTCCGTTTTTCTTCATCTTTTCTTTCTCCTTGGTACGTTATTTACGATTAAACTATACCACCAGCATACGACTTTTACAAGTGCTTTTTGAATTTTTTTAAGTTTATGACATAAAAAGAGTTCATCTGTTCGATAGATGGACTCTTTTTTGCAGGTGTAAATTCGGTT
>CAYOZT010000173.1:0-1830 GCA_964408545.1 uncultured Oscillospiraceae bacterium | reverse complement strand
TTCCCAAGAGAGAGGTTCTGCCCGATCCTCAGTATAATTCCGTTCTGGTTACCAAACTTGTCAACAGCATCATGCTCGACGGCAAGAAGGGTGTTGCCCAGAAGGTCGTTTACGGCGCTTTTGAGATCGTCGAAAACAAGACCGGCAAGAATGGTCTGGAAGTGTTCCAGCAGGCCATGGAAAACATTATGCCCGTTGTCGAGCTGAAGGCTCGCCGCGTCGGCGGTGCCACCTATCAGGTGCCTATCGAAGTGCGCGCCGATCGCCGCCAGACTTTGGGTCTGCGTTGGCTGACTACCTACAGCCGTACCCGCAGCGAGAACACGATGAAAGAGCGTCTGGCTGCCGAGATCATGGATGCCGCCAACGGCACCGGCAACGCCGTCAAGAAGCGTGAAGACGTTCACAAAATGGCCGATGCGAACAAGGCATTCGCCCATTTCCGCTGGTAATAGAGGAGACACACTGCAATGGCTAGACAGTATTCACTGGCTAATACCAGAAACTTCGGTATCATGGCACACATCGATGCCGGCAAAACCACAACTACAGAGCGTATCCTGTTTTACACCGGTAAAAACTACAAGATCGGTGAAACGCACGACGGCACCGCCACCATGGACTGGATGGCACAGGAGCAGGAGCGCGGTATCACCATCACTTCCGCCGCGACCACCTGCTTTTGGAAAGGTTGCCGGCTGAACATCATCGACACCCCGGGTCACGTCGACTTCACCGTTGAGGTCGAGCGCTCGCTGCGCGTGCTGGACGGCGCCGTTACCGTTCTTTGCGCCAAGGGCGGTGTCGAACCCCAGACCGAGACCGTTTGGCGTCAGGCCGACGAGTACAAGGTCCCCCGTATGATCTATGTCAACAAGATGGATATTCTCGGCGCCGATTTCTATCGCGTCCTGAATATGATCGATGAGCGTTTGAAGTGCAACGCGGTGCCCATCCAGCTGCCTATCGGCAGTGAGGCTTTCTTCAAGGGCAATATCGACCTCGTCACCATGAAGGCGAACGTCTTCTACGACGACAAGGGTCTCGATGTGCGCGAGGAGGAGATCCCCGAGGATATGGTCGATCTGGCCAACGAGTACCACGAAAAGCTCATGGACGCCGTTTCCGGCTTCAACGATGACATCGCCATGATGTATCTCGAGGGCGAGGAAGTACCCGTCGACATGATCAAGGCGACCATCCGCAAGGCCACCATCGACAACGAGATGGTTCCCGTCGTTTGCGGCACGTCGTACAAGAACAAGGGCGTTCAGGAAGTGCTCGACGCCGTGGTCGACTATATGCCCAGCCCTCTGGACAAGAAGGGTATCCACGGCATTAACCCCGAAACCGAGGAAGAGGATTTCCGTCCTGCTTCCGACGAAGCTCCGTTCTCCGCTCTGGCATTTAAGATCGCGACCGACCCCTATGTCGGTAAGCTGTGCTACTTCCGCGTGTACTCCGGTACGCTCGAGAAGGGCTCCACCGTCCTCAACTGCACCAAGGGCACCAAGGAACGTATGGGACGCATTTTGCAGATGCACTCGAACCACCGCGAGGACATCGACATCATCTACGCAGGTGATATCGGCGCCGTGGTCGGCGTGAAGAACACCACCACCGGTGACACGCTGTGCGACGAAAATCACCCCATCATCCTCGAATCCATGGTTTTCCCCGAGCCCGTCATCTCCGTCGCCATCGAGCCGAAGACCAAGGCCGGTCAGGAAAAAATGGGCATTGCCCTGAGTAAGCTCGCGGAAGAGGATCCGACCTTCCGCACCTACACCGATCAGGAGACCGGTCAGACCATCATCGCCGGCATGGGCG
>CAYOZT010000172.1:0-1839 GCA_964408545.1 uncultured Oscillospiraceae bacterium | reverse complement strand
AAAAGCTGTAACCGTTGTGTAGCAACGATTACAGCTTTTAACTGTCAAACTCGGGGTTATATAATTAATGCATATAAAACTTTATAAGAAGAAAAATCGCCCAATGCGAAGCACTGAACGAAAAAAGATTATGCGAATTCTTTAATTGTTCTAATTATAACATATTTCTTCTTTGAATTACAAGAGGGCAGAAAGGATTTATCTTATACTTGTAATTTAGTTTTTATATATAATAAAAGAAAAAAGGAGGAATGCCAAATGGCAACAAATAAACAAATTGAAGATGCATGGAACAATGCACATAAAATGAGAGGAAAAAATCCAGATGTATATAGAAAGGACGACTATGGTAATGTAATGTATAGATCATCTTATGGAAAGCAAAGTACTATGGGATGGGAAGTAGATCATAGACATCCTGTGTCAAAAGGTGGAACAAATTCTTCTAGAAATTTACAGGCAGTTCAATGGGAAGAAAATAGAAGTAAAAGTAATAAATATCCATATAAGAGTAATACATAATAGGAGGCCAAATATGTCATTAATTGATACATACAGAAATAATATAAAAAGAAAAAAAGATGAAGAGATTAGGCTTAATAACGAAAAAACAAAATATTTGTCAGATAAAGCTAATAAAAATTCTAGAATTATATCAGCAAAACAGGCAATAGGCAGAATAAAATCTCAATCAACGATTAAAAGTAAAATTAGAGAAATTGAAAGATATGAAAAAGAAATGCAAGTAGTCGAGAAGAAAATAGCGGATATAGATAAAAAAATAGTAAGAAAGAGCAAAGAAATCATAGATGAAGAAAAAAAGCTGCAAAGAGAAGAACTTAAGGAAGAAAAAAGAAATTCTGAAAGACTAAATTCAAAAATTCAAGACTTTGGTAGTAAGCAAGAATTTTTGCAAAATGAAGTTAATAAACTTAAAGAAAGTAAGAAAAAAATAGTGATTTTATTTTTAGCATCTAACCCTAAATGTACATATATAGATGACAATGGTGAAATAAAAGAACAACAAAAATTAGATCTAGATAAAGAAGCTAGAGAAATAAAAGAAGCAATTAGTAAATCATTAAATCGTGATTCTATAGATTTTCAAACAAGATGGGCTACTCGAGTTCAAGATCTTTTTCAAGCAATCAATGAAACAAGTCCGACAATAATACATTTTAGTGGACATGGAACAACAAATGGAGAATTAGTATTTCAAGATAATGCAGATAAACCTAAAAAGGTTAGCAATGAAGCAATTGCAGAAATGATTGCGGCATCATCTGATGATATAAGAATGTTGGTATTTAATAATTGCTTTTCTTCAATTCAAGCAGAAACGATTGTAGATAAAGTAGAAGCAACAATTGGAATGAATACAACAATAGGAGATAATTCTGCAATAATATTTGCAAGTCAATTATATTCTGCAATAGGTTTTGGACAATCATTAGATAAAGCATATGCACAAGCAAAAGCTATGTTAATGCTAGAAGATACAAAAGAACAAAATACACCAGAATTGTTTGTTAAAGAAGGATTTGAAGCAAAAGACATTATTTTTGTAAAATAAAACAATGATATTGTCCTTGTGACAGAGGTAAAACTAAATAACAATATTTCACAAATTATCTAGATATATTAAAATTAATAATATATAATAACATCGAAAAGAGGTAATTATGGAAAAAATTATATCAAATAAAATACAATGCAAACATTGTGGAGAAATAATAGAATCAAAAAGTGTTCATAATTTTGTAACATGTAAATGTGGAGCTTGTAGTGTAGATGGTGGACATTATTATTTAAGACGTTGTTATAAAACATCAAAGGAAG
>CAYOZT010000171.1:0-1849 GCA_964408545.1 uncultured Oscillospiraceae bacterium | reverse complement strand
AATATCGTCCAGGCCACCGCCCGTGACATTCTCTGCTATGCCATGAACACCCTCCTTTGCTGTTCCATCGTGATGCATATCCATGACGAAGTGGTCATCGAAGCCGATCCTCGAATGTCCCTGCAAGCGGTCTGTGATCAGATGGGCAGAACACCGCCTTGGGCAAAAAGACTGCAGCTTCGTGCCGATGGCTACGAAACACAGTTTTACAAGAAAGATTAAGAGGTTGATCCCATGAGGCACTTTGCAAAATGTACGCCAATCATCCTCCTCGTTTCAAGGAGTGTCAGCACTTCACAACTGAGTTCAGGAGAGCCAATACGCTTTACAGGCGAATGCAGAGAAATATCACCATGCTTAAGGAGGTAACCCCATGAAAGTGAAGATTGCGGTATGTAACCGCAGAACAGACAAGAAATATAAGAATCAGGAGATGGACTGGCAATATATTTCCGAACGCAATAAAAACCCCGTGCGTACATCTGAAACTGCTGAAGAATATCCGAGACTTCCCAAAGAACAACGCAGTAATCTGAAGGACATCGGCGGCTTGGTTGGTGGTTGGCTGAAGGGCGGCATCCGTAAAAACGGCAATGTACTGTTCCGCACGGTAGGCCTTTTGGATGCCGACCATGTACCGGCAGGGGTGGACTTTTGCGGTGCGGTGCGTGGGATGTTCGGAGATATTACCTATTTTATTTATTCCACCCACAGCCACACGCCCGATAATCCAAGATACCGTGTGGTATTTCTGCTTTCACGTGAGGTCAGCGAAGATGAATACCCGGCGTTGATGCGTATGGTGGCAAAGCAGATCGGCATGGATTATTTCGATGATTCCACTTACCAGGCGAACCGCATGATGTATTGGGCATCCTGTCCCTCCAACGGTGAATTCGTATTTGATGACAATTCCGGTCAGTCTTTGGACGTAGATAAATACCTGGATATGTACGAAGATTGGCGTGATATTTCACAATGGCCTACTTCCAGCCGTCAGTCCGAGGTTATCAAAAAGGAAACCAAGGCTCAGAAGAATCCTTTGGAAAAAGAAGGCACGGTTGGTGTGTTCTGCCGTGCCTATCCTACCATTCAGGAAGTCATCGATGAATTTCTTTCTGATGTATATGCTCCGACAGCCACGGATTCCCGTTACGATTATCTGGAGGCGGACTCTGTTGCGGGCGTGGTTATTTACGATAATATTTTCGCCTATAGCCACCACACCTCCGACCCTGCCTGTGGGATGCTACTGAATGGCTTTGACCTTGTAAGGGTTCACCGTTTCGGCGATATGGAAGAGAAAAAATCCTTTAATGCGATGTGTGAATTTGCCATGTCCTTGGACAAAGTCAAAATGCAGATCGCTGTCGAGCGAAAGGAAAAGGTCGACCGTGATTTTGAAAGCACCGAAAATTGGGAGTCCCTGCTCAAATATCAGCCTCGCAGTAATGTGCTGGAAAACTCTGTATGGAATGAGATGCTCATTCTGAACAATGACCCGGATTACGCCAACTTTGCTTATAACGAAATGGCGAATCGCATCCAGGTGACGGGTCCGCTTCCTTGGGACAGACCGAAGGATAATAAGTTCTGGCGCGATGCGGACACGGCGCAGCTTAAAGCATTGATCGATGTTCGCTATGTTCCTTTTTCCGGGCGTAACCACGAGGTCAGCTTTACCAAGGTGGCGGATGATCGCCGTTTCCATCCTGTTCGTGATTATCTTAACAGCTTGCCTGCGTGGGACGGCAAAAAGCGTATCGATGATACAACGGTCCCTACGAAACGGCTATCACCGCTGACGGACAGATTGTGGCAGACTTCATCACCTCCGGCACCTTGGTGG
>CAYOZT010000170.1:0-1867 GCA_964408545.1 uncultured Oscillospiraceae bacterium | reverse complement strand
CATGCGCGGCAGGTCGGCATAGGTCTCGCGCGTCAGCTTTTTGGCGGGCATCAGGCGGGAGAAGAGGCGGCTCATGTCGGGCACTTTTGCCTGCCAGCGCTTCACGCGCAAGATTTTCCACAGCCTTTGCTCCCATGCCGCGCAGCGCCACGGCCAACGCTCGGCGTCGAACCACCGCTTGGGCACGAGCCGCCCCAGCACGAACGACACCACGCCCAGCACCGCCATATAAACAAGGCAGGCGATCACGCGCTTTTCCTCCTTTGCGTTTTAGCATTTTGTTGAGGAGACGGATTGCCACGGCAGCTATTGCTGCCTCGCAATGACAAAATAACCCCGTCATTCCGAGGAGGGCGTACGCCCGACGTGGGAATCCGTTTTCGGTGTGGAAAAACATAGCAAACAGAAATGAACGCACTGTGAATGCGGCCTTAACACTTTCTTAAATCTGCTCAAATCTCATCGTAACGGGCGTGAGAAAAAAAGAAACGCGAAACGGCGCGTATTCGGCAAAAAAATCCTTGCCATCCGACTTTTTTCACGTTATAATACATGCGCTTTTTGCATAAGTTCGTCATGCGACGCACGCCGCAAATCATTATGGAAAAGAAGGACTCGACGATCATGAATACCCATCACAAACCAACCCTCACCCGCCTTGCCGCGCTCGCGTTGACGCTGACGCTGCTGCTTGGTTTGAGCGTAAGCGTAAACGCGAAGGAAGAGGGGTATACCCCTGCCAACAGCTATGTATTGAACTACTGCATAGACGAAAATGGCAACAGAAATAACGACAACGCTTGGTACTATTTCAGTGTGTACATGGCCGGCTTCAACTTCGAGGAGAACAGCGGAATAACAAGCTACATCGCGTTTTCTCTCAGGGAGGACGGGACGGACGATTCTGAGCTGTTCCCTGTGTACTGCACCGATCTCGGCGTTGGGATCGAAAAAGGAGCAAAGTATCGCCGCTTGAATCTGGAGGATTCTACCTATGCAGGTCATGCGGCGGAAATGCTGCGCTCCATTTATCTCAACGGCTTCCCCGGCACAACGCTTCAGGAAATCAGTAATGCCTCCGGCGTGGAGAATGTGACGGTCGGCGAAGCTGTCGCGGCTACACAGGCGGCCATCTGGAAAGCTGCTCACGGCGAGAATGCAGAGTTCACCGACCTTTGCGCCGATATCGACGGCGAATGGACTGAAACCATGACGGTGAAATACGAAGAGAGCATCGCGGAATTCAGCAATGGGTATGCCACAAGCGAAAATCAGAGCAGCATCCGTACGCGTATTGAAACGATTTACAACTATCTCCTTGCACTCGAACCAACTCCGGCGCAGGATGTGGTGGTATCCGAGGCGGCCTTCATCAATCGCGAAATCACCGGTGTTTCCTATAATGATGACGGCACCTGCAATATCACGGTCAAGGCCACCGTTTCTGCTGTGATCGACGACGCTGAAGATAAACTTACGCTTACTGCCTATCTGACAGACGGTCAATACTATGCGTCTGAGTCGATGAGCAACGGCGAAAAGGAATATACCCTCACCATCAAGAACGTTCCCGCCTCCCATGCAAACGAGACGGTGACATTGGCCATCGACGGCGCACAGAAGGCGCATGATGTGTATCTCTTTGACGCGGTGGGTAATCGCGGCGCCTCCCAGTCCCTCATTGGTGACTTGAATCGGACGCTGCCCGTCCACGCCGACATCAAGTGCGAGCCTGACCGCGTGCTGAACATCTACAAGACCGAGAAGGTCACGGATGACAATGGCGACGAAACGCGTCTCCCGCTGGCGAATATCTCCTTCAACGTGTACTATGTCGGTTCGGTGGAGGACTTCCGCGACGGCAAGC
>CAYOZT010000169.1:0-1887 GCA_964408545.1 uncultured Oscillospiraceae bacterium | reverse complement strand
CAATGGATACGAACGATAATAAAATAATCATATATCAAGACGATAACGGGGTAACAAAAGTATCGGTGCGATTTGCCAATGAAGATTTGTGGCTGACACAAAGCCAACTAGCGGAAATTTACGATACGACGCAACAAAATATAAGTCAGCACATAGACGGAATTTATTCGGACGGAGAGTTGGCGCGCGAGGCAACTAACAAGAAATTCTTGTTAGTTCGAGAAGAAGGAACGCGCCAAGTGAAAAGGAATATCGATCATTACAATTTGGATATGATTATTGCGCTCGGATATAGGGTGCAATCGCAAGTTGCGACGAGATTCAGAAGATGGGCGACGGAACGCTTGCACGAGTATATTCAAAAAGGCTTTGCAATGGACGACGATAGATTGAAACAAGGCGGCTCGCGGTATTTTAGAGAATTATTGCAACGTATTCGCGATATTCGTTCGTCGGAAAGGAATTTTTATCAACAAGTGACGGATATATACGCAACGGCTATCGATTATGATCCGCGTTCGGATTTAACGAAAACGTTTTTCGCAACGGTACAAAACAAATTGCATTTTGCGGTACACGAACATACTGCGGCGGAAATTATTTACGAGCGAGTAAACAATGAAAAACCGCTTGTGGGAATGACGAATTTCAAGGGCGCGTATATAACGAAAGACGACGTAAAAATCGCGAAAAATTATTTGACTGAAACCGAGTTACAGCGTTTGAATCTTTTGGTGTCGCAGTTTTTGGACTTTGCGGAGTTTCAAGCAATGGAACAAGCGGCGATGACGATGAAAGACTGGATAGAGGCGTTAGATAGACAAATCGTTGCAAATCGAAGAAAGTTATTGCAAGGAAGCGGTAATATATCTCATAAAGAGGCAATGGCGAAAGCCGAACAGGAATTCGAGATATATCGAAAACGAGAAATGGCTTTATACGAAAGCGATTTCGATAAAGTGATAAAACTCGTTAATAAATCTAATAAAAACGACTAAATAAAAGATAATTAAATACGAAAACAGGTGGAAAAGTCGCACGATTTTGTGCGGCTTTTTTCGTCGTAAAAAAAGAAGAATTCAGGAGATAAAACAAAAAATGAAATACAAAGAATGGCTTATTGTTTGGCTTAAAAATTACATAAAACCGAGTGCGAAACAACGGACTTACGCTATCTATTTGCAAATGATAGAAAAGCGTATTATACCCAAAATCGGTGATTACGAATTAGACGATTTAACGCCTATCGTGTTGCAGTCGTTCGTTACGGAACTGCTTAATAACGGTAACGCTAAAACAAATAGCGGCTTAGCCGTGAGTACGGTAAATTTGATAATAACCGTCATTCAAAATTCGCTTAAAACGGCGTTTATGCTCGGAAAGACAAAAGAATACGTTGCGAATAAAATAAAACGCCCTAAGTTAAAACAAAAGAGCGTTTCGTGTTTTTCGGTTGCGGAACAAAAGAAGATAGAACAAGCGGTTATGGCGGACAAACGCAAAAAAATGTTCGGCGTGGTGTTGTGTCTTTATACCGGCTTACGTATAGGTGAATTGCTTGCTTTAACGTGGGAAGATATAGACTTTCAAAAGGGATTGCTTACGGTAAATAAGACTTGCCACGACGGTAGAACGGAAAGCGGTTTCGGTCAAATCGTAGACGAGCCGAAAACGGAATCGTCTAAGCGAATAATACCCGTACCGAAGCAACTTTTACATACTTTAAAAGAGTTAAAACGTAACGAAAAAAGCAAATACGTTGTGTCGGTAGACGGAAAACCCGTAACGGTGCGTTCCTATCAGCGCAGTTTTGCGTTGCTGCTTAAAAAGCAAAATATACCGCACAAAGGCTTTCACTCGCTCCGTCATACGTTTGCCACACGTGCG
>CAYOZT010000168.1:0-1899 GCA_964408545.1 uncultured Oscillospiraceae bacterium | reverse complement strand
GCTTCCATTATCAAGATACAAGTTGCTTGCTTAGAGGGGGCTTGGTGAGTATGGCGACTAATTTTATACAATTTGACGCAAAGGCTGTTGAAAACGCAATCAAGAACACAAAGCTGAAACTCCCAAACATCATTGTCCGCTTGCAAAAAAAAGTGAACCAGCAGGTAATCAAGTCCGCTAAGGCAAGATTCCGTTCACAGTTCAATGTCAATAATCACAATAATTATACATTGACTAATGCGACGGCAAAGAACAATGCTAACAAGGATGCCCTCCCCGTGCTAAAAAATTTCAAAAATAAAAAGTCAAGGAAAGAGCAGGGTGTAACTTGGATTCTGAACAATTCGTATTATGCAAACTGGCTCGAAACTGGCGTTACAATCAACGTCACAAAAAGCAAGTATCTTACATTCAAGGTCAACGGCGAGTGGCGGAAGGCAGAATCTGTAACAATCCCAGCTCGTCCGTTCACGAAGCCAGCAGTAGACGAGTTCTGGAACAGCTGTAAACAAAAAGAGATACAGGAAAAGGAACTTCAAAAAATATTAGAAAAATACTGGCAAAAACAAGGAGCTAAATAACTATGGATTTTTACGAATTGCAACAGAAGATAGAAAAATACATTGAAGATAATTTCAACGCATACTTGGAAGAGCAGGAGCTTGCAACGCCGTCTTATGTTTCCGATTATTTGGATTTGGATAAATACAAGTCAAGTTTTACAGTTTTTTTCGACTTTGATTCCTACAACTTCGAGAATTTGAGTAACGAATCTATGGAAGCCAACTTGACGCTGGACTTGTACTTTGTTGTTCGCAACGGCATAAGTTCCACATTGAAGCAGAAATTGATGAAATATGTAAGCAAGTTCTACTCGTTCTTTTACTCCGACCGAACATTAGGCGGAACTGTCGATTTTGGAACTATTACAGAAATAAACAACTACGATGCCGTGCAAGGCGACAAGGGCATCAAGATTACACAGATAACAATGAATCTTGAATTAGAAGATGAAGATTAGACTATTAAATAAAAGATAAAAAATAAAAGAGGGAAAAAATAATTATGGTAAACGGAAACGGTGTAATAGTTGAATTCGCGCAAGAAGAAGAATTTGGAACTGCTGTAAGTCCAAAGCAAAGAATTGCAGTAAGTTCAGAATCGCTTGCTTATTCTGCGAACAAGACAGAGGAAGGCTTGCTTACTGGCGGTGTAGGTAAATCGATGGTCGAGACAATGAGCCTTCACACAGAGGGGGACTTCTCGACATTGGCTAAGCCTAATTCAGTGGGCTACATTTTGGGCGGAATTACTGGTGTAGAATCAGTTGCAACAGACGCTGACGATAACGGCAAGTACAAGCATACATTCACTGCGATAGGCAACAAGGAATCAGACAGCCTTCCTTCTTGGTCTTTCAGCATCAATAGAGGAATCAACACACAGACTTATACGGGAACTAAATTCAATTCTGTATCATTCAGTGCCGCTGCGGAAGACAGACTTCAATTGACTGTATCAACGGTGGGCAAGAATGAAGAGCAGGACGGAACAATAGATGATAAATTGAAACCAGAAACAAGCAAGGCGTTCAAGTTCCATCAAGCAACTTTATCAATGGACGGCGAGAAAATCGCAGACATAACAAGCATACAGTTTGACTATAACAACAACTTGGACAATTCAATCTTTACAACAGACACTGGCTTGTATTGCAAGGAGCCAGAATGTGGAACAAGAGAAGTAACAGCGCAATTCGAGGCACTTTATACAACTAACACAGAGGCAATAAGGAACAACAAGTTCAAGACAGACGCAATTGTTTCAGTTGCAATTGAATTTAATGATTCAGACAACAATGTTCTTACATTCAAGATTCCTAATGCGCAGATTTCCGAA
>CAYOZT010000167.1:0-1910 GCA_964408545.1 uncultured Oscillospiraceae bacterium | reverse complement strand
TCAGAATGTGAAAATATGAAACCGATTGATTGATAATATCTTTATATTGACATATCCTCAACTGCGTGTTATCATAGTCTAGGTAATATTATACATATTATCTCAACACTAAGGAGGAAAAATTATGAAAAAGTTTTTGGCAATCCTTGCAGCACTCGTGATGGTGCTCTCACTCACACTCTGTGTAGCAGCAGATGATCAAGTAGTTCTTAGTGAAGACCTTCTGTTCTTCACAGCAGGCAACTGGTCACAGTTCGATCTCGAAACAACAATGGATGACCTTTTGGAAGCTTTGGCTACTCCCGGTTCTTACTTTGTAGTAACCAGAAGTAACGAAATCGCTGAAACTATCTGTTTCCCTGATGAAGGTTATGAAAAGTTCTTCATGACTGATGGCTGGTGGAGCATGAGAGTCCCCAATGATGCCGGTGAAGAAATCAACGGTATTAGAATGGGTACTGCTAACCATACAATTGATGCTGCTGTAGCAAACGGAAATACTTATGATGTAACTATTGATGCTGTTCTCGACGATGGTATCAAGGTTTGGTACGATGGTGCCGAGCTTCTTGCGTTGCTCAATTCTTCGTTGCCTGAAAGCCACGGCTCAAGCATTGTCTTCGTTTCTAATACATCTACAACCTCTTATAAGATTACCAATATCTCTGTAGTGGTTCCTGAAACTCCTATTGTCGAAGAAAATGAACCTGTTGCTGATACAACAGAAAATACCGAAACTCCCGCTGATACAACCGAACCCGAAAACACAGAAACTCCCGTTGAGAAGGAACCTGCTAATACAGGCATCGCTCTCGCTGTAGTTCCTATGGCTGTAGCAGCCGTTGCAGTTGCACTTTCTAAGAAGAGATAATATTGCTTGCCTTTAAAAGAGCGTTCCAAACGGAACGCTCTTTGTCTTTATTTCACATTTTTTGCCTTAAGTTATTGACAATTCTTGATAAAACTGCTAAAATAAATCAACAACAGTTTATTTCTGTTGTCTAAACATTAAGGAGGAATTTTTATGAAAAAGTTTTTGGCAATCCTTGCAGCACTCGTAATGGTGCTCTCACTCACACTCTGCGTAGCAGCAGATGAAGTTCTCTGCGAAGTAGACTTCAGCAAAGGTCTTACCGAATTTGCTTGCGGTAACTGGTCAACCAAGACCCCTGATGACTTCACAATGGAAGATTTCGTTTCAGCATTGTCAACTCCCGGCGCACAGCTCGTACTCACAAGAAGTGAAGCTGTTAAGGTTGATACTTACCCCGATGGTTATGAAAAGTTCTGCATTACCGATGGTTGGTATGCAATGGCTGTTGCCGAGGGCGATAGCACTGCTAACTGCGTTAAGTTGGGTACCGCTGTTCATACAATTGAAATGGCTACAGCCAATGACGCTCCTTACGACGTTCATGTTGACGCACTTACCGATGACGGCGTAACTATCACATGGGATGGTAATGCTATTGCTGAAATTATCAATGCTTCTTGGAGTGTAGATACCTGTGGTAACTCTGTTGTTATCATTTCTAATACTTCTGCTTGGAACTATGATATTGTTAGCCTTGCTGTAGTAGTTCCCGAAACAGCTGCAGAAACTCCCGCAGACGAAACCCCTGCTGAGGATACAACAGAAAACACCGAAACTCCCGCAGATACAACCGAGAATACCGAAACAGCTGAAGAAACCACTCCCGTTGAGAAGGAACCCGCTAACACCGGTGTTGCTCTCGCTGTAGTTCCTATGGCTGTAGCTGCTGTTGCAGTTGCACTTTCTAAGAAGAGATAATTTTACTTGCCTTTAAAAAGCGTTCCGTTTGGAACGCTTTTTTGTTTTTATTTCACATTTCTTGCCTTTGGTTATTGACAATTCTTGATAAAAATGCTAAAATAAATCGTAGACAATT
>CAYOZT010000166.1:0-1947 GCA_964408545.1 uncultured Oscillospiraceae bacterium | reverse complement strand
TAGACAGTAGATATAATTCAGGAGATACAGATTTAATGCAAGATGATACAGACGACCAGAACATAAGATATGTAGGAAGTAATCCTAATAATTATGTATCGTTTAATGATGAGTTATGGAGAATAATAGGTATATTTGATACATATGATGTAGATGATGATGGAAATACTTTAAAATCACATAGTAGAAAAGTTAAATTAATAAGGGCTGAAGCAATTGGAGATTATTCATATGATGTATCAGAATACTATATTAATGATGAAATAAACTATGGAATAAACGATTGGTCTCAAGCAGATTTAATGAAAGAATTAAATGGAGATTATTTAAATCCAAATTTATTGAGCAATCCATTATGGAAAACATATGATACGACTGCAGAAACATTAACAACAACTGAATTTGATAGAACAAAATCAATAAAGTCAAAATACCAAAATATGATAGCAAGTGTAGTATGGAATACAGGTGGAATAGTAGATAGTAAAAATGATGATATAGAAGAATACTCTACTTTAAATATATATAATAGTGAAAGAGGAACAACAGTATATTCAAATTATGGAATAACAGGAAATGCCACATGGAATGGAAAAATCGCTTTAGCATATGCTTCTGATTATGGATATTCATCAAAAAATACAGAATGTAGAAAATCCGTTGAAAACAGTTATGAAACTGGAGAAAATTCAATTGATTTTTATTGCGGAATTGATAACTGGTTAACCTCTGAAGAATATCTAAAATCTGAAGGAAGTCAAGGCGTGAAATTTGTTTTAGATAGTTTTGCTG
Source organism: uncultured Oscillospiraceae bacterium (assembly GCA_964408545.1). Lineage (GTDB taxonomy): Bacteria > Bacillota > Clostridia > Oscillospirales > Oscillospiraceae > Faecousia. The sequence goes on along the minus strand of CAYOZT010000166.1, from coordinate 1,155 downwards.
ATGTGAATCCTTATTATGCTCCAATTATTTTAAGAACAGGATTATTTATTGCAAGTACTAGCATGCCACTTCAAGTTATCCCATCCCTATATCTTAAAAAAGATATAATTATAACAAGTGGAAGCGGTACAAAAAACAATCCTTATATTTTAAGCGAACCTGCACCAGCAGACGAAGTAATAAAAGGAAGTATGGTAGAAGAAGTAGAAAATCTATTACTTGCAGGAGATACAGACTTAATGAAAGATGATACAGGAGATGCAAACACAAGATATGTAGGAAGTGATCCTAATAACTATGTATCATTTAATAATGAATTATGGAGAATAATAGGCATATTTGATACATATGATGTAGATGATAATGGTAATACCCTAAATAAACATAGTAAAAAAATAAAATTAATAAGAGCAGAAGAATTAGGAGAATATTCGTACATGTCATATAATGATGGACGATCTTCCGATGTTTTATGGACAGAAGTTACATATCAAGGTACAACATTTGAACCTTGTGCATTAAATAGAGAATTAAATGGAGATTATCTAAACCCAAATTTAACAAGTAATCCAAATTGGTTTTATTATGAACAAGAAACTGGTAATTTTCTAACAAAAGAATTTGATAAAGATAAATCATTATCATATGATGCTCAAAGACTAATAGCAGATGTAGAATGGAAAATGGGATTTGTTAATGGGGAAGAAGAATATTTAACAGCAAATAAAATATATTATATGGAAAAGGAAAATGATGTTTACATCGCAGAAGAAATTGCTATTGCTATTGAACCATGGAATGGAAAAATAGGTTTAATGTATGTTTCAGATTATTTATATGCATCAAATAATGTTGATTGTGAAGGTAGTATTGGAGAATATATTTCTGGAGAAGATAGAGTATGTCTAGCAAAAAATAATTGGTTAAATTTAGCACCAGAAGGATACTCAAATGGTAATCCTAATGATTCAGAAGACGATTGGTATGTAATGAGGACTATGACCAATTATTACTTAGTATTTCCTTTCTTTGCAATTGGTAATTTTGGGGCATTCACAACTGTCAAAGATGGGGAAATAAATTCTCATATTCACCCCTCTCTTTATCTTAACCCATCAGTTAAGATAACCGGAGGAACTGGTTCCTCAACAGACC
>CAYOZT010000165.1:0-2007 GCA_964408545.1 uncultured Oscillospiraceae bacterium | reverse complement strand
GCTGTTTGATATTCGTCATGATGATGGCTTCGCTTTCGATATCGATGTTGCTGGTAGCCTCGTCAAACACATAAATATCCTTGTCGGCCACCAGATTCACTGCCAGAGCCAGGCGCTGCTTCTGCCCGCCGGAAATATTGGCGGCATCCTCGGTGATGACTTTGTCCAGCCCACCATTTTCCCGGATGAAAGTCAGAAGATTCACCTTTTCCAGGGCCGTGTAGATATCTTCGTCCGTCACGGAAGATTTGGCCAGACGGAAGTTTTCCCGAATGGTTTCGTTGAAAATGTAAGTATTATAGCTGACCACTGCAAGGTGAGAATAGTAGCTCTCCCGGGACAGGCTTTCCAGCTGTTTGCCGCCCACAGTCACAGCTCCCGACTTCGGCCGGAGGGCTCCGAACAGGAGATTCACCACAGTGGACTTTCCGCAACCGGATTCTCCCACAATGGCGGTCATACCGGTTTTCAGGAAGGTCATGGATACATTTTTCAGCACATCCCGCTGGCCATCATAGGAAAAGGTTACGTTTTGAAGCTTTATTTCCGTATCCGTCACGGTTTCGTCCCCCCAAACGGGATCCGGCTGCGCCAGCAGGGACAGGATCTTGTTTCCCGCCGATGCGCCGTTCATTGCAATGTGAAACGCCGAGCCAAATGCTCGCAGAGGTAAGAAGAAATCCACCGCTACCAAGATCAAAAACAGTGCCAAAATCGGATCCAATCCCCATTTTGTGACCGATAAAATTGCCATGGCAATGCCCAGGCCGGCGCCGCCGTAGGCCACCAGGTCCATAATAGTGGTGCTGGCCAGCTGCATGACCAGCACTTTCATGGTGATGCGCCGGAAGTCTTCACTGGTTTCGTTCATTTTCCGGTGCTGGGCCTGGTCGGCCTGGAAGATTTTCAACTCTTTCAGACCCTGAACGCTGTCCAGGAAACTGTCACCCATGGAGGTGTACTTTCCCCAATATTTTGCGAAAATCTTCTTTGCGTATTTCGACACCGCAATGATGGAAACGGGAATGAGCGGCACGCAGCAAAGCAGCACCACCGCCACCCGCCATTCGATCCATACGGTGATTCCAAACAGGATAAAGGGAGCCAGCATGGCATAGAAAAATTGGGGAATGTAGGAAGAATAGTAGAGGTCAAGCTGCTCCACGCCCTCCATGGCCACCTGGGTCAGGCCTGCCATGCTCATACCATCGGTGGAACGGACGCCCAGCTTCACGATTTTGTTGTAGACTCGATGCCGCAGGTCTTTTTTTGCCTTCCTGCCCAGGGTATCCTTCAAATCTCCCACCAGTCGGGAGCAGACATAGCGGACAGCAATGCCGGCAAATGCACATACGGCTGGCCACAGGAAAACAATGGCACCGCCGCTGGATTCGTCATAATGAATGGCAAGGTTGATCGCCCAGCAGAGGGAGGCCGTAATGCCTACATTGGCAAACAGCCCCAGCACCATCAGGGCCACGGTGTAAAAAATATAGTTCCGGGTGCTCCCCAACAGGGCAAGCAATTTTTTGTCGATCATGGTTTCTGCTCCTTCTCTTTGCGTTAGCGCAAACTAACTCCTGAGGTTATCGATGGCAGCGACATTTTGCCGCTGCCTCGACTGTTAGCTGCACCTAACTATAGCTGAGATTATACCCGGAAAAGCCGCCGTTGTCAATAGAATTCAAAGGGGCTCGCCGAAACTGGTGCAACGTACCTACGGAAAACGCTATACAGTAGAACTGGAATTTCGCATAGAATTTTGTGGTAAATAAAAGTCGGAATTCTCAGGAATAAAATATTATTCCATTAACAATCATAACCACCGGCACAGCCGGTGGTTATGATTCGGAACTTTGCTTATCCAATTTATGGCTCGCCCCTCATCCTGCTCAACGCTGGAGCCGTTGCCTTAGGTGAAGGTCAGCAGGCTTCGCTTTCTCTTGCGGATCAGCCCCAGGGATTTTCGGTGGGGTAGGGGAGAGTCTTGGGCTGGTTATAGGCGAT
>CAYOZT010000164.1:0-2032 GCA_964408545.1 uncultured Oscillospiraceae bacterium | reverse complement strand
CCAACTCGTAATCGACCGATGATCGAAGCTGACCGAGCTGATCTTTCCAAGAATCCATGTTGGTTCGCACCTTGCGGAAACCAAGTGATTCGTAAACGTGCTGCGCTCTTGTGTTCGTCAAGTCGGTATCAAGGACGATTTTGGAATAGCCGTTTTTGAACAGCCAACCGATCAGCATACGCAAAACCTTTCTTCCGACACCACGGTTCCGGCAATCGGTTTCACAGATCTTAATACCGATTTCCGCAACACCGTCCGCTACATTACGGTAATTGCACTCACCGATCAGACGGTCGCTTTCTTCAATGACCATAAGACCGTTTTCAAGTCCCTCGATCACTTCTTCCTCGGTCGTTCCCAAACCGTTTGGAAAGCCTGCGTGTGCCATCACAGCACCGTCATTCCACCAAGCGGTAAGCTGCTTTGCGTCCGCAACCTCGGCTTGCCGGATCGTTAAGTTCTCATATTGTATTTTCATTGAATGTTCCTCAATCATCCCAAAGTATCGCAAGGCTTCCATGATAAGTCCTCGACATTCACATCAAAGTAGATATGTTCCTCAACTTTTTGCCGACTTAAAAGCGCTACCGTCTCCACGTGGGCGCAGCGGGGGAAGAGGTCGGCGGCGAGGGCGGTTTTCAGTTCGTAGCCGTGCCCTTTCAGCAGCGCGACGTCGCGCGCGAGCGTGGCGGGATCGCAGGAAACGTAGACGATGCGTTTGGGGGAAAAGCGGCACAACGCTTCGATCGTGTCGGCGTTCAGGCCCTTTCGCGGCGGATCGACCACGACCACGTCGGGACGAATGCCGTTTCGCTCCAGTTCGAGCGCCGCCTGCCCCGCGTCGCCGCAGAAAAATTCCGCGTTTTCGATGCCGTTGCGCCGCGCGTTGTCGCGCGCGTCGTCGACCGCCTGCTCGACGACTTCCACGCCGATGACTTTCCCTGCCGCGCCTGCCATCGCCAGCGTGATCGTTCCGACGCCGCAGTACAGATCGAGCACGAGATCTCTTTTGGAAATGTCTGCCAGTTCGATCGCGGCGCGATAGAGCCGCTCGGCCTGATCGTGGTTGACCTGATAGAACGAGCGCGGTGACAGGCGGAAGCGAAGCCCACACAGCGTATCTTCGATATATCCTGCGCCGTAGAGGGTGATAAATCGGTCACCCAAGACGGCGTTTCCTTTTTTCGTGTTGACGGAAAGCACCAAGGTGGTAAAGCCGTCGATCTTTTGAAGCATTTGCGTCAATTCGCGCACATGGGGGTAGCGTTCGCCGTTACACGACAGGCAGACCAGTATTTGCCCCGACACGACGCCCCGACGGACGTAAATATGCCGCAAAAGGCCGCTATGGGCGCGCTCGTCGTAGACGCTGACGCGGTAGCGATTGGCGTGCTCGATCACGGCGTCCTTGACGCGGTCGGACTCCTTCGGCAAGATCAGACAGCGCTCGTTTTCGATGACCGTGTGCGTCCCCGCCTTGAAAAAGCCCGCATAGGCGCGCCCTTTGTGCACGGATACGGGATACTGCGCCTTGTTGCGGTAGCCGCGCAGTTCGGGCGCGGCGAGAATGGGCAGTTGTGTCAAGCTCTCCCCTGCCAGCCGATTGAGGCAATCGCGCACGCGCGCGGCCTTCAGGCGGCATTCCTCGGCGTAGTCCATGTGGTGAAAATCACAGCCGCCGCAGAGTTTCGCGACGGGACATTCGCGGTCGATGCGGTGCGGCGAGCGCTCCAAGATCTCGACGATCTTGCCCGATGCCCACGTTTTTCCGACTTTTTCGATGCGCAGTCGCACTTTTTCACCCGCGACGGCGTTCGGCAAAAACACCGCACAGCCGTCCACACGCGCGACGCCCTGCCCTTCGGCCGTGTAGTCGAGTACGACCGCCTCGTAAATTTCGTTTTTTTGCAGCATATTTTTTCTCTTCCTTCCGATTGCTTGCTTTTCCCGCCGCGCCGTTCGACGCAAGTCCACCCCATGGCGATGCGCGGTAGGGCGGGGACACGTCCCCGCCGCCCCGTTCGATGATTGC
>CAYOZT010000163.1:0-2033 GCA_964408545.1 uncultured Oscillospiraceae bacterium | reverse complement strand
TCCGGTTTCCGCGCATGGACGCCGATCGGCAACAGCGATAATAGTTACGAAGGCACTTTCGACGGCGACGGAAAGACGATTTCCGGCCTGTATTTCAACAACTCGTCGACCGCTTATGTCGGCCTGTTCGGCAAAGCCTATGCGGGCAAAGTGCAAAATGTCGGTGTCGAGGATTCCTATTTTTACGGCCGGTACTACGTCGGCGGCGTGGTCGGTGCGGCCTTTAGTAGCACCACGGTCACGAACTGTTATAATACCGGCACGGTAAGCGGAAGCGGTCAATGTGTCGGCGGCGTGGTCGGTGTGGTCTCTAGTAACGCCACGGTCACGAACTGTTATAATACCGGCACGGTAAGCGGCAACAATCAATGTGTCGGCGGCGTAGTCGGTCAAAATAGCGGTACGGTCACGAATTGCTACAATACCGGCAAGGTAACCAATAATGGTACAGCGGACGGTACCGGCGGTGTGGTCGGTTGGAACGAAGGAACGGTCACGAACTGCTATAATACCGGTGATGTCAGCGGCTATTATGAAGTCGGCGGCGTGGTCGGCGTAAATTCCGGCGCTACGATAACGAACTGCTACAATACCGGCAAGGTCAGCGGCGATTACGAAATTGGCGGCGTGGCCGGTTACAATAACAAAACGATCACAGACTGCTACTATCTGACCGGTTGCGCGACGGACGGCAACGGCACGTCCCAGAACGGCATCGGCAATACAAATAAGGGCAGCGTCACCGAAAATGTCGCGGGGCAGACCGAGGGCGTGACCGCGGCGCAGTTTGCCTCCGGCGAAGTGGCCTACAAGCTCAACGCGGGGCAGGACACGACCGTTTGGTATCAGGGCAAGGGCGCGCCCGCGTTCAAGGGCGACGAAGTGAGCCTTGTAGACGGCGCGTATGTCCTGACGCACAAGGCCTTTGTCAACGGCTTCTGCACCGTCTGCGACGCCTATGAAGCGCCGACGCTGAATAACGGCGTGTACGAGATCGACAACGCGGGTAAACTGTACTGGTTCGCGAATTTCGTCAACCAAGGCGGCGACAACCTGAACGCGAACGCCAAACTGACGGCGGATATCACCGTCAATAAGGGTGTTCTGGACAAGGACGGCAATCTCGTTTCCGATACCTCGACTTTCCGCACATGGACACCCATCGGCAACAGTAGCAACATGTACGCCGGCACATTCGACGGCGCGGGGCACACCGTTTCCGGCCTATATTTCAACGACAGCACCCAAAATTTTGTCGGTCTGTTCGGCCTTGTCGGCGCGGGCGGGACGGTGAAAAATGTGACCGTCAAGGACGCTTATTTCCGGAGCAATAGTTGGATCGGCGGCGTGGCCGGCAGGAACAACGGAACAGTTACGGGCTGCACGAACTTTGCCACGATTACCGGCGGTCAGTATGTCGGCGGCATCGTTGGCACGAATAGTGGCACGATCACGAATTGCGCCAACTTCGGCGCGATCACCGGTACGAGCAACTCTACCGGCGGCGTGGTCGGCTTCAACAGTAACAGCAATACCGGCTTGGTCGCGAATTGCTATAATGCCGGCACGGTGAGCGGTAATTACTACACCGGCGGTGTGGTCGGCAGTAACTATAAAACGGTCGAAAGTTGCTACAATATCGGCACGGTGAGCGGTAATTACTACACCGGCGGCGTGGCCGGTAACAACGGCGAAACGGTCACAAACTGCTACTACCTCGGCGCGGAAGAGACCGACGACATCGACGGCACGACGGCCGTGACCGCGGCGCAGCTTGCCGAGGCGGAGCTGACATGGAAACTCAACGGCGAAAAGGCCGACGGCGTGTGGAAACTGACCATCGGCACGGATAAATTCCCGAATTTCACGGGCAAAACCGTCTACTACGGCTACCGTGACTGCGGCGACGCGAACCCCGTCTACGACAATAGCCCGACGACGGAAACGCGCCCCGCGCACCAATTTGACAATAACGGCTTCTGCACCGTCTGCGAGGGCGGTTTCAAAGAGCCGAGCAAAGACGACAACGGCGT
>CAYOZT010000162.1:0-2059 GCA_964408545.1 uncultured Oscillospiraceae bacterium | reverse complement strand
GGAAAGATCAGCTCGGTCAGCTTCGATCATCGGTCGATTACGAGTTGGTTGAAACCGATTTCAACAGTTATTTTTAATACTTCCGGATGAGATACGGAAGCTCTGCAACACTTTGGGATGATTTCAGAGGAATATGCGAGGAGGAGTGTTTATGAAAGTAATCTGTAAAGATGGAGAATATTTGTCACTATAAAATTTCACTCACGATAAAACCGCTGCATTTTTCATCCCCATGCAGGATGGAAGTTGCAGCGGTCATGTATTTCGGTTCGGAAAATCGCTCAGAGCAAAAAATACAGCAACACGGCGATGCCGAGCACGATGCGGTAGACACCGAAGCCGCTGAAGCTGTGCTTGCGCACATACTCCATCAGCACGCGGATGACCAGCATACTCACCGCGAAGCTGACGAGGCTGCCGACGAGCAGCAGCACCAATTCGTAGCCGCCGGCGGTATTTCCCTCGGTCAGGAATTTCACCATTTTCAATGCGCTCGCGCCGAGCATCGTGGGGACGGCCAGAAAAAAGGAGAATTCCGCCGCCGCGGGACGGCTGACGCCGATGAGCAGCGCGCCCAAGATCGTCGCGCCCGAGCGCGACGTGCCCGGGATCAGGCTCAGGCACTGGAAAATGCCGATCAGCAGCGCCGTGCGATAGTCGATCTGCTGCACGGTCTGCACGGGGAAAACGCGCCCTTGGTTGCGTTTTTCGGTCAGGATGAAGGCAAGGCCGTAGATGATGAGCATGATGGACACGACGGCGTAATTATACAGGTGCTCGTTGAGGTAATCGTCGAGCAGCAGCCCGATGATCGCCGACGGCAGCACCGCCACCGCGACCTTGTACCACAGCTGCCACGTATCTTTGCGCTCCGCGTCGCTTTTTTCGCGGGAGAAGGGATTGAGTTTTCGGAAAAACAGCACCAGCACCGCCATGATCGCGCCGAGCTGGATGATGACCTGAAACATTTCGTAAAACGCCGCGCTGACGCGCAAATGTACGAACGATTCGAGCAGGATCAGGTGTCCCGTCGAGGAAATGGGCAACCATTCCGTGATGCCCTCGACAATGCCGAACAAAACGGCCTTCAAAATTTCGACCATATGCTGACCTCTTTTCCGCAAAAAATCCGAAACGCCGCGTGCGGCCATCCGCACACACCTATATCTTACGCTTTTTCCTTGTCAAATGCAAGAAAAAATTTGCGTTCACACAATGCCGGTGAACTCTTAACAAAAAATTCACCCCAAAAGCGAAAAAAAGGCTATAATAAAAAGAAAATAGTATTCATGGGAGGTACAAAAAATGGCAACTTCCGTTCTGGTCGTCGAGGACGATCGTAATATCGCCGAGCTTTTGCAAATGTATCTGGAAAAAGAGGGCTACATCGTCCATGTCGCGTATGACGGCGGCGCGGGTCTGACCAAATTCCGCACGCAGTCGCCGGATCTGGTGCTGCTGGATGTCATGATGCCCGTCATGGACGGCTGGGCCGTCTGCAAGGCCATCCGCTCCGAGAGCCGCACGCCCATCATCATGCTCACCGCCAAGGGCGAAACGAACGACAAAGTTTCGGGACTCAAGGCGGGCGCGGACGATTACATCACCAAGCCCTTTGAAATGCGCGAGGTGCTCGCGCGCATCGAGGCAGTGCTGCGCCGCAGTGTCGGCACGGTGCCCGAGAAAAAGGCCAGACGCCTGACCTTCGAAAATCTCATCATCGACATGGACGCGTTCGAGCTTCTGGTCAACGGGAAAAAGGTGGACACGCCGCCCAAGGAAATGGAGCTGCTGTTTTATCTGGCTTCGTCCCCCAACCGCGTGTACACGCGCAACCAGCTGCTCGACGAGGTGTGGGGCTTCGATTATTTCGGCGACAGCCGCACCGTGGATGTGCACGTCAAGCGTCTGCGCGAAAAACTCGAGGGCGCAAGCGAAAAATGGAGCCTCAAGACCGTCTGGGGCGTCGGCTATAAGTTCGAAGTGCTGTAAAGCCCCTGTCCGCCACGGCGATGCGCGGTAGGGCGGGGACACGTCCCCGCCGCCCCGTTCGACAATT
>CAYOZT010000161.1:0-2088 GCA_964408545.1 uncultured Oscillospiraceae bacterium | reverse complement strand
AGCAAGTGCTCCAGCATTTGCGGATGGATCACATCATCGCCGTCCACGAAGGTCACCCATTGCCCCCGAGCCATGGCAATGGCACAGTTGCGTGCAACGGCCTGTCCCCGATTTTTTTGGTGGATCACCCGAATCCGTGTATCTTTTTTTGCATATCCGTCACAGATAGCGCCGCAATTGTCAGGACTTCCGTCATCCACTAAAATCAGCTCAAAATCTGAAAATGTCTGCGACAGAATGCTGTCCACACAGCGGCGTATGTACTTTTCCACCTTGTAAACCGGCACGATCACACTGATCACAGGCATATTTCTCCACCTCGTTACTTTTTTGCTAAGTCTGCAAATATATTTTCCACTTCTGCAACCATGCGCCTGCCGTCAAAAAATGCACTGCGGCGTTTGGCACTCTCTTGCAGCTTCTGAAGCGCTTTTTTATCAGACAGCACCGACTCAATTCCGGCTTCCAGACTTGCATCGTCATTTTCGGTCACAATACCACACGGTTCATCTCCGAATATCTCACCAACAGCAGGTACTGCCGAGATGATCGGAATTCCAAGGGACAGGCATTCCATTGCGATTACCGGAAGTCCTTCCGTATAGGAGGAGCAAACCAAAAATGAACTGTTCTTCATGTATGGGTATGGGTTGCTTTGATATCCGACCAACTGCACAGTGTCCTCTGTGCCTGTTTGTTCGATTATCTGCTCCAGTTTTTCTCGTTCGCGCCCCTCTCCCACGATCACCAATCTGTGACGATAACCCTTATTTAATAAATTGCTGTGTATTTGGATTAAACGGGCAAAACCCTTTTCCGGAGACAGCCTGCCGACCGCACACATGATAGGAATGTCTTTCGGCAATTGAACGGCTTCCTGTGCCAATCTGTGTACATTATCGCTATTCAGTGGATTGAAAATCGTATATACATTCTCCCGAATGCCTGTCATTTTCTTAAAAGACACCGTTGCTTCATTGGAAACACAAATGATTTTATCAAACTTTCCCATGACATCCATTTGCCGTTTGACCACTTTACGATATTCATCATTTGTATCAACATCGCCATGGATGTACTTTACTGTTTTCGCATTTCGGGAAAAGCATGTCAAAGTCCGCCATTCAACGGCATAAGAAACGATAATATCCAAACCATCGGGATAACACAGGTCTATTAAGCCTGCGCCATCTCGTTTTAGAGCTGTAAACATTCTTTTCTTTTTGATCCGGTTTTGCCCTTTAATGATCCAATTCCCATTCGATGGTTTTTGACAAGAATAGTCGTACACGAGCCGAATGCCGGCATCTCTGAATTTCTGTTCCCAGGGGCCGTCGCCGTGTTGGCAAAAGACCGAAATATCGAACCGGTTTTTATCCATCAATGTAACCAGGTCAAACAGTGCTTTTTCGGATCCACCACACCACAATTTATGGATAATAAATGCAATTCGGATCCGCTGCTCTGCTTGCTTCATACAGCTTCATCTCCCTCTGATTTTAATCGCAAATTTTGTTTGCTTGCATATTGTTAAAACAAATATGTCCCCATGTTTTTTGATTCCAAACGATCACTTGGTCATCATCCAAAACAAAGTGAAATGCAGGAAGGAGCAGGTCATCATCAAAACTGTTTCCAAATTCATCGATTTGGAAAAGGACTAAATTCATTTTATATTTTCCTCTTACCACATTTTGGGGATCAAATTTTACACGATAGCGCTGTACACCATTTTTACACACTGATCCAAGTAAAAGATCCGGTGCAGTGCCGACCGGCGTTTCATCTCCAAAAACCAGTTCCATTCGCAAATGCAACGCTTCTATATCCTGATAGGAATGCACTTCAATATCAAAGAAAATATCTTCGTCCGTGGTATAGCACGCCGCCTCTTTGTTCACAAGCTCCAGCTTTTGTATTCTGGCGTTTCCTTTCCCCCAATTTGATCTTGCTTTTGAATGGGTGTAATCATAGCTTGTCTGATCCGTATTTCCGTTGCTCTGCATATACACCCCAATGGCTTCCTCCACATTGCCCTGGAAGATGATCTTGCCCTTGTCCAGCACGATACAGCGGTCGCAGAGCTGA
>CAYOZT010000160.1:0-2091 GCA_964408545.1 uncultured Oscillospiraceae bacterium | reverse complement strand
ACAACTATACACCGTCCACACCGGAAATCACTGCTGAGAACATCCTAAACCGGGAGTTCTATGCAGACAAGCCCAACGAGAAATGGCTGACTGATGTAACGGAGTTTAAGTGGTATGAGGGACTGGTGGTTCACAAGCTGTATTTAAGTGCGATATTTGACTTGTATGACAGACGGATAGTGGCATACAAGATTGGAACAAGTAACAATAACAAGCTGGTGTTCGATACATTTGATGAAGCGGTTGCCATGTATCCCAATGCACATCCATTGTTTCACAGTGACCGCGGTTTCCAGTACACAAGCAAAGTGTTTCGAGCCAAACTGGACAAGGCAAAGATGGTGCAAAGCATGTCCAGGGTTGGCAGATGCATTGACAACGGACCGATGGAAGGTTTCTGGGGTATTCTAAAATCCGAAATGTATTATCTCAGAAAGTTTACGGATGAACAGGAATTGACTACTGCTATCGAAAACTACATTCTCTTCTACAACACCAAACGATACCAAAAACGGTTGCGTTGCATGACTCCTATGGAGTTCCATGTTGCCGCATAAAAAGATGGCCCCTGCTTTCGCAGAGACCATCTCCAATAAAATATTCTTTTGTTTTTTCACTGTCTACTTGACAGGGGGCACTTCAAACGGAAGTGATTTCGGCATTTTTATTGTCACAACAATGTTTCTCGTTGTGCTTTTTAGCAAAATATGATACAATTACTCCACGGTGAGCCTTTGCGTCACCAGGTAAGCCGTATGGGTGCATTTCCATGCGGCTGTTTGTGTTAGGAGGATTCTGGTATGAAACTAACTGAAATTCGAATCGATAATTTCCGTTCAATCAAGGAGTGCCATCTATTTCTTAGCGAAGTGACAGCTGTTATAGGCGAGAATAATGCAGGAAAGACTGCATTGCTACGTGCTTTGAATAGTGTGTTTAATTGGGAATATGAGCAAGCTTATTTTCTTAACAACGCCCACCAATACGCTGTTAGAACAACCACCAAAATTGTCCTCATATTTGAATGTATTCCAGATAAAGAGATTTACGCAGGCAAGCTTTGGGGCGATAAATTGAATCTTATTTTTAAGTATGCTTATGGTACAACTACAAGAAAACGTAGCTTATCGTGTCAAACCACAACAGGAGCTATCTCCGTTGATGACGATTTTCTCACAGAACTAAAAAAAGATATCGACTATGTCTATATTCCTGCCAGTCGTAGCAATCGAGATTTAACTTGGACGGAGAACTCTATTTTCCAACGAGTCCTCACTGCTTATTCTCAACATCACACACAACTCAGAGATAATGTTTCTGCTCAAGTCACTCGTGTTGCAGAAAAGCTTAAGAATAATATCTTTTCGAAAATTGAACACGAGCTTGCTTTATCCAGTCTGCTTGACAGTGATGAAAGATACGAATTTGACTATGTAGACACAATAGATTATTCACTGTTTCTTAACAAGGTCGGTATCAACATAGTGGATGGCAGCAGCTCGTTCCCTGTTACTGAATACGGAAGCGGTATCAAGAGTCTTTCTGTTATTGCCTTATATCGCACCTTGGCTAAATTGAACAAGGTTAATGTCATTTTAGGAATAGAAGAACCCGAAACTAACTTGCATCCACATGCTCAAAAGAAGCTGATTGCATCAATCCAGCATGACCGTCAAGACTCAGAGGTACAAGCTGTTTTTGCCACCCATTCCACAGTCATAGTTGATGAATTGAATCACGAGAACATTATTTTGGCAAGAAGGATTCCCGATCCTCGTAGAGGATTTCATACAGAGTTTTCGCAACTGGAAAGTGATTTTTGGGACAAATACAATTTAGACGAATATAAACATAACCGTTTTTTCCGCTATAAGAATAGTGACTTTTTCTTTGCTAAGTATGTTATTGTGGTCGAGAGCTCTACGGATGCTCAAGTCGTATCTGAACTATTGAGAGATTTGGTTCGAGAGAAAATGTTTTTTGTCAGTATTCTAAATTTGGATGGAATCAAAAACTTGAAATATCCATATTTTTTACTTAAACCTATATATAAAAATTGATTATCTTCTTATAATTTCTCAAATGCCGTTA
>CAYOZT010000159.1:0-2092 GCA_964408545.1 uncultured Oscillospiraceae bacterium | reverse complement strand
TATCGCAGAACCGTCTGGCAGTGCAATGCCAAATTCCACAACGAAGAAAAATGCCACACGCCCCATCTCTGCGAAGATGATCTGAAACAGCACTTCCTGACCGCGCTCAGTGAATTACTCACCGACCGAACAGCCTTGCTGGAAGATGGCCGCTTGCTCCGGAAGGAGTTACTGGATTTTACCAAAATCGAAGAAGAACAACGTACGATTTCCCGGAAGCTGAGTGTGATTGCAGAGATGATTCGCGAGCAGATAAACGAAAATGCCGCCCAGGAACAATCCCAGACGGCATATACGGAACAGTATAATTCTTTGGTGGAACAATACGAAAATCTACAAACCCGCTATGACACCCTCCAATATCAAAAAGCGCAACACCAACTCCAGGCCGATGCCATAAGCGGTTGCCTGTTCGCATTGGGGGAATTGAATCTGCTGCAAATCCAGTTTTCTGATGCCCTGTGGAATGCCACTGTGGAACGTGTGACTGTGTACGCTGATGGGCGAATGGTGTTTCGGTTTAAAAATGGGGCGGAGGTTGGAGTGGGGATGTAAGAAAAGAAGTCTATTTCCGAACTAAGAAATAGGTGTTCCTAGTACCTTACTGCGCCACTTTTCTACCATATCACATTTCCGCATTCTGATCCTTCTGGACAGTTTCTTCGGCGTTTACCTTTTGATTGTTCTCACTCATGCACATCCTCCTTCTCTCTTGACAGACTATCGATCAACTTTTGATATTCGGATATTTGCAATTGGTCGGCGGCAATTTGCTTCTGTAGCTGATGAATGGTTACCTCTTTGCTTTTGATGGCATCATGACTCTTCTGAATTTCACCCTGGAGAAACAGGATAACATCCTGCGTCGAAATGCGGGCTTTTTTCAGTTGATCGAGATCTATCAGCTTCTGGGCTGCTACCAGACCACCCACAACGACGGTAGATAGAACAGCCGCTCCTGCAATGGAGTTTTTTGCGATTGCCGCATACTTGGGGGAAGATCTCAGGAATTTCTGCAAGGAAGCCTCGTATATGATGTGACCGCCTTTCTTGGACTCAAGGGTAGCATCCAACTTCTTATCACGGATCCAGCGCCGTACTGTTTCAGGATTTGTGTTCAGCAGCTCCGCTATTTCTTTTACACTATATGTCTTCATGTCCCGACCTCCTCTCTGCGTATAAGATAACGTAGAAATATAGTATTGTCAATATAAATGTAGCATTAAATGTTGTATTAATACAAAGCTTACATTTTAAAAAATACTCCCCACCGTTTGTTCGACAGTAGGGAGTTCGCTTGCACTATACTATTTCCTGTTCCAGTCGGAAGCTCACCTTCACCCCCCTGTAAAACCGGCCTTCTCATGCTCCTGGAAGAGGGTGCAGACAGCATCCACGATTCGATCCATCTCCCGAAGAAACATACCGTGCATCCGCTGGTACAGATCCTCAAAGGTAGATGTTACGGCAACAGTGGCAGTATTGTTGCATTCATGGCAATAGGTAAAAAGCATCTCCATAACGGACTGATCATCACTGCCGTAGTTAAGAGGGTCTTCTGCCACATGCTTCCTCAGTGCATCGATATACTCATTCATCCCCAATACCGCCTTTCATCACTTCCAGCATCATTCTGCCACCCAGGCGGAAGCTGTTCTGGAACAACAGGCACTCGGCCATAACTTGATGCTCCCTGACGCAATCTGCATATTTTGCGAACAATTCCTTCTGATCTTCGGTCATGGTGGCAAGTAGCTTGTCCTCGTTCCGGCTAATCAGCTGAAGCATTTCCTTGTACTCCGTGCCGGAAGAAGTATCATATTCCGCAGAATCAAGATTGCCATACCAGAATTCTTCCAAAACATTCATAACATCACCCTCCTCAAAAGTGTGTGTAATGTTACCTCTGCTTCCTGGGGATTGCAAGTAGCCAGTTTGCACAAATCCAGGGTGTTATTTTTGTTGACATTGGCTGTTTAACGAATAGCGGTAATTTAACGAATAAAGGGCATAAAATTGGACATTTGACCTGTATAAAAGTAAGCGTCAAATAGTGCCGTACCTTGTTCCCCGTGGTAAGATGGAAGAAAAA
>CAYOZT010000158.1:0-2095 GCA_964408545.1 uncultured Oscillospiraceae bacterium | reverse complement strand
TTCCTCCTTATTCGCCTACAACAGCCAGAATGTCTTCCAGCTTGACAAATTTGTACTCCACGCCGTCGAGCTTGATCTCGCTGCCGACGAACTTGCCGACGACGACCAGATCGCCCTGCTTGAGCTCGGCCGCATCGGGGCCGGCCGCGACGACCTCGTAGATCGCGGGCTTTTCCTTGTTGGTGGTGGCGAGGATGATACCGGACGCGGTGGTCTCCTGCGCCTCTTTCTGCTTGAGCAGCACATTGTCTGCCATAATACGCTTGAATGTCATGTGTATGCCTCCAAAATATGATTTTTTGACGCAGGTTTGGCGTTGCCGTCCCCTGCTCTTTATACGGTTTTGGCACTCGTTTCTCTTGAGTGCTAAATTAGTATAGCCCATTCTTTTCCAAATTGCAAGAGAAATTTTCGGAAATTCGGTGAATATTTTGTAAACGGACGGATATTTCAAAAACGCGCTTTTCTTTTCCCGATATTTATGATACAATGGTCGCAAAGATAAGGAGGCGATCGTTTGGAAACCATGCGCTTATATTATGAGGACTGTCACTGCACGCAGTTCGAAGCGACGGTTTTGTGCTGTACGGCGGTCGAGGCGGGCTATTGCGTGACGCTCGATGCCACGGCATTCTATCCCGAGGGTGGCGGGCAGGCCTGCGATCTGGGCGTATTGGGCGATGCGCGCGTGCTGGACGTGCGCGAGCAGGGCGACGCGGTGGTGCATCTTTGCGACGCGCCGCTGCCCGTGGGCGCGCGCGTGCGCGGATGCATCGACTACGAGCGGCGACTTGATCTGATGCAGCAGCACAGCGGCGAGCACATCGTCTCCGGCATTTTGTGCGCGAAATTCGGCTGCCACAATGTCGGCTTCCACGTCGGCAAGGATCGCATGGAGATCGATTTCGACACGCCCATCCCCGCCTCCGCGCTGCCCGAGATCGAACTTCTGGCGAACGAGGCCGTTTGGAAAAACCTTCCCATCCGCTGCTACTACCCGAGCGAAGAAGCCCTCGCTTCCCTGCCCTATCGCAGCAAAAAGGCACTGGCATGGCCGGTGCGCATCGTCGAGATCCCGGGCTACGACCTGTGCGCCTGCTGCGGCGTCCACGTGGCGCACACGGGCGAGATCGGCCTGATCAAACTGCTCTCTTGCGTCAAGCTGCGCCAAGGCGTGCGCATCGAAATGGTCTGCGGCAAGCGCGCGCTGCGCTGCGCGCAGAGCATTTTCGCCCAAAATCAGGCGGTCTCGCAGGCCTTCTCCGCCAAGCCCGACGAAACAGGCGCCGCCGCCATGCGCATGAACGAAGCGCTCGCCGCCGCCAAGCTGCGCGCCGACACGCTGCAGACGCGCCTGTTCGGCTTCATCGCCGCGTCCTACGCAGGGCAAGGGAATGTTGCGCATTTCGAATCGGGGCTCGGCGGCAGCGCGCTGCGGGAGCTGTGCGAGGCGATCGCCCGCGTCTCGGGCGGACGCGCCGTCGTGCTGACCGAGGCGGAGGACGGCTGCAACATTTGTATGCTCGGCGACGATCTGAGCGCCTTGACGGCCGCACTGCGCGAAAAATTTCCGCTGCGCGGCGGCGGAAAATCGGGTTCGTTCCAAGGGAGCATTCGTGCGCGTAAAGAGGACATTTTGGCCTTTCTGCGCGTATGGGGCTGAGCTTTTCGTACAAAATTATCAATAATCCGCCTGTAAAAGCGATTTATTTTACAAATTTATCACTTTACATTGCTTTTTTCTTATGGTATAATGTCCGCGTACCGGGGCGATCCGGTCGAATTTTCTTAATCTCACTGCTTTTGCAGTATGTTTCGGAGGATATTATCATGTCTGTTAAAGTTGCAATCAACGGCTTCGGCCGTATCGGCCGCTTGGCCTTTCGTCAGATGTTCGGCGCAGAGGGCTTTGAGGTCGTCGCCATCAACGATCTGACCAGCCCCAAGATGCTGGCGCACCTGCTGAAGTACGACTCCACGCAGGGCAACTATGCCGCGCAGGGACACGTCGTCGAGGCGGGCGAGGACAACATCGTCGTCGACGGCAAGAAGATCACCATCTACGCCAAGGCCAACGCCGCCGAGCTGCCTTGGG
>CAYOZT010000157.1:0-2107 GCA_964408545.1 uncultured Oscillospiraceae bacterium | reverse complement strand
AATCGTGGCTTTCTGCCTTTTTGCGCCTGTCCGTATTTTTCTGCGGACGGGCGCAAAAGGTTACAAGAGGGCAAAATGGTCTTGAAATCACGAAAGCTGCCTTACCGGGTACAAAAACAGCCTGAAATCAGGCGAATTCCCCGTTTTGGCGACGCTCGGCTGACAAAAAAAGAGACAGTCTTTCGACTGCCTCCGTTGGTGCGCGAGGCGGGACTTGAACCCGCATGCCCGGAATGAGCACTAGAACCTGAATCTAGCGAGTCTACCAATTCCACCACTCGCGCAAATATTGACTTCGGCGTTTCAACGCTTGAATATAGTAGCACGCCGCAGCCGTTTTGTCAACACTTTTTTTCGCTTTTCAAAAAGTTTTTCCCTTTTCTTTTTCCGCCTTTCGTGCTACAATGATAAAAAATGTATCACCGGAGGCACGAGCTATGTCTTTTCTGCCCGTCACCAAAGAAGAAATGTTGCAGCGCGGCCTGCAGCAGTGCGATTTCGTCTACGTTATCGGCGATGCCTACATCGACCACCCTTCCTTCGGCCACGCCATCATCAGCCGCGTGCTCGAAAGCCACGGCTACAGCGTGGGCATTATCTCGCAGCCCGATTGGAAAAATCCCAAGTCGATCGACGTATTCGGCCGCCCGCGGCTGGGATTTCTCGTTTCCGGCGGCAATATGGACTCCATGGTCAACCACTATTCCGTGTCCAAGCACCGCCGCAAGAGCGATGCGTTCACGCCCGGCGGCGTCATGGGAAAGCGCCCGGACTATGCGACGGTCGTCTACTGTAACCTCATCCGCCGAAGCTACAAGGACGTGCCCATCCTCATCGGCGGCATCGAGGCCTCTCTGCGCCGTTTGGCACACTACGACTACTGGAGCGAAAGCATGAAGCGCTCGATCCTGCTGGACGCGCAGGCGGATATCCTGATGTACGGCATGGGCGAAAAATCGATCGTCGAGCTGGCGGACGCGCTCAACGCGGGGATGGATGTCAAGGACATCACCTATATCGACGGCACGGTGTTCAAGACACGCAACTTGGACGAAAGCCTTCCGACCGTTCTGCTGCCCGATTTTGATGAGCTGAAGGCCGACAAGCGGCGCTACGCGGAGTCGTTCAAACTCCAATACGGCAACTGCGATCCGTTCACCGCCAAGCGGCTGGCCGAGCCGTACGGCGATCTGCTCGTCGTGCAGAATCCGCCGCAGAAGCCCTTAAGCACGGCGGAAATGGATGCGGTGTACGATCTGCCCTACGAGCGGACGTACCACCCGAGCTACGAAAAACTCGGCGGCGTGCCCGCCATCGAAGAGGTCAAGTTCAGCCTCGTCAGCAATCGCGGCTGCTTCGGCGCGTGCTCGTTCTGCGCGCTGACCTTCCATCAGGGGCGCATCATCCAGACGCGCAGCCACGAGTCCATCCTCGCCGAGGCGGAAAAAATGGTGCAAGACATGGACTTCAAGGGCTATATCCACGATGTCGGCGGCCCGACCGCCAATTTCCGCCATCCCGCCTGCGAAAAGCAGCTGACGAAGGGGGCGTGCGGCGCTCGGCAGTGTCTGTATCCCACACCGTGCAAAAACATGAACGCCGACCATGCCGATTACGTGGCACTGCTGCGCAAACTGCGCAAGATCCCCGGGGTGAAAAAAGTTTTCGTGCGCAGCGGCATCCGCTTTGACTATCTGCTGGCGGACAAGAAGGACACTTTTTTCCGCGAGCTCGTGCAATACCACATTTCCGGACAGCTGAAGGTCGCGCCCGAGCATGTTTCCGACGCGGTGCTCTCGCGCATGGGCAAGCCGAAAAACGCCGTGTACAATCAGTTCGTGGATAAGTATTACGCGCTCAATCGGCAGTACGGCATGAATCAGTACCTCGTGCCCTATCTCATGTCCAGCCACCCGGGCTCGACGATGCGCGAGGCGGTGGAACTGGCCGAGTACATCCGCGAAATGGGCTACAATCCCGAGCAGGTGCAGGATTTTTACCCCACGCCTTCCACGCTCTCGACCGTCATGTATTACACGGGGCTCGATCCGCGCACGATGGAGCGCGTCTATGTGCCCACCGATCCGCACGAAAAGGCCATGCAGCG
>CAYOZT010000156.1:0-2195 GCA_964408545.1 uncultured Oscillospiraceae bacterium | reverse complement strand
GAGCGGTTGGGATCGTATTCGATGCGCTGCACGGTGGCGGGCATATCGGTCTTCAGACGCTTGAAGTCGATGATACGATACTTTCTCTTGTTGCCGCCGCCGCGGTGGCGGACGGTGATGCGACCGTAGCTGTTGCGACCGGAGTTCTTCTTCAGGGTCTCAACGAGGCTACGCTCAGGTTTTGCCTTCTTGTCCACGCCGTCGAAAGCAGAAACGGTCATGTTCCGGCGGGCGGGGGTATAAGGCTTAAAAGATTTAATAGCCATTTTGCGTTTACTCCTTTATTGAGATTGAATTAGACCATACCCTCGAAGAACTCGATGGTCTTGGAGTCGGCGGTCAGGGTGACGACAGCCTTCTTGTAGGCGGCGCGGCGGCCGGCGGGGTAAGCACCGGTGCGCTTGACCTTGCCCTGCATACGGACGGTGTTGACCTTGGCGACCTTCACGCCGAAGATCTCTTCGACGGCAGCCTTGATCTCGGTCTTGTCGGAGTCGATGGCGACTTGGAAGACATACTTCTTGTTCGCCACATCCGCCATGGACTGTTCGGTGATCACGGGGCGGATCACGATATCATAAGCGTTTTTCATTATGCGAATACCTCCTC
This sequence comes from uncultured Oscillospiraceae bacterium, assembly GCA_964408545.1. Lineage (GTDB taxonomy): Bacteria > Bacillota > Clostridia > Oscillospirales > Oscillospiraceae > Faecousia. The sequence goes on along the minus strand of CAYOZT010000156.1, from coordinate 1,586 downwards.
GATCTTAGCCAGAGCAGCCTTGTCGACGACGAGCTTCTTGGCATTGATAATGTCGTAGACATTGATCACGTTGGCGAAGGTGACTTCGCAGCCGGGGATATTGCGGCCGGACTTGACGACGTTGGCGTCGGGCGCAGCGGTCACGACGAGCGTCTTGCAGTCGCAGTTGACGTTCTTCAGGAACGCGGCGAAGGCCTTGGTCTTGGGCGCGTCCATCTTGATGGCGTCGATGACGACGATGTTCTGCGCGGCAGCCTTGTCGGACAGGACGGACTTGAGTGCCAGACGGCGGCTCTTCTTGTTGAGCGTGTAGCTGTAGTCGCGGGGCTTCGGAGCAAACACGATGCCGCCGTGCGTCCACTGCGGAGCGCGAGTGGAGCCCTGACGGGCGCGGCCGGTGCCCTTCTGCTTCCACGGCTTACGGCCGCCGCCGGAAACCTCGGCGCGGGTCAGCGCGGACTGTGTGCCCTGACGGCAGTTGGCCAAGTGGTTCTTCACGACATCGTGGACAACGGACTCATTGGGCACAATGCCGAAGACAGCCTCGGACAGCTCGATCTCGCCAACCAGCTTGCCGGACATATCATAAACATTTGTCTTAAGCATGATTTAAGATCTCCTTTCCTTAGCCTCTTGCGGAAGCCTTCTGGGGATTTCTGCCGGAAGCCTTCTGCGGGTTCTTGCTGATGTCTGCACCAGCCTGCTTTACCTTGTTGTTCTTGACGGTGTTGCGGATGAATACCAGACCGCCCTTGGGGCCGGGGACAGCGCCGCGGATGACGATCATGTTCAGCTCCGCGTCGACCTTGACGATCTGCAGGTTCTCGATGGTGACCTGCTCGTTGCCCATCTGGCCGGCGCCGATCTTACCCTTGAAGATACGGCTCTGGTGAGAGGTGGCGCCCATGGAGCCGGCATGACGGTGAACAGGGCCGCCGCCGTGTGTCATGGGGGTGCGGCCTGCGCCGTGGCGCTTGATGACGCCTTGGTAGCCGTGGCCTTTGGAGATACCGGTGACATCGATCATGTCTCCGGCGGCGAAGGTGTCCGCCTTGACGACGTCGCCGACATTCATTTCGGCGGCCTTGTCCAGCTTGAACTCCTTCAGGTGCTTTTTCAGCTCGGTGCCAGCCTTCTTCAGGTGGCCTGCCTCGGGCTTGCTGAGCTTCTTCTCGGCGATGTCGCCGAAGCCCAGCTGAACGGCGGTGTAGCCGTCCGTTTCGACGGTCTTCTTCTGAGTGACGACGCAGGGACCCGCTTCCACGACGGTAACGGGGATCACCTTGCCGCTCTCATCGAAGATCTGGGTCATGCCCACTTTCTTGCCGATGATTGCTTTCTGCATGGTTTTGATTTCTCCTTTTGTTAGGTTATTGGTTGACGCTGCATTGGGAACAGTCGCCAACATGACCCGTGCCCGATGCTTTTCAGTGCGGGCAGCGGTGAATCCTTATATAGAATGTATAAGGATTACAGCTTTATCTCTATCTCAACACCAGTGGGAAGATCCAGGCTCATAAGAGCCTCAACAGTCTTCTGATTGGGGTTGAGGATATCGATCAGTCTCTTGTGGGTTCTGCGCTCGA
>CAYOZT010000155.1:0-2206 GCA_964408545.1 uncultured Oscillospiraceae bacterium | reverse complement strand
AAATTTGTGCATTTTGACAAGAGGTAAAAAGCTTGACTTCATATATATATATATAATTGTTTTGTGCGGCGGAGGCCGCGATAAAAAACACAGATAGGAGAAAAATCATGCGAACATCATGGAAAAAGGCGCTGAGCCTGCTGCTCGCGCTTGCGCTGCTGCTGAGCTTCGCTGCGTGCAGCAAAAAGAGTGACGATCCTACGCAGCCACATACACACAGCTACGAGTCGGTCGTGACAGAACCGACCTGTACCGAGCGGGGCTACACCACCTATACCTGCGCTTGCGGCGATAGCTATGCGGACAACTATGTCGATGCGCTCGGCCACGCGTTCCGAAACGGTATCTGCAGCCGCTGCGGAGAGATTGACCCCGACTATTTGGCTTCTGCCAGCAAAGGCTTGGAATTCGAGCTGAATGACGACGGCGAAAGCTACCGTGTTTCCGGAATCGGCACTTGTACAGACACGGATGTTGTCATTCCGCCTGTTTATAACGATTTACCGGTAACGAGCATCGGCTATGGAGCGTTCTATGGCTGCGGCAGCCTGACGAGCATCACGATCCCGGACAGCGTGACGAGCATCGGCGATCGAGCGTTCTTCGGCTGCAGCAGCTTGACGAGTATCACGATCCCGAACAGCGTGACGAGCATCGGCGAGTATGCGTTCGGAGATTGCAGCAGCCTAACGAGCATTACGATTCCGGACAGCGTGACGAGCATCGGCGAAGTCGCGTTCGCGGGATGCACCAGCCTGACGAGCATCACAATCCCCGACAGCGTGACAAGCATCGGCAGTTCTGCCTTTTACGGCACGTCATACTACAACGATGAAGCTAACTGGACGGACGGTGTGCTGTACATCGGCAATCATCTGATCAAAGCAAAAGACAACCTTTCCGACACATATTCAATCAAGGAAGGGACAAAGTGCATTGCGGATTCTGCGTTCCACCGTTGTGAGAGCCTGACAAGCATCACGATCCCGGACAGCGTAACGAGCATTGGCTTGGCTTCGTTCTTCGATTGCAGCAGCTTGACGAGCATCACGATCCCGAACAGCGTAACGAGCATCGGCAAATCTGCGTTCTACAACTGCAGCAGCCTGACGAGCATCACAATCCCCGACAGCGTGACAAGCATCGGCAGTTCTGCCTTTTACGGCACGTCATACTACAACGATGAAGCTAACTGGACGGACGGTGTGCTGTACATCGGCAATCATCTGATCAAAGCAAAAGACAACCTTTCCGACACATATTCAATCAAGGAAGGGACAAAGTGCATTGCGGATTCTGCGTTCCACCGTTGTGAGAGCCTGACAAGCATCACGATCCCGGACAGCGTAACGAGCATTGGCTTGGCTTCGTTCTTCGATTGCAGCAGCTTGACGAGCATCACGATCCCGAACAGCGTAACGAGCATCGGTAATCGCGCGTTCCCCGGCTGCAGCAGCCTGACGAGTATTACGATCGGAAACGGCGTAACGAGCATCGGCGATGGGGCATTCGACGAGTGCAGCAGCCTGACAGCAATCTATATCACGGATTTGGCGGCGTGGTGTAATATCAATTTCGACGATCTTTCCGGCAATCCGCTGAGCTATGCACACAATCTATATATCAACGGAGAATTGGCAACGGAGATCGTGATCCCGGAGGGCGTGACGAGCATCGGCGATCGAGCGTTCTTCGGCTGCAGCAGCTTGACGAGTATCACGATCCCGAACAGCGTGACGAGCATCGGCGAGTATGCGTTCGGAGATTGCAGCAGCCTAACGAGCATTACGATTCCGGACAGCGTGACGAGCATCGGCGAAGTCGCGTTCGCGGGATGCACCAGCCTGACGAGCATTACCGTTACGGAAGGAAACAGCGTTTACCACAGCGCAGGGAACTGCCTGATCGAAACAGAAACGAAAACTCTGATCGCGGGATGTCAAAACAGCGTGATCCCTGATGACGGAAGTGTGACGAGCATTGGCTGGGCTTCGTTCTTCGATTGCAGCAGCTTGACGAGTATCACGATCCCGAACAGCGTGACGAGCATCGGCGAGTATGCGTTCGGAGATTGCAGCAGCCTAACGAGCATTACGATTCCGGACAGCGTGACGAGCATCGGCGATGATGCGTTTGCATACTGCTACAGTTTGACGAGCATCACGATCCCGGACAGCGTGACAAGCATAGGCTATCATGCGTTCTA
>CAYOZT010000154.1:0-2262 GCA_964408545.1 uncultured Oscillospiraceae bacterium | reverse complement strand
TCATCAATTGTATATGGAAATAATAATATATCTGCATCACAAAAAATTATAATATCACCTGTAGATTTTGAAACACCCATATTAATACCTTGTGCTCTACCTAAATGTATTTGTTTAATTAATTTAAGTTCAAAATTAAATGTGTTTGATTTAATCATATCAACAGTATCGTCAGTGCTTCCATCATCAACTACAACCACTTCGAGTTTATCATTAAAATTTTTACATATGTAAGTGTTTTCTATTGTTTTTAAAGTAAATAATAGTGTTTTAGAGCAATTCCAACTCGAAATAATTATACTTACTTTATACTTGCATTCACTCATAAAATGATTATTAATTGAATCATAGGGATCTTTAATAATAGATTCATTATGTTTCTTTTCATATTCATTCTGAATTTTTATATAATCATTTACAAAACCACTTATTTTTTTACAAGTATTAAACTTTCTTATTTTTCCCATTGCACTGTACCTTCAATTGGATCATCTGTTTCATTTGAATATCCACCTAAATAATACTTAACGGTTACCTCTTTATTACACATAACCTTTATATTATTTTTCATTAATAATTCCATCATTTTTTCATCTTCTGGTCTACATTCATTATAATCTTCTTCAGTATATTCCCTTTGGATCATTTTATTATCAAATAATTCAGCTCTTAATAGCCATACATTTGTATCGACAGTATAACCAAATTTATCATGCCAAATATTGCTTTTTCTTTCTACTACACCAGCACTTAACATTTGATTATAAACTTCTATTTTCTTTTCTAATGTTCTACCCCAAGGCCATTCTTCTTTTAAATATGGTGTACCATCTTTATACATTACTTCTCTATAAGAATGTACAGCATCACAATTATTTTTAATAGCAAAATCATACAATTTTTGGATATGTTCAGGATAAAATTCATTATCATCATCTAAAAAAGAAAACCACCCTTTTCCAATTTTGTGAATTGCATCAGTTCTTAATTTTGCTAAAATATTTGGCCCACTTTTATCATTTTTTTCTCTTTCATGATATTCCCAACTAATATCACAATCATTTTTATACTTTTCTTCTAACATTTTTAATGTTGACGGACAATCATCAATTATTATTAAATGTTTTATATTATTATAGGTTTGTTCTTTTACTGTTTTTATTGCACGTTCCAATAAATTTGGTCTGTTTTTTGTTACGGTAATAACAGTAATTATTGGTAATTCATTATTCATAATATATTTCCTCCTTATTTAGTTTGTTTTTATAATATTCATCGATTCGTTCCACTGAACCAAAAATCATAAATATTTGTGATTTGTATTTTGAAACAGCATTTATTTTTGCTTTAATATCTTCTTCAGATAAATGATATACTTCTTCTTTTTCATTTCTATTTAATATAGAACCTTCATAAGAAAAATCAGCATAAAATATTATATTATATCCTTCGCTTTTTAGCTTTCTACCAATTATGTTAGTAATACAATGATCAACATGATTTCCTATTGACATTGGAAAATAATACTTATAATTCTTTGAAAATTTTTCTTTGAAGTTGGTATATATTTCTTCTAACAACGATTTATCCTCTGTAACTATTTTTTTGAAAATATCGCCATCATTTGGGTATAGATATATATTATCTTTTCTTCTATAGATAGCATCTTCATATTCTAAATTTATAACTTTAGCACCCAAGCTTTTACACGCCTCAATATTTTCATTTTTCCTATCTCTAAATGGATCGGAAAGTTTCCAATAATCATGAAGTGAATTTGCATAATCAGAAAATGGTGCAGATACTTTGGAAAAAATTGTAACAAGATAAACTACATTTCCATTTATTATATCATTGTGTATCTTGCCACCACATGAACCAATTGCGTCATCAAAGTGTGGACTTATATAATATATCTTCACTAATCAACCTCTAGGAATTCGCTCATTTTTGAATGATCTACATCAAACAAGTCTCTATATGCTAAAAAATTCCAAGCCACATCTTGATATGCCCATATCACTGCTTCTTTGCCATGACTAATAATTATATCCTCATATTCTTTGCATTTTTCTTTATTTCCCATAAAAGCATAAGATAAATATAAATAATAATAGTGTTCGAGTGATTCTGGTTCTTTTTCACGCCACTTTTCTCTTTCAATAATTGAGTTTTGCAATAATTCCTTATAATTTTGGTTAGTTAGTTTTAAATAAATCGAATATGAATAATCTACTGCAAAATGATGTTCTTTTTCAGATA
>CAYOZT010000153.1:0-2363 GCA_964408545.1 uncultured Oscillospiraceae bacterium | reverse complement strand
CAACAAGATTCAAGTATGCGATGAACTGCGTGATTGACGTTACCATTCCGTTCACGCTTGAGCCGAACGTGCGCACAATCAGCGGAGGCAAAATGAATCCGCAGACCGCATTTACAAATTGCAAGGTGAGATTGGATGCTACTGTCAGAAAAAATTCTTGTTTGCGTGTCATCTCGCCCCGCCGAAGTCCGTGGTGGTTGAGCCAGTAGGAATCACATCTTCCCATCCCAGCTCCTCTTCGCTCGCCATCTCGCTGTCAGAATCAAAAATCACCTGCATATCTATTCCGCACTCCGTCGCAAGTCCCTGATAATGCAGAATCACATCTCGCCTGATTTCCTCTCCGCCGAGCCAGATTGACTTCTCGTTTTCCTCAACTGGCTGCAAAGTGCATATATATAGAAAGATTGAGTTATATTTACGAAAGCCGTCACTCTGAAATTTTGAAATTCCGTCATGCTGAACTTGTTTCAGCATCTCTTTATTAGATTCCGAATCTGAGTGCGGACGGCAACGAAAATCCGCAAGTTCGAAATGACCGACGTTCGCCAGCTGCTTCATCGAATTATTCAGCACCGCCTCAAGCATCAGCTCGCTAATTCCGTTCGCAAAAGTCACAATGCTGTCGCCTTTGTTCCTCTTTGAATCGAGAAAACCGAACATTTCTTCTATTTTTTTCTGTCTGAAATCTTCTGGAGCTGAGCCGAGAAGAAGCGTGAATTTAGTCAAAGCGGAATCTCCAAAGTAAAATATATCAATTGATATATTGGAAATAATTATAAGTCAACTGATATATTTGGTCAAGAAATGAATAAGTCAATTGATATATATTACTTTTATGGCTTCATTCAAGGAAAATTTACGTGAAGAGCTTGATTTTCAGGGACTGACTGTAAAGGAACTTTCTGCAAGAACAGGAATTATAAAAGGAACTCTCGACAATTATCTTGGAGTACGCGCCTCGATTCCACCGGCTGATGTCGCTGTAAAAATCGCCGATGCGCTGAATGTTTCCGTTGAATATTTGGTCACAGGAACTGACAAAAAAGTAAAAACAGTTTCCAGCAATTCTTCAAATGAAAAAGCCGTGATTTCCGACTTGAATTCTATTCCGAGCAACATAAAAGAAACTTTGCAGAAATTGATTCACCAGACAGCGCAGTCATTAAAAAAACAGGAACAACCATGATTCCGCAAATATGCTTGCTTCAACTTTTTTGCAAGCTGGTTAAGCTTTTAGATTTGTTCCGCAAAATGAGATGTTTCCAAAATAATGCTTCTAGGAAATGCTTATAAATATCTGCATTTCACTAAATTTCCAGAGGTTTGATGACTGACAAAATTTTCCCCAAGACAGGCTCTTCTGCGTACCAACTATTAAGACTTTCTTTGCTGTATTTTGCATAATGGGAAGAATCTGAGCCGCAAACCGCTCCGGATTTTAAAATGAGCCATTCGAAAGATTCCGGAAGATACAAAGCAAGCGTTCCTCCAGACATTTTTTGCTGCTCAGCTAACAATCCTATTTCTGCTCCGAAAGCAGCACCATCGGCTATAACAACCACTTTTTTCCCGTTAAATTCTCTTACTTTTTCTAAAATCTTGCTTTTTCCTTTTGACGAAAAGCATTTTATTCCGCTAGCGATGCAAATATTTTTGAAAAATTCATATCCTGAATTGCTGTCTTCTGTGATTATAACTTCAGGCTTAAAGGGAAGAGCCGGCGTGTTCGGTTCTGCATATATCAATTCTCTGTCAATGTAAATCCGCTCGAAATGTTTTTTCTTTTTACCTTTTATTTCATAAATTTCATTTACGCTGTAAGAAAACTGATAAAGATAATTTCTTGTAATCAAAAGAAAATAATTAGAACTGTTGCGCACTTTTACAGCGAAATCTTCTGAACGGATAAATGAACTGTCTTCATCAACAAGGACGATTTACAGATATGACCCCTCTCATAGCTGCGCGCTCCGTAGATATTTGTCGGAAGCGTCTATCAGCTCGCTCATATTGTGAACGATGAGTCCTTTTTCGTTCATTACGCGAATTCCAAATTCGCCAGGACCAAAATCCATAGTGTGATAAAGAGTCATGCAGCAATTTTGCTCGCTTCAGAGCTTCAGAATCCATTTTGCGCAATTGTCGCCGCAATTTGAGCCATTAAAATATATTTCTGGAAAATGCTTCATTGGAAAAATCCTCCAAGAGCCATTTTTTTCTCATAGCGGTTATTAAAATACATAGAGCTATTATATATAGACTCCTTCTTATCTCCGAACCAAACTTTCAACATAAAAACGTCCGCTTTTATTTATACGACGCGTCCAAGACAATCTTCTTGTTCGCAAGCGCGTCCTGCT
>CAYOZT010000152.1:0-2380 GCA_964408545.1 uncultured Oscillospiraceae bacterium | reverse complement strand
TGTCCTTGCACAACTGTGTATCATGTTACTCTTGACATATATCCCCGCCCTACCGGGGCTGCAAAGCGCGTGGCCTTCGGCGCCCTCCGGTAGGGGGCGGCGCCGATATCGGTGCTTATCCCAAGTCGATCTCGCCGGCGAGGTTGGTGGCAAAGAGCTTTCGGATGCCCGTCCGATCGAGCCCCTGCCCGATGCCCCACATGAGCTTGGTCATGGCGGCCTCGGAGGTCATGTCGTGCGACTCGATGACGCCCAAATGCAGCAGCCGCACGCCCACCTGATACACGCCGAGATCGGCACTGTCATACAAACATTGCGAGGTGACGACCACGTGGATGCCCTTTTTCAGCAGGCGGTCGATGGCGGCGAGGCTTTCGCCGAGCACATTGATGCCGCCGAGGCCGAAGGCCTCGAGCACGATGCCGCGGTAGCCCATCTGCGCCAGCGCATCGAAAATGCGCGGCGAGAGCCCGGGCGTCAGCTTCAGCAAAAACACGTCCTCGCTGATGGCGGTCTTCAGCTGCGGCTCGCCGTGGGAAACGGGCAGCACCTGCCGATCGATGCGCAGCCCCGCGTTGCTGACCAGTGCGGCGTAGCGCGCATTGATCGACTCAAAAGCGGAAAAGTCCGACGCGCGCACCTTTACGGCGCGGCAGCCGAGCATGACTTTGCGGTCAAAAGCGAGGAACACGCCCGCGCAGCCCGTCGCCGCCATGGCAAAGGCGGTGCGCAGATTGTCCGATCCGTCGGAAAGCATATCCGCCAGCGGCAGCTGCGAGCCGGTGAACACAACGGGCAGGTCGATGTTCGGCAGCATGAAGGTCACGGCTGAGGCGGTGTAGGCCATGGTGTCCGTGCCGTGGGAGACGACGATGCCGTCGTAACCGCGGCGGTTTTCAAAGATCCCCCGCGCGATGAGCTGCCACTCCGTCGGGCGGATGTTGGACGAGTCCAGACAGATCAGATCTTTGACGGTGATATCGTAGAATGTACGAAGCTGCTCCATCTCGCGCTCGAAAACGCCGGACGAGTGCGGCTCGAGCCCCTCTCCGCCGGGCACGGAGGCGATCGTGCCGCCCGTGGTCAGCAGCAGGATATGTTTTTTTGTGTCCATGGGTAAACCTCCCCATAATCATTCTCTTGTATTATATCCGCAAAAAGGGGAAATAGCAAGCGAATTTCCGAAAAAATGCAAATATAAATGTCCGCATCGTTGCCGCAGGGAAAAAAGACCGGGCGACCGACGGTCGCCCGATGGATATGTACTTTGCCTGCGCTTACAGGATCTCGTTCAGGTCTTCCAAAATGGCCTGCTTGGTGCGATCGTTGACGCGGAACTTGTTCTTGCGGCCGAAGGCACGCAGCAGCAGATCTTCGTATACTTTCTCCTCCGCGGCGGAGAATTTGGCGGGATAGAACTCGAAATCCAGCTCGTAAGAGTCCCGCTCGATATGCGACAGGCTGAGGAAATACAGCAAAAGTCCGCCGACGACGCCGACCGTGAACCACACGGGACTGGCAGCCGACAAAATGCCGAAAATGACGAGCGGCACGGACAGGACGATGCCGACGATCGACGGCCACATCAGGCGGGACCGATACCCTCCGCTCACGGATTTGACGATGGAAAGGGGGACATCCGTCGTGTCGGAGGTGCGGCCTTTTTTGCTCAGGAAAATAATTTTCTTATCCGTGATGGTGACGCTGCGGACGGTCTTGCCGATGCCGAAAAAACCGTTATGCGACAGGTCGTGTGTGCGGGCGACGCCCTCGCCCTTGGCTAATGTGGTCATGGATTTTCCTCCTTAAAAAATTTGTTATGAAAATGCCGAACAGGCGCGGCACGGCGATCACAGGATCGACGCGCCGCGCTTGGCGGTGTTTTTTCGATTACAGCAGCTTGGCAAAGTGCTTGATGGTGCGGACCATCTGAGAAACATAGGAGTTCTCGTTGTCGTACCAAGAGACGACCTGCACCTGCGTCTTGCCGTCGGGCAGAGCGCAGACCATGGTCTGCGTGGCGTCGAACAGGGAACCGAAGCGCATACCGATGATGTCGGAAGAGACGATCTCGTCGGTGTTGTAGCCGAACGACTCGGTCGCGGCGGCCTTCATGGCGGCGTTGATCTCGTCGACGGTGACGGACTTGGCGCAAACGGCGTTCAAAATGGTGGTCGAGCCGGTGGGGGTGGGGATGCGCTGTGCGGCGCCGATGAGCTTACCGTTGAGCTCGGGGATGACCAGACCGATGGCCTTGGCGGCACCGGTGGAGTTGGGGACGATGTTCACGGCACCGGCGCGGCTGCGACGCAGGTCGCCCTTGCGCTGCGGGCCGTCGAGGATCATCTGATCGCCGGTGTAGGCGTGGATGGTGCACATG
>CAYOZT010000151.1:0-2386 GCA_964408545.1 uncultured Oscillospiraceae bacterium | reverse complement strand
TCTTAAGCTCGTTTGCCTTGTTTACACAGGAAGTGAAACCTAATGCGCCCTTTTCTTCGATAACCGTGATTGCTGCGTTAGCGGCGTCAAGGTCACCGTTTGCAATTGCTTCTTCTGCTGCGGTGACATATTCCGCTACTTCTTCAAGTGCGGCATCATCAAGATCTGCAAGTGTTCCGTATGTAACGCCGATGTAGCTGAGTGTGAAGCCTTCAAGCTTGGTATCCCATGAAGATGCCTTGAAATTGACATCTGTAGCTATTTCAAAATCAGCATCTACATACTGGCAGGTAAGTTCGATGAAGAACTCGAAGTCGCCTGTGCCGGAGTATCCGCTGGTAGATGCTTTCCACTGGTTGGATGCTGTCTTTGCGTTTTCTGCGAGTAACCATACTCTGAAATCACTGTTTGATGTGCCTTTAATGTGTAAGGTAACAGTGTCGCCCTCAACACATTCGGTGGGAAGTTTAAAGGATATCTGGCTTAACTGGTCTGCCGTGACTGTTCCGTCACCCCATGTGACCGCATCTATGGCAGTGCCGGCGTTCTCGCCCCAGTTGTCGGAGTTTACACCGATTTCAAATTCCTCGGCAAATATACCGATGGTCAGTGATAAAGCTAAAATAACACTCAGTGCTATGCTTAACAGTTTTTTCATATAAATATCTCCTTTGCGATATGTTATTGTATCTTCATTATATATTGTCATATTTGACAAGTCAATGGTAAAATGCGACTTGAATGTTGCCTATTTTGACTATATTTGTGACATTTTATGACATTTATAAAAAAATACGGTATGTAGCTTTGCACTACATACCGTAACTTGATTATTTTACTGTAATTTCGGCGGTTACACTCTTGAGGCTTGGGTCTAATTCACGCTCTGCCGTTAAATATAAAACAGGCTCGCCGTAAACGTTCCAGTGAAGTATTCTTATACCCGTGTCTCTTACTGTCCATGCCTGTGTGAGAGGAATGTCTCTGCCGTGGTAAACATACCATGTTGTGCCGTCGGTATCGGTGAAGAACGATGAGTGGCCGGGGCCGTATTCACCCTCGACAAAGGACGAGTTGAGTATCGGATATCCCACTTTTGTCCATACGCTTGCATCTAAGAGATTTGCGTTTATGTCTGCGTATAAGTATCCCTGACAGTAATCGTCACCTGTAGAAGATGCTGCAAAGACAATGTAAATCTTTCCGTCGTGAACTATAGCATACGGGCCTTCCTCAACAGGCGTGTTGCAGTCGTTTTCCCAGCTGTATAACGGACGGGAAATGAGTACCGGCTCGCTTGTAATCTGCCAAGGTGTCGCAGGGTCGATGGTAGCAAGATATAAGCACGAACCCGATTCAGGGCCGAATACTCTGTTTGTCCACATTACATAGCTGACACCATTTGCCTCAAAGTAGGTCATATCTATTGTGATACCCGACTGCTGAAGATATCCGCCGTCAACGCCCTTGTATCTTGTAGTTGTCCACGATTCGGCAAGCGTCGGATCGGCTCCGTCTTTGAGCATCATAATGTGTGACTGTGGATTCCAGCCTTCACCGCTTACCGCAAAGAGTATGCACAACCTGCCGTTAATAACATGGAACTCGGGTGCCCAGAAACAGCTTAAATATTCGTGTGCAACGCTTCTCAGCAAAATCAAATGCTCCTCTACGCCTTCTTCAAATAAGCCGTCCATAGTGTCGGCACATCTTAAAAGAAGTCCTTCTTCCTGTGCTACTTCGTGAGTTGCGATGAAGTAGTATTTGCCTTCCCAGTAGGTGATTGTCGGGTCGGCCTTGCCCTCCGCAACAGGGTATGCATAGGTCTTTTGAGTTACCGTTCCGCTTACCGTATACTTTCCGGGAGTGTTCCAGTCAACCGACTTCGTGTCCCATTCAACCGACTTCTGTGCGGTGGAACCGTCGGAGTATACCGCTGTGGCTTTAATTGCGTTAATCTCTTCTACGCTTGATACTTCGATGTTTTCGGGAAGTGTAACCGCGGTGTTGTATACAAGTGAAAATCTCGCAATGAGTTTGTTTGCAATGTCTACGGGAATTTGAATAACATTACCCGTTACCGCACCTGTGATACCGCAATCTATTTCGGGAAGTATCTCACACGCTTCACATTCTGTAGCTTCGCTCATTTTAGCTGTGTCAAAGATGTCCTGCGTCTCGTTGGTAAAGTACTTGCCGCCGAGGTTTTTCCATACGATAACATACTTGCCTGCCGACTCGTCGTATTCACACTTGAACTCGTCAATCATTTTGTCGGTGTTCAGGTTGATAAATCCGCAGTCTTTGTATGTGATGAAATCGTCGGTTGTGAATAACAATAACTGTCCCTTTGAAGTTAAATCGGTAGACTGATCGGAACGCACTC
>CAYOZT010000150.1:0-2410 GCA_964408545.1 uncultured Oscillospiraceae bacterium | reverse complement strand
ACATAGAAATATTTTTATAAAAAATCCTTAGCAATACTTGAAGCATTCCTAAGGATTGAAGCAAATGAAGAACAAACGAGAAGAAAAAAGGCATTTAACTTCAAGCGGTTAGCACAAAAGGTATGGTTTTGGGTTTCTGTTGGAGTTGTTATTCTAGCCATCACTGTTGCGGCAATCCTTGTGTTAAATCGTGATACAAAACCAAAGATTGATAAAGACGGTAATCCTGTTTTTGTTGAGCTTACAAATGAAGTGTATACCAACGCTGATAAATATTTGGGTTATTACATCGAGGTCAAAGGCATCGTGTTCCAAGTTATGAGCGACGACGGAAGTGTGAAAGGAATCCAAATTTGGATAGACCCTGACACCTGTGAGCAAAATATGATGATTTATTACAATACAGATGCCGATGTTAAGCAAGGCGATTACATTTTGTGTACGGGTTATATTGATTCTATAATCGAATACAGGAATGCTTATGATGCCAAATTATATGCTCCGATGGTTATATCTACTGACCTTAAAAAGGCAACATATATTGATGTTATGTCACCTACAATAGAGACAATAACGCCCCCAAACCTTAAGCAAGAAAAGTATGGCTATTCCGTATCGATTGATAAAATTGAATTTTCTGAAAAAGAGACAAGAGTATATGTAACTGCCATAAATAATGGTAGAGCAACATTGAATATTGGTGACGCCGTTATCGTGCAGAATGAAAAACAATATAATTCTACATATAACTTCGAAGCCGATTATGATGAAATTCCCCATGAATTGGTGAAAGGGGCATCAAGTTCGGGCGTTATCGTATTCCCTGCCATTTCAACGGAAAACTTTGAATTAACTATCAATATTCATTCGGATGATTATGACGAGAATATCAAACAATTTACATTTCAAATTTCTAAAAGCACAATCAATTCGCCTTCATCACAAACTTCCACTAACACCAGCGAGGAAGCAATTATAGTAGCGAAGAGTTTCCTTGACACTTATTTTTGTGTAACTCCAAATACATTAAGAACATATATGCGAGAAAATGGATACACAGAAACACAAATTAATCTTGTTATGAATAGTGGCGAGTTGGATTGGACTTCGGATATCGAAGATATTATTTGGAGTTACAATTTTGAAGCTGAGCAGATCACGGTGACAAAATGTATCAGGTGTGGAAGAAAATTTTATGGTGAGTATAACTCGTGCCAATACTTAAACTGTGGCGGAGGAGTAAATTGGTCGTATTACTATGGCTATTCGCGAGCAGAAACGATTAGCAGATTGCTGGATTTAGGGTTTTCCTCCAAAGATGTTGATGCAACAATGCAGAATTATGAGTATGGCGAGTTTATAGACGAGATTGATTTTAGTGATTGTATTGAGGTTGCAGAAACACTCTGCGAACATTTTTGGAATCCTGCAACATGTCAGGAGCTTTCATCGTGCCCGTATTGTGGAGAAACAAGAGGCGATTATGCGGCTCACCAATACAGCCAACATAAGTGCATAATCTGTGGAAAGGAAGAACCTTGGGTTGCCCCCAAAATCAGCTGCTCAGATTGGGTGTCGTTGAAAGAATTAGAAGAAAAGGCCGGATATCATATTATAACCGTAGGGAATGCACTAATAATCGAAAATTTGAATGATAGCCGTGTGAAATTCGTTTTAACTGGAGGTATAGGAGGACAACATGGCGTCGAATACGAACTGGACTACGATGGAGTTACGGTACATTATAAGATCGATTCGGATTCCGATTATGTGTATCAAACTATTAAGTTAAAGTATTCGGATTTGGTTGCCATCAGGGTGCTGTCCTAAAAATTTTTGTGTACTTATTATTCACAAGCGATTATCAAGAAGTCCTCATATTGCGAAGAATGTAATTTAAAACAGTATTATTGCCCTTGTAAATAGTATTTTTAGCAACTGGTTATCCCTACATTGTCAGAGACTTTTTTGCGGCGTGCTGGAAAATATAGAATAATTCGGAAACAGCATTGACATCATGCTCGTAAATAGTAATGAAGAGCCGTTTTGGTCTGGCCTGCGGAATGCAGGCCAGGCATTTTACTTGGGGTGGGGTCAGCTGCTCAGCACATTGCCAATGGTCTGGGCGACTTATTTTTGGGCGGCGGTGGTGGCATGGGCATAGGTGTCGAGGGTGAATCCGGTGGAGAAGTGACCCAGCATTCCGCATCCCCACCAAAGGACTTTTTTTGTTCATTTTGTTTTGTTAGCACCCGTCAGGCGGTATTTTCTGTTGCCGCCTGACGGGGATGTTTTTGTCAGCCTGTTCTCACATGGTCTGAGTTATGGCATTGTCCAGCTCGTCGTGGCTGATATGCTGTCCCTGTGCCAGCTTCTTTTCTGCGATTTTCTGCCGCTGTTTGCGGTCGAG
>CAYOZT010000149.1:0-2430 GCA_964408545.1 uncultured Oscillospiraceae bacterium | reverse complement strand
GCACGGTGTCAAACAGAGCGGAATTGCCGTATGTCTTTTCGGTGTCCGTGCAGGAGGCGTAGCCGCAGTAGACCTTGCCCTCGTCGGTGAAGTTCGGATAGGCGCTGCCGTTCTCGCCGAGGTTTTGTTTCCACACGCCGTCGGCCTTTTCGCCGTTGAGCAGCCACGCGACCTTGCCGTTTTCAAAGTCCTCGGCGGTCTTGGCTTCTACCTTTGTCAAATCATCCGAACCATCGCCGACCGCGCCGGCCGCGATCGTATTCAAATAATAGCAATTCTTGAGCGTGCCTTGGTCGTTGAAGGCGATCAAGCCGCCGGCACATATCGTGTCGGTTGACGAAACGAGCGGTGCGAAAGTATTGTAGCAGTTTTCGACCGTGCCTCTGAAGTTGTAGCCGACCACGCCGCCGACCATCGACTGCCCTGCTCCGGTCGATACGGTGATCGCGCCGGTATTGAAACAATTGCGGATGTCGCTTTCGGTTTGGCCGGTCACACCGCCGACCCGTGCCCAGCCGGAGCTTTCCACGGTCAGCGCGCCGGTATTGCCGCAGTTTTGGATCTCACCCACAGCGTAGCCGACCACACCGCCAAGCTGTCCGTCCGCCAGCGTTGTTTCACATTTGGCCGAAAGCGTCAGATTGCCGGAGTTTGTGCAGTTTGCGATCGTCAGCGATACGCCGTCGTTTCTTCCGGTTTGACCCACAATGCCGCCGACATCGGCCGTGTATGTCTCTGTCGCGTTGATCGTTACCGTGATCGCGGCGGCGTTGGTGCAATTTTTGATCGTCACCGCATGGTTTTCAGCCGCAGCCCGTCCGACGATGCCGCCGACTTGTGCATAAGGATAATTTCCAACAAGTGACGCCAAGATCACGCCGGAGAATGCGCAGTTTGCGATCGTCACCGCGCCTTTATCATACGTCTGGATAGCTCCCACAATGCCGCCGACAGTGGCATAGCTTGTGTCGGAAACGGCAAAATAGGTATCCTTCACGCTGACATTTTTGATCGTCGCGCCGTCAACCATTGCGAACAGGCCGACATCGACCTGTTTACCGTCGTTGGCGTTAATGTACAGACCCGAGATGCTGTGCCCGTTGCCGTCGAACGTGCCGCTGTAAGGATACTCGCCGCCGATGGGCGTCCATGCGCGGAACGTGCCGTTGTTCGGCGCGCCGTTGGCGTCGAGGACATTGGCATTGACGGTGATGTCCTTCATCAGTTTGCCGCAGATATCCGCGTTGCCGTTATTTACCTGCTGCGCGAACCAGTACAGCTGACCGGCGGTATAGATCTCGTACACGCCGAAGCGATACTTGGCCGAATGATAGCCGTTGGAGCATTTGACACAGAAGCCGTTGTCGTCAAAGGAGTGCGCGGGCGGCGCGTCCGTGTGATCGAAGGCGCTGTTGGCGTACTGATACTCCGTGTTGCCGCAGGAATCATAACCTGCGTAGACCTTGCCCGCGCTCGTGAAGTTCGGCGATTTGTCGCCGTTTGTGCCGAGATTTTGTTTCCAGATGCCGTCGGGATCGCCGAGGTTGAGCAGATACGCGACCTTGCCAGAGGTAAAGTCGGCCTCGCTCGTCGATGTGCCGGGGCCCCATGCGCCGCAGCTGTTGAGGTAGTAGCACCGCGCGTATGTGGCGCCCTCCATGCGAACGCCGATGACGCCGCCGCAGACATCCTCATTGCCACTCGTGATCGTGCCGACACTGTAGCAGTCTTTGATCGTTCCGCAGGCTTGACCGACGATGCCGCCGATCGTGTTGTCTCCCGTAACGGCGCCGGTATTGTAGCAGTATCGGATCAAGCTATACTCGTTGCCGTTGTTGCCAACCACGCCTCCGATAGTGCTTTGACCCGAGACGGCACCGCCGTTGCTGCACTTTTCGACCGTTTTTTCATTCAGACCGGCCACGCCGCCGACAAACATGGTACCTTGCACCGTGCCGAAGTTGACACAGCCCGTGATCGTGCCGCTGTTTGCGCCTGCCACGCCGCCGACCTCATTGCGTCCGCAGAAGTAGGAGTCCTTGACGGTAAGGTCTTTCACCATGCCGTTATCGCCGACGCGACCGAACAGGCCGACCTTATCGGCGTTCCCGTTGTTGTAATACAGGCCGCTGATGCTGTGCCCCGCACCGTCGAAGGTGCCGTCATATGCCTCATTTTTCTGTGCGATGACCGTCCATGTGCGGAAATTCTCGGTTTCCGAGACGAGTTCGCCGTCCGCGTCGAGGACGCCGCGGTTATCGACGATATCCGCGGTCAACTTCGCGTTTGCCGAAACATTGCGCTCAACGCCCTCGAGCGTGCCGTTGACCAGCGCCGCGAACCAGTAAAGCTGGCCTGCGTTTTGGATCTGATAGACGCCGTTGTCGTCTTTGCTCGGCTCTTTGAAACCGCCCTCGCAGACGGTGCAGA
>CAYOZT010000148.1:0-2461 GCA_964408545.1 uncultured Oscillospiraceae bacterium | reverse complement strand
GCAGAATTTACATAGACTACTACACCAGGGACGACCTTGACAGACTTGCCGAAATCGTTGATTTTGTCAAAAAGAACAAGTAGTGCGACGAAAAATAAAACCAACCAAAAACTCGGATCGAAATTTTAAAACGCCCCGAGTTTTTTAACGCCTAAAACAAAACGCTTGTATAAAAATCAATAATATAAAAATCAATAATTTATATTGTTTATACATTGTTTATTTTTATTAAGTAGATTTAAATGGTGGTTTGCGTCATGTAAAGAACACTTTGTAAAAAGACGCTTAATATATGCAAGTATAAAAAAACAATTGACAAAAGGCGTAAAAGTGTAGTAAAGTGAATATGCGACCAAATTAAATCATTGTGTAAAAGCGAAAAAAAGTTTTAATCCATACGCTCACTTTGTTTTTGCTGTAAGATTTGGGTTAAGTTGCCCCTTTAAGAATAGGCATTTTTACGCTGTAATAAATGACGAAAAAGCGTCGTGCCAAACGAGGGTAAAAAGGTAATTGAGAGATTAACGCCGTTCCGTTTGGGAACGGCGTTTTTATTTTAATTTGTTTAAATTATTAAAAAATTTTTTAAATCAAACATTAGTCACGGCTTAAAAAATTAAAAATTACTTTTAAGGAGAAAGTAAAATGAGTATCAAGAAAAAATTTATTTACATTTGTGCATTAGCTGTAATGCTAGCACTGTGCATTTTCGGATTTTCGGCTTGCGATTTTCCGGGAACAGATGGTAAAAATAAGGCTGTTTTTGAGGTTAGTAAAGATGGTGAGACAATAACAGGCTTAACTGAATACGGAAAAACATTAACCGAAATAGAAATTCCTGAAACATTGAACAACCGCAAAATAACAAGCATAGGAATTAAAGCGTTCTATAATTGCGCATCTATTACAAACATAACAATACCCGACTGCATAACAGATATAAAAAGTGAGGCATTCCATGGCTGCGACAACTTAACAAGTGTATATTATAATGGAACGATAAATGAATGGGTACAGATTGGTGGCTTAGACTCTTTAATGAGATATGGTTTAACTTCAAAAAAATTATATATAGACGATGAGTTAGCAACAGAAGCAAATATAACGACTGATCAAATATCTAGTTATGCATTTTATAATTGCTCCTCAATAACAAATGTAACGTTTTCCTGTTATTATTGTATTGGCTATATAGGGGAACGCGCATTTCAAGGGTGCACGGCGTTAACAAGTGTAACTATATCATTAGAAGACGCAACAATAGGAGACTATACATTCGAGGGATGCACAGCGTTAACAAGCGTAACAATAGAAAACAACGTGCAACATCTAGGTAAATATGCGTTCGCCAATTGCTCGGCATTGACAGAAATAAAATATAATAATGCAGAGGACAGTCTTTTTCTGTGCAGTTATGACGGAAGAAATCACACATTCTATAATGCCGGCACAAACGGAACAGGAATAAAAGTAACGATAGGCAAAAACGTAAAAATAATACCTGAACATTTATTTGCCTGGAGTGCAATAACGGAAGTTGTTTTTGAAGAAGGTTCCGCTTGTGAAATAATAGGCTCCCATGCTTTCGAGGGATGCACTATGCTAACAGATATAACGATAAGAAACGGAGTAAAAAGTATATGTGAATATTCATTCGCAAATTGTTCATCATTAACAAACATAGTCATACCCGACGGTGTAAAGTGGATAAACAATCTTGCGTTCAATAATTGTAGTTCGTTAACAAGCGTAACGATAGGAAATAGTGTAACGAGTATAGGATTGCGTGCTTTCAGTGAATGCAAATCGTTAACGAGCGTATCAATTGGAAGCGGAGTAAAGAGTATAGAAGATTATGCCTTCTGGAACTGCGATTCGTTAACAAGCATATATTACGGTGGAACAATAGACGAATGGGCACAGATTAATTTTGGACAACAATGTGCAAATCCATTGCAGGCGATAAACAGTAATCTCTATATAAAAAACAAATTGGTGACAAAGGCAAACATAACGACAGCAACGAAGATAAACGATATGGCGTTCATAGGTTGCAAATCATTAACAAGTGTAACGTTCGGCAACAGTGTGAAGAGCATAGGGGATAGTGCATTTTCATGGTGCACGGCGTTAACAAGTGTAACGTTAGGAAACAACATAGAGAGTATAGGGATGCGTGCTTTCAATTGTTGCGACAACTTAACAAGCGTAACGTTTGAAAATCCGAACGGGTGGTTTGTAAGTAAAGATAGTGACGCTTCGAGTGGAATCGATTTGACTCTAACAAGCCCGTCGACAAACGCATATTATTTAACAAATGCTTACAGCTATTATTACTGGAAGCGTGGCTAAGTTGAAATGCTTAAACAAAAAATAAAAT
The DNA here is from genome assembly GCA_964408545.1 of uncultured Oscillospiraceae bacterium. Taxonomy (GTDB): domain Bacteria; phylum Bacillota; class Clostridia; order Oscillospirales; family Oscillospiraceae; genus Faecousia. The sequence continues at coordinate 81 of CAYOZT010000148.1, read as the reverse complement.
AAAGTTAAAAGGCAAAACAAGTGCTATTAACCAAAAAACCCACTCGAAATTAAACGGGTGGGGTTTTGTTTGGAAAATAAT
>CAYOZT010000147.1:0-2496 GCA_964408545.1 uncultured Oscillospiraceae bacterium | reverse complement strand
AAATATAACTAAAAAACGGCTTTCGAAATTTTAATGTTCGGAAGCCGTTTTGTTTTATGTATGTTAGATTTCCAAATCTTTTGAAGTTTTGACGATAATGCGCGCCATTTCCACCGAAATGTCGTTTAAAGAACAATCCAACTCTCCTTTAAACCAATAATGACCTAACGCAATTTCGTTTCGATTAGCCATAAGCCACTTGCAAAAGCGTTTGTTTTTGCCGACTTCCCGTAATATCTGTTTTGAGAAAACATAATCGGAAAGCCCTGCTTTCATAAGATATTCGATCTGCGGATAGTTTTCGTAATACCGCAGATATTTCAAAACGTCAACGCCTTTGTAAAGATTAACGGCGGAATACTTGTATTCGGGAAATTTATCCAAATACTCACGGTTTACGACGGGAGCGAACGGATCGAACATTTTATCTTCCTGCCAGCTCCATTCGGTACTTTCATACCAACGCGGCTCTTTTTGAATGCCTTGCTCGAACCAACCGACGATATAACCGGCAATGTAGTAGAAAACGATATCTTTCACGAAGCAAAAATCCGAATGTAAGCCGTGAACGGCGACTTGCTTGCAATACCACTTGTTGTATCGTGTTTTTACGGCAACGGTAACTTTAACAATCTCGCCGTCATTCTTCGTCAGATAGGAATAAAAACGGGTATGACCGACGGTTGAGCAATATTGTTTATAGTGTTCGTCCGTCTTTTTGATTTTTCTCTCTATGTATTTCGGAATAGGTTTGATTTTTTCTATTTTCATTTTCATTACCTCACGATAAAAATATTTCCGAGTATATCCGTCAGTTTAAGAACGGTGTCGCGGTCAAAGGCTTGTTCTTCCGTTAAAACGTCTTTCGGCTCTTCGATATCTCCGTCAAACTCACGCATTTCGCTTTCGGTCAGGTCGAATAATTCGCCCGTATCTTCGTCAATTAACTGCTTTTCGGCATTTGTAACGCTCGGAATCAACTGTTTGTCCGTATCGCTTTCAATGATATACAAATCGTGTTTTTTGACAATTTTGGCGAAATAGTTTTCCGCGGCGTGGTACGGAAAGCCTATCATCGGAACACGGCTTTCAAGCCCGCAATCTCGCCCCGTAAGGGTAAGGGAAAGCTCATCGGCAAGCAAAACGGCATTATCTCCGAATACTTCGTAAAAATCTCCTAAGCGGTATGCAACGATTGCCGTCGGCTGTTCCGCTTGGTAGTTCAAATATTTTTGATACATAGGGCTGCTTTTCGACTTTGTTTCTTCTTCGTGCATAGTGGCGAAAACTTCTTCTTTTTCTTCATCGGTGAAATTGTCCGAACCATCCGTTTCTTCGTCAACGGTGGTAGCGGTTTCTTCCGTTTTATCTTCCGTCGCATCGAGTTTGTCGAATAAAGAAAATTGTAACTGTTGTTTCGGTTTTTCTTTGATAACGGGCTTATTGGCGGACTTTTGCGTATTTTTCTTTTGAACGGGAGCAGGCTTGTATTCTTTGCCGTCTATCGTATAAAGCGTGCCTTCGATACTTTCTTCTTCAAAATAGTGGATAGCCCAACCGTAAACGGTAGCGTCGTCAACGCAAGCGGAATTTGCTCCTTTTTCGGCAAGTTTTCTCGCCTCGTCGCAAGCGTATTTCATAAAGCCCGAAAGCGTCTTTTTGTTGATAAGCGGTTTTCCGTCCTTTTCAAACGGCGTGCCGCTGTTGATTTTTTCGGCAAGTGTATCGCTTGCGTTTTCTTCCAAATATGCAAGAATAAGTTCTTCTTGCTTGTTGGTTGCGGTAAGATTTAATTTCATAGTAGTATCTCCTTAAAACGGCAATTCGCTTAACATTTCGGCAATTTTGCCTTCTAAACGTTCAAGCGTGGTGTAGTTGTTAAAACCGCCGCGATAATCCGTTTCGTTTTGTGCGGTGCGGATTAAAATATGCTTGTACCAGTCGTTGGAAAAGTACCGAACGTCGCTTATGGAAAGATAAACGTATTTGTTTTCCGTTCCGCCTTTGATGAAAGCAGAAAAGCAATAATGACTTTTTATGACGTTGACAAGCCGCCAGTTGTTGGTTTTACAAATAGATTTTAAGTAGTTGATATATTTTGTTTGAAAGGTTTTGTAATCTTCGCCGGTGTAACAACCCGACGAAAATTCGTAACCGATATATTTTTGCAATTCGTTTAATTTAGCCATTGTTTTCGTTCTCCTTAATAATTCCGTAAATATCGTCTGCGTAAAATTGACAGTTAAACCAGTTGAAAACGGCGGTGCATTTCACACCGCCGTAATCTACTATGTAATTCGTTCCGTCTTTGTCTTCTAACACCGTAATTTCTCTCATTTCGCTGTCGAGCGAATGAATATGCGCCATTGCTTTATATGGTTTCATTGCTATTATACCTCCAAAATTCGCAATTCCAAAAAATCGTGTAAATACCAGTCAATCTTGCAGGTTAAGTACCACCAAAGTTCGTGTTCTTCTCCGTCAGTAAAGTCCGAA
>CAYOZT010000146.1:0-2518 GCA_964408545.1 uncultured Oscillospiraceae bacterium | reverse complement strand
TCCGTCGAGATAAAACTCTCTCGAACACAAACGGAACGTATACGCGCTTACGTCGAAAATCTTCTTTACCTGCGGATCGTTACAAGAAAAATTCCCGATGTCTTCATACGGCAAATATTCGTATTCCGCATATATATCTTCGGGCGATTCGTCCGTAGATAAAAACACGTATCTGAACGCACGTTGTCTTAATTTGATTTGCGGATTCGCCGCAACGTTTTCATACAGGATAGCGTCTTTACCCGAAAGCGATTCTTCTTTGCTTTCACCATAGTAAACGGTAAAATCGTTTTTCATTCCGTAAATGTCCAAATACCCGAACGTTTCCTTGCCGAAATCATACAAAATACCACCGTTAACACGTTCGACCGATATCGGCGCTATTTTTTTATACGCAAACGGGAATTCTTCCAAATCGTCGGAAGCATTCGTGAATGCGGGTTCGCAACCGACCTGCGTATAATCAACCAAACAATAAGAAGCCTTCCACGTTTCGTCGCTAACGAGTTCGTTACCGGTAACGAAAGCGGCAGGCAACCCTTTATCGTTTACCACGGTTATTTCTATCGCTCTTTTCCCGGCTTTTACGCTTATTTTCGTATTCGGCGGATAAAAAGCGTCATCGACTTTGATACGCCCCGTCCCCTTGATTTTTACAAAAATTTCGTCATCGCGCTCTAAAACGATTTCTTTTCTGAAACGTACAAGAGGATAAACGTTGAAAAGCCCCAAACACGACGGGATATCCGTCCCGAATTCCTGTCTGCGAGAATGTAATTTTATACTATGATATAACTCGAAATCGCCGTAATACCACATCCATTTTGCAATATTCTTTGTTTTCATATATCGAACCTCCGTTATCGCGAATAGCTTCTTTCAAAAAACGATAAGCATTCCATGACAATGCATATTCGGTAAAAATCCTCTGTCGTTCATCATAATCGCAATTACCCAATACACCGCATAACGCTACAAATTGATTATAATGTATATAGGAATATCTGTCAATACTACTTCCCGATTTAGTCAAAAAAAAAAAAAGATGTACACTTTTTTGAGAACCACTGCAATTCTATTGACTTTTTTTGTCTTTCGCTATAAAATATAAACATCAAATCTATGACACGGATGGAAATCAAATGCTGCAATCATTAAATTTTTCCTTAAAAAACGACTCAAATAAGCTCACGTTGGTAGGACATGCGTTATCATCTATGATATAACTCGAAATCGCCGTAATACCACATCCATTTTGCAATATTCTTTGTTTTCATATATCGAACCTCCGTTATCGCGAATAGCTTCTTTCAAAAAACGATAAGCATTCCATGACAATGCATATTCGGTAAAAATCCTCTGTCGTTCATCATAATCGCAATTACCCAATACACCGCATAACGCTACAAATTGATTATAATGTATATAGGAATATCTGTCAATACTACTTCCCGATTTAGTCAAAAAAAAAAAAAGATGTACACTTTTTTGAGAACCACTGCAATTCTATTGACTTTTTTTGTCTTTCGCTATAAAATATAAACATCAAATCTATGACACGGATGGAAATCAAATGCTGCAATCATTAAATTTTTCCTTAAAAAACGACTCAAATAAGCTCACGTTGGTAGGACATGCGTTATCATCGCCGATACGCTTAAACATTTTACGACTACTCGCCTACAAAAGCATGACGTTAAAAGATATTGCTATCGCCATTGATATTCCGTTAAATTCGCTATTGAAACACATCTCTTTGTTGGAAAACGCGGGATTGATCGGAACGCAAGCCAACTATACTTCAAAAGGGAAAAGCCGAATTTGCTATCGCTTGACGGATCAACTTTCCATTACTCTTTTCGATTCCGAAACCGATTATATTCCTTTCCAAAAATTCGACGAGCATACAATTACCATCGGGTCGTATTTCGACTTTCACGATTTGTCTGCCCCGTGCGGCATGGCGTCGGCGAAAGAACGCATAAATCCGGATAACGATCTCAACGTTTTTCTGTCATCAAAGCGCACTCGCGCGCAAATTATTTGGTTTACTAAAGGACTTTTGGAATATCGAATTCCTCTGCCCGATATTTTGAAATTAAAAAATTTAAAAGGAATAGAAATTTCGTTCGAGGCTTGTTCGGAAGCCCCGCTTTATAACAACGATTACAAATCCGACATTTCCGTTTTCCTAAACGACACAAAAATAGGCGTCTATACCTCCCCCGGAGATTTCGGCGATAGAAAAGGTTTACTTAATCCCGACTTTTGGCCGCTCGGTTTAACGCAATACGGAAATTTGTTGTTGTTCAAAATCGGAGAAACACAAAGCACCGTAAACAACGAATTTTTATCCTACGTAAAATTATCCGACTTGCATTTGACCGACGTCGAAAAGCCGTACTTAACCCTGAAAATCGGTGTAGAATCCGACGCAGAGCACGTCGGAGGCATTAACTTGTTCGGCAAATATTTCGGCGATTACAAGCAGGACATCATTTTTAAATATCTTTATTGA
>CAYOZT010000145.1:0-2545 GCA_964408545.1 uncultured Oscillospiraceae bacterium | reverse complement strand
GTCCGAAAGCCCTCTGCCCTATCCTGGTCACCTTCTTCGGGATTACGATGCTCTTGAGGTTCGGGCAGTCGAAGAAGGCGTAGTCGCCTATCTTGGTGATTGACGGAGGAAGAAGCGTAACGTCTTCGTTTGCCTTTGCCGGTGGGAATATGAGAAGCTCGGACTTGTCCTTGGAGCAGAGATAGCCCTTGACAGAGGAGTATGTTGCGTTGTCAGCGTCTACGGTGAACTCCTCAAGGTTGTCGCAGCGCTTGAACGCCTCGGGGCTTATGCTGCTGGCGTTGGCGGAAAGCGAGACCTTCTTCAATGACTGGCAGCCGTAGAAAGCCTCGCGCTCTATGGTCGTCACGCTTGAGGGAATCTGTATGCTGTCGACGCCTACATTGTAGAAAGCACCCTCACTTATTACTTCCAACTGGCAGTCGTCGGCGAACGTTATGCTCTTCAAGTTGGTACAGTTCTGGAACGCGTTGCGACCGATTGACTTCAACGATGCGGGCAGCACTACTTCCTTCAGCTTCTTGCTGTCCTGGAATGCCCCTGTAGGAATGGAGGTTATGCTGCCGCCGTATATCTTCAGGCTCTCTATGTTTCCCATGTTTGCTGGAAGACTTGCTATGGTCGAGTTCTCGGGAATGACAAGTTCGGTGAGGTTGCTGGGAATTACGCTCAAATCCGTCAGCGACGACGGCAATGTCATTGAACCGCTGACATTTCCCAGCTTGACCGTCGTAACCTTTGACGGTTCGGAGAATATGAGGTGTTTGACAGTTCCCGTAGATGTCTGCGCACCACCTGAGGCAAACACAAGTTCCTCCACGTTCTTTGTGACGACGAGCGTGTCGAGGTTCATGCCGTGCATATACGCAGCCGTCACCGTTTCGGGAATGGTGTAGTTGCACAACTTACGCCCGCCGGGTGCCCACTGCCTTATCTCTGTCCCATCGGCAGTAACGAGCACGCTGTCGCCAAATGTCTTGAAGTACTTGTTGCCATCCGACACATCAATCGTTCTTAGCGAGGGGAAATTACAGCCTTTACCGCCATTGCCGTCATTATAACACTTAAGGCTGTCGCCAATGACAAGGTGCTGCAAGGCACTTGAAGCATTGAACCACGGACCGCACCATTCTACGCTCCTTGCCTTGTTGGTATTCAGCTTCTTGATGCTTGCGGGCAAGAAGTTGCAATCCATTGCCTTAATCTCGTCGGGCAGCGTGTATTCCTCCGGCTGGTTGGCTTGATGCATGACCAAGAGGGTGTTGTCGCTTTTCCTCACAAGGTTTCCGTCGAGGGAATAATAAGCCGTATTGCCCTCGGCAACGGTTATGTCCTCCAGAGTGCTGGAAACACCGAAGAAGCTCGTATTTATGGACGTTACCGACTTCGGAAACACAATATGCTTCATGTCGGCTACCGAAAACACACCCGTCGTCTCTATGCTTTGGGTACCAGGCTCCACGCCAAGCGTACTGTCGCTGCCGAGTTGTAAGTCGGCGGTAAGGGCAACCAGAGAAATGCTGCTGCCCCAACGGTAAAGCACGCCATTGTGGTCGAGCATGAACCGCGAGCCGTTCTCTACAGTCACGTGCTTCCCGTCAAGGGAGCCTGCGACCACAGTCTCGACTGACTTTGTAACGTGCACTGTCTGAATATCAGGTGAGTTAGCAATGTACAGCCATACGCAAGTATTCGGAAGGTACACCTCTTTTATCTTACAGCGATTTAGGTGAACATTGACTACGGTAAAGACATTGCCGTTGCCGTCATAGACCGAATCGGGAATAACGAACGACTCCTCATTATTCTGGGTGGTACCCGTGAAGTTAAGCGTATAATTCGTGGCGGAGACGACGCCGTAGTTACAGCCGTCTATCGTGATGTTCTGCCCGTCGGTATACGCCTGCGCGTCAAGCACGAAGAAGAGTACCAACAGTAATGCAAGGGCATGCCTCAGCCTGCCGTAGGGGGGGGGTAATTGTTGTCATTTTTCGTAAAATCTTGTTGTTTGCTTTAGTTCAGTTGGGGTTTAAGTAGATGTTAAAACGTCGCCAATGTGACATTTTCGTCTCGATTATATTCCCTTTTTACCTCAAAATCGCGTGCAAAGGTACAATATTTGTCGCATTTATGCAACACTATTGTTACAAAAGTTCAAAACAATCCCTACTTCCCGCCCCTTTCCTACCTAAAGGTAGGAAAAAATCTTGTGTATATTAGTAGTGAATGATAACACATTTGCTGCCCGCAGGGCATCTCCACTTGCTCGGCGACGCTTCCAGCGTCGTTGCCGTCATGTACCTTATATATCCCGCCATTCACTTTGCTGTCGCAAAGATGAGTGGCGGTTACTAAGCGGTGACCTCTCCGAGGTCATATCTCGTCCTTGCCGTTTCCTTATCCCCCCCGGTCAGTCCTGTCGGACATGACCGAGGGTTATCCAAGCGGTGACCTCTCCGAGGTCATATCTCGTCCTTCCGTTTCCTTATCCCCCCCCCCGGTCAGTCCTGTCGGACATGACCGAGGGTTATCCAAGCGGTGACTA
>CAYOZT010000144.1:0-2616 GCA_964408545.1 uncultured Oscillospiraceae bacterium | reverse complement strand
TGGCTGCCCCACTCGATCTTCTGCTGCACGCCCTTGATGTCGGCGATGTTGGCCAAATGCTCGCGCTCGCGAATTTCGACGAGCTTCGAGCGCAGCATACGCAGACAGGTCTCTTTATTCTGGAACTGGCTGCGCTCCGTCTGGCAGGAAACGACGATGCCCGACTTGTGGATCAGACGCACGGCGGAAGAGGTCTTGTTGACCTTCTGGCCGCCCGCGCCGGAGGAACGATAGACCTGCATCTCGTAATCTTCGGGGCGAATTTCGAAATCCTCGGAGTCGTCCTCGATCTCGGGGATGACTTCAATGGCGGAAAAAGAGGTCTGGCGCCGCGCATTGGCGTCGAACGGTGACACGCGCACAAGACGATGCACGCCGTTTTCCCCCTTCAAAAAGCCGTAGGCATTCTCGCCCGTGACCAAAACGGATGCGGATTTGAGCCCCGCTTCGTCCCCTTCCTGATAGTCGAGGATCTGATAGGCAAAGCCGCTGCGCTCCATCCAGCGGGTGTACATACGGTACAGCATCTGGCACCAATCCTGTGCCTCGGTGCCGCCCGCGCCCGACTGGAAGCTCATAATGGCGTTGTTGCGGTCGTATTTGCCCGTCAGCAACGTTTCCAAGCGGCAAGACTCCATCTCGGCGGTCAGAGCTTGGTAGCCCTCTTTCAGCTCTTCGAGCATGGAATCGTCGTCTTCCTCGGCGGCCATTTCGCAGATGGTCATCAAATCGTCCCACGCGGCGCACATTTTTTCGTAGCGCTCGACCTTGTGCTCGATCTGCTTGACCTTCATGGCCGTTTTTTGACTTTTTTCGGGATCGTCCCAGAAACCGGGCGCCTCCTGCATGGCATGCAGACGCTCCAGCTCATTGCGTAGCCCCACCATATTCAGCGACTCCGACAAGCCGTCCAGCGCCGGACGGCAATCGTTGAGCTTTTGCCGATAGCTGTCAAATTCAATATTCATTCGATAAACTCTCCGTCTTCAAACATTCACTGGTTATTATAGCCGAATTTCCGCCGTCTGTAAAGAGGAAAAGTGCAAAAAGCACGGACTTTTGAAATTTCCGACTCAAAGAGAGTCCTTGGTGTGCTTGGCAAAGCCGTCGCCGAGGACTTGGTGTGCCTCCTGCAAGATCACGAAGGCGTTGGGATCGACCTCGGTGACGAGCTCTTTCAAATCGTTGATCTGCTGACGCTTGACCGCCACGAGCACGACTTTGCTGTTGGTCTTGGTATACGTACCCTGCGAATACAGATAGGTCGAGCCGCGGCCGAGCTTGGCGTCGATAAGTGCGGGAAGACGCTCATACTCGGCGGAAATGATCATCGCGACCTTGGAATAGTCGAATCCGTAGGCGACCGCATCGATCATCTTATCGCACAGGAACACGACGATGCCGGTATACAGCGCATTTTGCACATCGCCGAAGGCGATGCCCGTCAGCGTCACGACGATCACGTCGAAGATCAGCGCGATCTGCCCGATGGGCATATTCTTTGCCTTGAGCTTGACGAGTCGCACGACGATATCCGAGCCGCCCGTGGAGGTGCCGCTGATGAACACGAAGCCCAGCGCAACGCCCGAAAGCGCGCCGCCGTAGACGGCAGCCAGCAGCGGATCTCCGACCGTGGGGATGAGTGCCGCGGGCAGGTAGTCCATGATCAGCGAGCTGACGCACAGACCCACCAGTGAGCCGAAAAAGAAGCGCTTGCCGATCTTCAGCCCGCCGATGGCAAACAGTGGCAGATTGATGGCAATGGTCAAAACGCCCGTGTGCTTCAAGGCATCTTCGCCGAAGATCAGCATCAAAAGCGACTGCGCGAGGCCGGAAATGCCGCCGCCGTTCATCCCGTTCGGCGCCAAAAACAATGCGAAGCTCAAGCCGAACACGGCACTTCCGAGTACGGTGAGAATGAACCAGCCGAAACGATCCCAATACTTTTTCATCATCTGTGCTCCTTAAACATCAAATTGGATTTGGTTTTCGCGCGCGTCCTCGTCCTTGACGATCGCGCCCGCAGACGGGAGGGTGCGGGTACGGTAGCGACTGTGGTTGACCACGCCGCTGTTTGCCGCGAGCACGGCGCGCTCGAGCGTTGCTTTCTTTTTCAGGCTGACGACCGCGACGCCCTGCGTGCTGCGCGTCGTTTTCGGGAGCAGCTGCGCGGTGGAGAAGATGACGCAGCGTCCGTCGGAGGTGAACAATGCCACCTGATCGTCCGTGTCGAGCGCGAAGGCCGCCTTCAGCGGGCTCTTGTCGCAGTAGGCACCCGTGAGTTTCTTACGGTTGGTCTTGGTTTCGTAAGCGGAAAGCGGCACCTTGGCGACCTTGCCGTTTTCGAAGAAGAAGAGGACAAAACCTTTATACTCGCCCGGGAAAATGACCTGCAGGACATTTTCCCCCGCTTCCATGCCCAGCTTTTGCGGCAGATAATCGCCCAGAACGGAGGCCTTGGAGTCCTCAAAATCGGATAGCCGCGTTTTGTAGCACTGGAATTTGTCCGTAAATACCAGTATTTCCGCGCGGTTGCTCGTTTCCACCGTTTGGCTCAGGCTGTCGCCCTCTTTGAATTTCTGCTCGCCGCTCATGCGCAGCGATTGCGCGGTGATC
>CAYOZT010000143.1:0-2629 GCA_964408545.1 uncultured Oscillospiraceae bacterium | reverse complement strand
CGGAGCTGACCGATGTGTTTTTTTATTGGGCGCATTTTGCAACGCGCCCTTTTTGACGGATATGACTCAGTTTTCTTCTTTTTTCTGCTCCGCGTTTTCGTCGGGCTGATTGTTCATCATGTTTTTCATCATCTGCGCCATCATGGCCTGCATCATCATAGCCTGATTGTTCTGCGCAGCGGCTTCCTGACGCTTGCGCTCCTCTTCACGGCGCTTCGCTTCTTCTTCCTGCTGTCTGCGCTCTTCTTCTCTGCGCTTGCGCTCGGCGTTCTCCGCGGCAGCCAGCATGGCGGCAGTCTCTTCCTTGATCTTGGCCAGCTTCTCTTCCTCGTCGCGGATCTCCAGCGTCGTAGCGGAAACCTTTTGGTTCAACTCGCGGAAGAACAGCGCATTGACGATGAAGTATGTAGCAACGCCGACCATTTCCAAACCGCTGACGATCTCACCGTTGACCAGTGTCAGCAGCGCGGTGAGTCCGACCAGAACACCCATGATCCACAGAAGGATATTGGGGGCAGCTGCCGTGTAGGGCGTCTTGTTTCTTTCCGTGGCGTAGGCCAGCTCGTTGTAGAACTTTGCGGTCTTGCCGTAGGACTTGATCAAGCAGATCACAATGGTCATCATCAGGGCAACGATCAGCAGTCCGAAAATGATGATGAATGCCGCGCCGCCGTCAAGCAGCGTCTCCAGCGCATCGGACAGATCCTCCGCTCCGCTGAAATCCAGATCTTCCAGTCCGGAGCCGATATCATCGACGGCGTCGGACGCTTCGTTCAAAATCGCGCCCAAGAGCACAACAACGATCAGGAAGATGCCGCACGCGATGCCAACGGCCACGCTGGCAATGATGGCCATGATCTTCATGATCTTCGGGTACAGCGCAAGCTTGTTCATGTCTTTGACATTCAGCGCATCCTTGCGGATGTAGAGCTTCCAGCTGCCAACCACGGAGATGATCACGCCCACAAGAGGAGCGATCGAAACGAGCAGGCTGAACCATGCGCTCTTCACGTTCAACAGCGCGTCAAAGCAATTAATCGTGCTCATCAGGGCGATCACGCTCAAGGCGATCGCGAGAACGAGGAACATCGGACCGGACATACCCTCACGGATGCTGTCTTGCATCTTCTGTCTCTTCAGTTCGAGGCGCTTTTCCTGCGCGCGTTCGGCGACGTGCGTGTTGCACGACGGGCAAAACAATGCATCGTCGTCAATGTCTTGCTTACATACCGGGCAATTCATATTTTTTCTCCTTGTCTTTCATTTTTTGGAAATCCATATGTAACAAAATCGTGAACTTCCATGTTTCCATTATAAACACATGGCCGTATAATGTCAATACTTTTTTCATCATGCGTTTACGGTTTTTTCGGTTTTTGTTCACATTCTCTCATCCCCGACCGAATCACGACAGAAGAAAAAGCACAAAAGCGAAAAACTGTGCTTGACAAATCGAAAAAAAGTATTATAATCTTACTGTAGCGTTTGGGCCCGTAGCGCAGCTGGGAGCGCATTACATTCGCATTGTAGGGGTCGGGAGTTCGAATCTCCTCGGGTCCACCAGCAAAAAAGTTCCTTTTGTCCGCGGACAAAAGGAACTTTTTTGAACTAAGTGTGCCTTGCGGCACGATAAGTGCACCTTCGGTGCGTGAAGTGACGCTGCGCATCGTGAAGTGCCTGCGGGCGTGGGTGGCACACAGGACTTCACGTTGTGCGCAAGCGCAATACTTCACTTGGCGAAGCCAAACTTCACTTCGGCATCGGCCGAAACTTCACAAAAGTTGTGTATGCTGTTCTTAAATAATCGGAAAACAGCTTTTGTCCGCGGACAAAAGGAACTTTTTTGAACTAAGTGTGCCTTGCGGCACGATAAGTGCACCTTCGGTGCGTGAAGTGACGCTGCGCATCGTGAAGTGCCTGCGGGCGTAGGTGGCACACGGAACTTCACGTTGTGCGTAAGCACAACACTTCACTTGGCGAAGCCAAACTTCACTTCGTGCGCAAGCACGATACTTCACTCGATTACGAGGTGCCGTTATGTCCGAAAGCAAATTAAGAACATTATCTATGGATTTTGCAGTTTCTATGATCAACCTTGTAAAAAACCTTAAAGAAAAGCGGGAATCCATCGTCTCCAATCAAATCGGCAGAAGTGGCACATCGATCGGTGCAAATATCCGTGAAGCACAGTATGCGCACGGTAAGGCAGACTTTATCGCCAAGCTGCAGATCGCGCTCAAAGAGGCCAATGAGACCGGTTATTGGTTAGAGCTACTGTTCAAAACAAATTATATCTCCGAAAGCGAATATAAGTCCCTTGATTCCGTATGCACAAGTATTTGTGTTATGCTTATCTCCTCCATCAACACCGCAAAGGAGAACGCGAAATAAAGATTCCCATGTTTTCCTCCGGTAAATTTCTCGTGAAAAAAGAAAAGAATGCACAAATAATTGTTGACAAATCCCGTTTCATCCGTTATAATATTCCAGTCGCCTGCGAGAGTGTTGGAATGGTAGACAAGCACGTTTGAGGTGCGTGTGGTTACGCCGTGTGGGTTCGAGTCCCATCTCTCGCACCATCAATGGGCGATAAAAAAGATATCGCCGGAAAAAGCCTTGATTTTTCAAG
>CAYOZT010000142.1:0-2647 GCA_964408545.1 uncultured Oscillospiraceae bacterium | reverse complement strand
CTTTTGACAAGCTGGATCAGTTCAAGCTGTTTGTCTTTGACACGGGACTGCTCAAGCACATGGCAGGCATCGACAATGCGGCGATTCTGCTGAAAACGGACTATCAGTTCAAAGGACCGCTGACCGAAAACTATGTTCTGCAACAGCTTCGTGGGCAGTTTGAGGTAGAACCTCGCTATTACTCCGATAAGGGCAGCGAGATCGACTTTGTTCTGCAAAGCGGTATGGAGATCATTCCTATCGAAGCCAAGGGCGGCGAGGATAAGTCTGCACCCTCTTTCAAGAAGTATATCGCAGATCACAAACCGGAACACGCCTTCCGCTTCTCCAAGCGTGGCTATCGCAAGGACGGAGATTTCACCAATCTTCCGCTTTACCTCGCGCGGAAAATCAAGAAACTGCTGTGACCGTTTTTTCACGATCCTTCGCACCGTATTGCGCCCGGCGGCATATACTGGCGTTGAAGGAGGGATATCGTGAAACGAAATTTCCTGAAAAACAACGCCTTTTTGCTGCTGATGCTGCTCGGGATCGCGGCGGGCTGCGTCGTGGGGGCACTCTGCCCGCTCGTGCGGGACGAGAACGGCGAGATCGTCCGCGCCGGGGCGACGGTGCTGGAACCGCTGGGCAGCATCTTCATCAATCTGATGTTCTGCATCGTCGTGCCGATGGTGTTCTGCTCGATCTGCTCGGCCATTGCGGGCATGGAGTCGGTCAAACGCGCGGGGCGCATCATGACGCTGACGCTCGTGTGCTTTTTGGCCACCGCGACCATCGCCGCCGTGCTCATGTACGCACTTGTGCGATGGATCCCCATTGTGCACGGAAGCTACGGCGCCGCCGAGGGTGAGCTGTCGCAGACGCTTTCGTTTTCGCAGTTGTTGGTCAATTTCTTCACAAAGCCCGATTTTGTCGAGCTGCTCAGTCGCAAGGCGATACTGCCGCTGATCGTGTTCGCCGTCATTTGCGGCTTCGGTATCCAGCTCGCGGGCGGCCGCGAAAGCGCGACGGCGAAACTCCTTCGGGATATCACGGCGTGCATCCTGAAGGCGGTGCAGATCGTGACCTATTATGCGCCGATCGGCTTTTTCGGCTTTTTTGCCTCGCTCGTGGCGACCTACGGCCCCGAGCTCATCGGCGATTACGGCCGAACGCTGATCGTGTACTATGCGGCGTGCTTCGGCTACCTACTGGTGTTTTTCCCACTGTATGCGCGCTTCGGCGGCGGGAAAGGCGCGGTCAAGGTCATGTTCGCGCACCTGCTGCGCCCGGCGGCGGTATCGTTCGGCACCTGCTCGTCGGTCGCGACCATTCCGACGAACATGGAGCAGGCAAAGCGAACGGGTATCAGCGACGATGTTGCCGACATCGTCATCCCGCTCGGCGCGACCATGCATATGGACGGCTCTTCCATGTCCGCGATCGTGAAGGTCGTGTTCCTCTTCGGTATTTTCGGGCGGGATCTCGGCAGCGGTGAGGCGATTTTGGCGATCGTCGTGGCGGTTTTTTCCTCGGTCGCGATGAGCGGTATCCCGGGCGGCGGAGGCACGGGAGAGCTGGTGCTGTGCACGATCTTTTTCCCCGACCGACTCGCCGTGGCCTACCCCATCGCCATAGCGCTCGGAAATCTCGTCGATCCGCCCGCGACCATGGTCAACTCCGCGGGAGATTACGTCGTCAGCTATATCGTCGAGCGCTTCGTCAGCGGCAAAGACTGGCTCAAAAGGAAAAAATCGGAAGGCTGATCGCCCGCGCACGGCACGGAAAACCGATCGCGGCGTATAAGGATCGGCAAATTTGTCCATACTGACCTCCGAAACGGAGGCAATTACGATGAAAATTCGCGAGCTGATGAGTACGAATGTGGTGCGCATCCATCCCGAGGAGCCGGTGGAAGTCGCCGCGCGCACGCTGACACAATATAATATCGGGGCACTGCCCGTGTGCGGCCGCGACGGTGCACTGTGCGGCATGGTCACCGACCGCGACCTCGTCATTCGCTGCATGGCGAGCGGGCGCAACGCCGAAATGACCAAGGTACGCGATGTGATGAGCACGCGTGTCGTTTCGGCTGCGCCCGATCTCGATGCCGACGCGGCAGCGCGCTTGATGGGGAACGCACAGGTGCGCCGCTTGCCCGTGGTGGAAAACGGGCGCCTTTGCGGTATGCTCAGCATCGGAGATCTGGCGCGCCGCGGAGAAAATGTCGATGCCGCGCTGACGCAGATCACGAAAAATGTACGAAATTCGGAAAATTTTTGAAAAAATGAAAAATAATGCTTGACAATGCCGACGCGGGGTGCTATAGTATTCAAGCTATCCGCGTGACGGCCGCTCGGCCGCCAAAAAAATTTGCAAAAACCTGAAAAAAGTTCTTGACAAATGCTTTGATGCGTGATAGAATATAAAAGTTCGCTACGGCGGATGGGTGTACCTTGTAAATTGAATAACATGAAGACGAACGAAAAAACACCTTGGACAAATAAATGGATTTGTTTAAGAACATTCGTAAGAATCGAATGAACAGCCAACGAAATTCTTGAGTAAAAAATTGCCAGAAGCGATTTTTCTCGAAAAAAGGTTTGAACCGTGAAAATGGTTTAGATACAAATTTTTGAGAGTTTGATCCTGGCTCAGGACGAACGCT
>CAYOZT010000141.1:0-2683 GCA_964408545.1 uncultured Oscillospiraceae bacterium | reverse complement strand
TGGTTCGCGGCAGAGGTCAACGGCGGTAAGTTAACCATCTGCGGCAAGCTGACCGCGAATATCACGGTCAACAGTGGTGTTCTCGTTGATGGCGTGCTGAACAGCAACACGAGTGACTTCCGCGCATGGACGCCCATCGGCAGAAACAATTCTATACACTATAACGGAACGTTTGACGGCGCGGGTCACACCGTCTCGGGACTCTACTATAA
The DNA here is from genome assembly GCA_964408545.1 of uncultured Oscillospiraceae bacterium. Lineage (GTDB taxonomy): Bacteria > Bacillota > Clostridia > Oscillospirales > Oscillospiraceae > Faecousia. Next base: position 2,471 of record CAYOZT010000141.1, on the reverse strand, counting down.
CGGCAACGATCAATATGTCGGTCTGTTTGGCTGTATCGAAGGTACTGCTGTCGTGAAGAATGTCGGAGTGATCGACAGTTACTTAAAGAGCAGTCGGAATATTGCATATGTCGGCGGCGTGGTCGGAAGAGCTCAGCGAGACTGGGACAGCAGTGTTTCACCGACGGTCACAAACTGCTATAACGCAGGCTATGTTGTAGCTACCGACAGCAACAATTCGGCGGTCGGCGGTGTGATCGGAGATATTGCCAATTGTGTGATCTCCAATTGCTACAACGAGGGCACGGTCGAGGGTGCGAACTTTTCCGGCGGCGTGGCAGGATCGATCCAGACTAATCAGACGATCTCCTACTGCTATAATACCGGAACGGTTATCGGAACATGGGCTGCCGGCGTGGTCGGCTTAAGCTACGGCACGATCTCCAACTGCTACAACCTCGGAGAGCTTCGCGGAAGCGCTATCGGCGGTATCTGCGGATCCGGCATGAACGGAAGCGAGATACATAACTGCTTCAATGCGGGAACGCTTACGGTTACGGGCACGGACGAGGTCTATGTCGGCGGTATCGTTTGCTACAATGCCGATACGACCATCACAAACTGCTACTACAAGAACGACACGGTCAAAGTCGGAATCGGTTATGATCAGTTCGGCAGTACGGACACCACCGTAGGCTACGATGAGACCGCATTCACCTCGGGTAAGGTCACATACCTGCTTAACGGCGGCGTGACCGACGGCGCACAGGTCTGGTATCAGAAGCTCGGCACGGGCGGCGATAAATACCCGAACTTTACAAAGGGCGAGGGTCGCACCGTCTACGGCGGTTACACCACCTGCGACGAGAGCGTCGACCCGATCCTCTCGAACAGTATCGTCGAATATCCGACGACCAGACCGAAACATACCTATGTAAACAGCGTTTGCACGGTATGCAACAGCCCTTGTCCGCATAAGAGCTACACCAACAGCTTATGCGACGCTTGCGGCGCGGCCTGCACGCACACGAGCTATACAAGCGGCAAGTGCGACGCTTGCGGCGCGGATTGTTCGCACGCGGAATACACAACAGACGGCTTCTGTAAGGTCTGCGGCTCGTATCAGCCCTGCGAGGGCAGTGGCACTGCCGCAAGTCCCTACCTTATTAAGAATGTCGGCAACCTCTACTGGTTCGCGGCAGAGGTAAACGGCGGCAAGACCGCCATTCACGGCAAATTGACCGAGAACATCACGGTAAACAGCGGTGTGCTGAAGACGGATGGAACGCTAAACAGCGGTACATTCCGCGCATGGACGCCGATAGGCAACCGTCATGACATTTCTTACACCGGTACATTCGACGGAAACGGCAAGTATATCTCGGGACTGTATTTCAACGACAGCACGACAGGCTATGTCAGTCTGTTCGGCAATGTCGGCGAGGGCGGCGTTGTAAAGAATGTTGCCGTTAAGGATTCCTATTTCTGCGGTAACGACTGCGTCGGCGGCGTGGCCGGTTACAACGGTGGTACGATCACGAACTGCTACAACTCCGGCACGGTAATCGGAAGTTGGGTTATCGGCGGTGTTGTCGGTGCTAACCAGAATGGCGGTACAGTCGCCAACTGCTACAACACGGGCAGTATCAGCGGTGGTGAAGCCTCCGTTGGCGGTGTTGTCGCCGCCAATGTAGGCACGATCACAAACTGCTACTACCTTGATACTTGCGGCGCGACCGGCGAATACGGCACTGCCATGACCATGGCCGACTTCACCTCGGGCAAGGTCACCTATCTTCTCAACGGCGAGAAGTCGGGTGAGGATGTTGTTTGGAAGCAGACGCTGAACGGCACGAATCTCCCCGGCTTTAGCGGAGATATCGTCTACTACAGCTACAAAAACTGCAAGGATAAGGAATACAGCAATACCAACAAACAGCAGACTCCTCTGGCGCACAACTTCACGGATAACAACGGTTTCTGTAAGGTCTGCGACGCATACGAGCCCTGCGAGGGCAAGGGTACGCCCGAAAGCCCCTACCTTATCGCCAATGCCGGCAACCTCTACTGGTTCGCGGCAGAGATAAGCGAGGTCGGAGGCGACGCGCCCCACTGCGCGAAGCTGACCGCGAATATCACGGTGAACAGCGGTGTGCTCGTGGACGGCGCGCTGAACAGCGTCACGAGCGGCTTCCGCGACTGGACGCCTATCAAGAATTATGTCGGCACGTTTGACGGCGGCATATACGATGCGGACGGCAAGCTTACGGGCAACTACACCATCTCCGGACTCTACTTCAACGACAGCACGACCAATGGTTATGTCGGTCTGTTCGGCTATGTCGGCGAGGGCGGCGTTGTGAAGAATGTCGCGGTCGGCGATTCCTACTTCTGCGGCTACTACTATGTCGGCGGCATCGTCGGCGACAACGAGGGCACGGTCGAGAACTGCGAAAACAGCGGTTATGTCGGCAGTGTTGATAACTATATCG
>CAYOZT010000140.1:0-2710 GCA_964408545.1 uncultured Oscillospiraceae bacterium | reverse complement strand
ACTATCGAATCTACACAGACCTGAAATTGAATCCCGGAAATTTGAATGCATGGCTCAAGCATGGGGACAGCGAGAAAGTCAGCTTGGAAACGGCAAGAATGACATTGCGATATATGGAAAGCGCAAGCGTGCCATATCGTGCGAACTAGAGCCTGTTTCCTTCGTTTGGCGGCAGCGGTTCGGGTCACGAGGAAATCGTTTGCCCTTTGGCGAGCGTGCATCCCGCACGCCGCCAAAGGGCTTTTCGATCGGACGGCACGGCGCATCTACAGGAACAAATAGAGTACCAGCGTCAGCATGGCCGTGCTGCGCTCTTCTTCACAATCGCCTGCCAGCAGCAACAGCAGCAGCACCACGATCAGATCGCCCGTGTCAAAATCGGGCGGAAGCAGATTGCGCAAAAAGCCGGAAACGCTCCCGTGCCGCGGCGGAGGAGGCGGGCGATGTTCCGTCTCGCCCTGCGGCGGGAGCGATTGCGGCGGCTCGGGGGGCGGAGGTGGCGGACGGCGCTCCGCTTCCGGTACATAGTCGCGGCGGAATGTGCCGTCCGATTGCGGGATGTAGCGATTATACACGGTATCACCCACCTTGTCGATTTTGCGCCATGGCGACGGACGCCGTTTTGGCGAGCTTTGCGGCGCGCATGGCCTTTTCGAGTTTCCCGATGCGCTCCTTGCTCAGGTACGCCGACAAAGCGCGCAGCAGCGCCTGCTCGCGCTTGTCGATACTGCTGCTCCCCGCAAGGCGGGAAATGCGCTGCAGAGTCGCTACGTCGATATCGGGCAAGGGCGGCTCCTGCCGCGGCGGAGGCGGCGCGTCGTTCCCGTCGCGCATGGCCTGCGCCATGGACATGATCTGCTGCATCATTTTCGGGTCGCCCAGAATACTGCCGAGCTGCTTTTCCAGATCATCCATTGCCCTGCGCCTCCAGCTTTTTCAGCAGCTCCCGCGCCGCGGGGTCGTTCAGAAACGCCGAAACGGCGCGCTTGGCTTCTTCCATATCTCCCGACTGCGCGCTCGCGCGCACCGCGTTCGCCGCGCTGCTTCCTTCGAGCATGGCCATCAGCTGCCGCCCCGCGTCGCTTTGCGCGAGCTGCCTGATTTTTTCCGCAGAAAAATCGTCTTCGTTTTTGCGCATCATCCTTGCCTCCCGTCCAAGTCTCTGCTATAATCATATGCAGAAGTACGGAGGCGGTGACACATGAAAATTTTGCTTTTATCGGACTCCCACGCGTCGCTGTACACGATGCGCCGCTGCGTGGAGCAATTCTCGCCCGATGCGATCATCCATCTGGGCGATCATTATGCCGACGGTCAGGTGATCGCGGAGGAAAATCCCGATTTGCTTTTTTATGCCGTACCGGGCAATTGCGATCGTTACCGCGCGGGCGGCGACGAGCCTACGACCAAACTCGAATGCATTGACGGCGTGCGCTTTATGCTGACGCACGGGCACCTGCACCATGTCAAGCTGACCATGGCGCCGCTTCTGGCGGATGCGCGAGCCATGCGCGCGCAGGCCGTGCTCTTCGGGCATACACACAGCGCACTGTGCACGCAGGAGGAGGACGGCCTTTGGGTGGTCAATCCCGGCTCCTGCGGCTATGGCGGCGGCAGTGCCGCCCTCATCGAAACGGAGCAGGGGAGGATCCGAAGCTGTCGGATCCTGCGGGAGATCTCATAACGAGATTCCATAATCAATGTTGGGGTCAGGTGATGAACCTGACCCCGATCATATAAAAAATAAGTTGAGCATAGAGAAAATCCTGTAGAATAAAAGTACCCACAAATCCATTCAAAGGTCATTTCCGCAAAAGAGGTCGGCCGCCGCTACCCCAACTATTGCCATAGAGCCAAAATAAAATGGATCCCGGAATTGGAGTGCCGCTGGCACTTCCAATTCCGGGACCGTTATTTGCTTAGAGCCGATGAGTTCGAACCCATTCCAGAAGTGCATCGTAGTCCATCGTGCCGGAGGCAACGGCAAGACCTGCGGATGCAACATCTTCGTTTGTACAGTCCATGTGGATGCCGTTGACCTCTAAAAATGTGAGCATCACATACATGCCGATGCGCTTGTTACCATCTACGAAAGCGTGATCAGAAATCAAATTGTAGCCTAAGCGAGCACCCTTTTCTTCCTTCGTGGGATAAAATTCGGTTTCGCCAAAGCCGGAAAATGCTGCTTCCAGTGCAGACTCCAGCAGACCTTCATCTCGAACGCCAATACTGCCGCCGGTTTCCTGTGCGATGAGTTTGTGAAGAAGTAAAACCTTTTCCTTCGAAAATTTGATCATTTGGCAAGTTTCTCAAATGCGGGCTTAAACTGCTTCAAGATCCGTGCCGCTACGATGTCGATTTTTTCGTCGTCGGTCAGATCCAGGACAGGGGACTCATCCAAATCAATGACCATATACTTGGGGCGGTTGTTTTTGAAAATAACTGCCTGACCGTGCTTTTCCGCAATACGTGTTACACGGGAAAAGTTTTGATTGGCTTCGGTGACAGAAACGATCGCATTTGTGTTGATTTGCATAATAACACCAACCTTTCTGCTTTTATTATACACAGGAATAGGTGAAAGTCAACCTAGAATTTAACGGTATACAAAAGCCTTATAAAAAGGTAGCGAAGTATCGTGCTTGCGCACGAAGTGAAGTTCCGTATGCCGCCCACGCCCGCAGGCACTTCACGCACCGAAGGTGTACTT
>CAYOZT010000139.1:0-2765 GCA_964408545.1 uncultured Oscillospiraceae bacterium | reverse complement strand
TTCACCTCGGCGGGACTTACGCGGGCTGAATACCGCACCTGCTGTCTTTGGTTACTCGGATATTATAGCAGATTTTTTGTCGTTTGTCAAGTACTTTTTGCAAAAAAGTTGAAAAATTTGATGAAATGTTGGGGTGGAATTTCGTAGAGGCGACCTGTGTTCGTTCGACATCGTGCAAGGTCGATGTTATAATTGATGAACGGATGAAACAAACAATTTCGTTGTAGGGCGGGGTTATACCAATGTCAAAAACTTAAGGAAAAAATTGGCAAACAAACAATAAAATTATGTTGCGCCACATCGTACAGGGTCGACATTGTAATCAATGAACGAATAAATAATAAGTTACGCCGTAGGGCGGGGGTTCTACTCCCGCCGCCAAGCAAGGTCGATATTATAATAAATGAAACAGTGAATAATAAAAATTAATCCCCAATTTCTCACAAAATCGTGGCTTATTGACGGCGGGAGCAGAGCCCCCGCCCTACGGGGGTTGAGCAAACTCGATTGTTTATTCTCCGATTTTTCATATATCCGTGGAATACCGACGGCGGGAGCAGAGCCCCCCGCCCTACGGGGTTTGATCAAGTTCGATTGTTTAGTTTCCGATTTTTATATATTCGTGGATTATTGACGGCGGGAGTAGAACCCACGTCCTACAGGGAAAGGCGAAAATTTGATCTCCGATTTTTACATTTATGTATTGCCTGTCCCCTTTTATCTCTCAAAAGGTGGAAATTTTCCATATAAAAGCGGAAATTTTCCATTTACTTTTTTCTATAATAGTGTATAATAAGATCATAAGCGCTCGCGGGTGCGGGCATCAAAACAGACGGAGGAAAAAGGGATGAAAAGAAAGAAAACCATCGGGCGAAGACTCGTTTCGGCGGTCGTCGGGCTATCCATGCTGCTGGGGTGTGGGGCATCGATATTTGCGTCGACCGACGACTGGAAGCCGAACACTCACATCACGAGCCGAACCGAGGGCGGCGAGACTGTTTACAGCTCGGACAAGGAGCTTGCGGTGCTCGAATACAAGGGCGACGATGTGGCAGGCTACAACACGGTGTCCGCCGAATTTTGCTACACAGGTGACGGCACGACGGGCGACCGCGAATACGTCGGCATCGAGATACATTCGGGCGGCGATTATTACCGTTTCGCGATCTGGCCGAACACCGCGAGCAGCGGCCCTGCGGTGCTTTTCGTGCAAAAGAACACCGAAGACCCCATTTCGCGCTTTATCAGAAAGGAAATGGACGCCGAGCATTACGGCAAGGGTGTGTGGTACAGCATGAGGGTCATCCTGTGCGACGATCGGCTGTCGCTCGAGATGAACGGCGAGACCATCTGCACCGACGACTCGCTCGGAATCGACATCGGAGAGTTTGAGTGGGACAGAATGCTTCTTGTCAGCCGCGGTTGCCCATCTGAGATGCGGTCACCGAAGCTCTCGTACACAAAGCCGGAGGGCGGCGAAAAAGAGGAAGGATGGGTGGCAAACACGAACATGAAAACCGAAAAAATTGACGGCGAGGAGGTTTATTCCTCGGATAACCAAAAAGGTGTGGTCAAATACAACGGCGATCTGTCGGAGGTCAACACCGTGTCCGCCGATTTCTGCTACACAGGTGACGGCACGACGGGCGATCTCGAATATGTCGGCATCGAGGTCTACTCGACCGACGACGCATATTATCGTTTCGCGATCTGGCCGAACACCGCAAGCAGCGGCCCTGCGGTACTGCTCGTTCAAAAGGACACCGAAGATCCGTCGAACAAATGCATTCGCCTTGAAATGGACGCCGCGCACTACGGCAAGGGCGTCTGGTACAACATGAAGGTCGTGATCGAGGACAATTACCTCGCGCTGTGGATGAACGACGAGCTTATCTGCACCGATTATTCGCTCGAGCTCGACATAGGCGATTTTGAATGGGAGAGCGTTCGCATAGTCAGCCGCGGATGCCCCGCGAAAATGAAGTCGCAGAAGCTATCAAAGAGTGACCTCGACTATTCGGGACGCGCCGATTTCGAGTTCACCGACGAGGGCTCGGTCGCGGCATTCGGGTCAGAAAATGCAGAGCTTTCGTGGGACGACGGCGCAATGGCGGTAAAACTGCTCGGCGAGGGTGCAGACGTGAAGATCGTCTCGCCCGAGATATTGGCAAGCCCGGGCACGAAAAACAGCGTAAAGCTCGCCGCTTGCAACACATTTGTCGTTAGAATGTCCAACGACAGCGACGCGGACAGGGTCAAGCTTTACTTTAGGGTCAAGGGCGTCGATGGCAAGTTTTCGAAAGAGTTCGACATCACGCCGCACAGCCCCGCCACGACCTACTATTTCAACCTTTCGGACGTGTACGACTGCGGATGCGCCGAAAATAACGAAAAATTCCGCTCCTGCACGCACTATCTCGTTGGTTTCGAGCTTGAATTTGACGGAGCGGTCGGCGGCGAGCTGAAAATCGAGGAAATATCCTTCTCGCGCGAGTCGAAGATCTACGAATACGGCGCGGAGGAGCTTCGCGCCACGGCAAGTGCCGAAACGGGTCTTGTAACCGTCTCGGGCAGACTGCTCGAAAAATATTCGGGCAAGACCGTTACGATCCTCGAAACGAGCGTCCAAAACTTTAGCCAATCGATAACCTACAACGGTAACAAAAAGCTCGCGCAGGCTGTCGCCGACGGCAGAGATTTTTCGGTCAGCTTTGACCTGCAAAACGGCAAAATGAACCACCTGTCGACGAAATTCATCGCGGTCG
>CAYOZT010000138.1:0-2819 GCA_964408545.1 uncultured Oscillospiraceae bacterium | reverse complement strand
GGATGACCACGTCCACGGGCTCATTGGGCGCAAAGCCCTTGTCCACGCAGGCGAAGGTGCGCCCGAAGAAGCGGACTTTGTAGTCCTCCAGCATCACGCCGTCGAGAATGTTGCTTTCGCCGATGAAATCCGCCACGAAGGCGTTCTTCGGCTCATTATAAATATCTTCCGGTCTTCCGATCTGCTGGATGCGTCCCTTATCCATGACGACGACGGTGTCGGACATGGAAAGAGCCTCCTCCTGATCGTGGGTAACATACACAAATGTGATCCCCGTTTCGCGCTGGATGCGCTTGAGTTCGTTCTGCATATCCTTGCGCAATCGCAGATCCAGTGCGCCCAGCGGTTCATCCAGAAGCAGCACCTTCGGCTCGTTGACCAAAGCTCTGGCAATGGCCACGCGCTGCTGCTGACCGCCGGACAATGCGTGGATGCGGCGATGACCGTAGCCTTTTAAGCTGACGATCTCGAGCATCCGATTGACGCGCTCGTTCACTTCTTCCTTCGGAAGCTTTGCCACCCGCAGGCCGAATGCGATATTTTCGAACACATTCAGATGCGGGAACAGGGCATAACGCTGAAAGACGGTATTGATCTGGCGTTCATAAGGCGGAACATCGTTGATGCGTTTCCCATCGAATGTCACCTCGCCGCCGGTAGCCGTCAAAAAGCCGCCGATGATGCGCAGCGTGGTGGTTTTGCCGCAGCCGGAAGGGCCGAGCAAGGTTAAAAATTCATGGTCGTTGATGTAAAGATTGATGCCGTCGAGTATACGCTCCCCGTCGAACTCCATGGTAAGATCCCGGAGCCTGATGAGTTCCTTAGACATTATCCTCCCCCGTTTCTTCGGTTTTTTCGTCAAAGTTTGACAGATATAACTATACCGAAATTTTCGAGAATGTCAATGCTTTTTCCGCATAAACAGGGATTTTTTTCAAAAAGCCTCGTCCGCGCGAAACGAGCCGGTCAAATTATTTTGAAAAATTTCCGATATTTGGTTTAATCGCACAAATGCTGGCAATACTGCTTCTCGGAGGTGCTAATCACATGAGTGAAAACAACAACGGCAAATTCAAAAAATTCTTCAGCGAAAAGCTGGCCGGTAAGGGCTACTACATAGCCCTGATCCTGTGCGCGGTCGCCATCGGGATCTCCGGCTATCTGTACTACCAAAGCACGCGGGAGGTTTCCGTGCCCACGCCGAGCCCGACACTGGATGTGCTCAATCCCAACGGCTCCGCATCCGATCCGACCGACCCGCCCGAGCCGACCAAAAAACCGTGGCGAACGGGGCGTCCCGTCAGCGGTGAGGTCATCATGGACTACGCCATGGATTGCCTGTGCTACAATCCGACCACACGCGATTGGCGCACGCACAACGGCATGGACTTCGCAGCCGAAGCGGGAACATCCGTGCTCGCAGCCGCAGACGGCACGGTCTACACCGTCTATTCCGACGAGACCATGGGCACGACCGTCGTCATTCGTCACGAGGACGGCTATGTGAGCACCTACGCAAGTCTGAGCGAGGATGTGCTCGTTTCCGTCGGGCAGGAAGTCACGCTTGGGCAGCCCATCGGCTATGTCGGCGTGTCCGCCTTGGTCGAGCTGACGCTCGGCGAGCACGTGCACTTCAGTGTCAGCTGCGGCGGAAATCCCGTCGATCCCGAAGACTTTTTCAAACTCAACGAAGGATAATTCGTCCCCCTGCGCCGATACGCTATCACCTTGCCTCTCCCCCCTCGGGAGAGGCAATTGCGCATTCCCCACCCCACGGCGACGCGCGGTAGGGACCGTCGTCCCCGACGGTCCGCTCGCCCATCCCACGGCGGTGCGCGGTATGACTGCACGGTCGGACAATGGCAAAAAGCAAAGCTCTGTCATCCTGAGCGAGCGACAGCGAGTCGAAGGATCCGTCCCCTTTTTGACGAAAAATGTCCCGTCAGAAAATGGATTTCTCGACTCGCTGTCGCTCGCTCGAAAGGACAAACTTTCGGTTTTTTCGGGCGGACAGAGGCGTCCGACCCTACCGCGGGGTCGTTTTTGGGCGCGGTCTCTTCCCTACAAGGGTGCGCTGTATGTTGACAACGCAGGCGAATTATGCTATTTTAATGGTGCACAAGCGCCCGCGAAGCGGCAGCGCAAACGCAAAAATCACCGAAGGAGAATTTTTATGTCCAAAAAAGTTTTGATCTTATCGGGAAGTCCCAGAAACGGCGGCAATTCCGATCTTCTGTGTGACGAATTTGCCAAGGGCGCACGGGAAGCCGGCCACGAGGTCGAAAAGCTCCGCGTCGCGCAGCTAGACATCCACCCCTGCATCGCCTGCTACCACTGCAGCGCGCACGGCGGCGAATGCGTCTTCCGCGACGACATGGCCGCCGTCCTGCAGAAAATGATCGACGCGGACGTGCTCGTCCTTGCAAGTCCCGTCTATTTTTATTCCGTCGACGCGCAGCTCAAGGCCGTCATCGACCGCACGGTCGCCCGCTGGCTCGAGGTCAAAAACAAGGAAATGTACTACATCGTGACCATGGCCGACACCGCGCCCGCCTCCGCCGAAACGACACTGGCCTGCTTCCGCGGCTACGCCGACTGTGTCGAGGGCGCGGTCGAAAAAGGCGTCATCCTCGGCGGCGGTGCCTACGAATCGGGCGCGATCAAAGCCCTGCCCGCCATGCGCGAGGCCTATGAAGTCGGAAAGGCCGTTTGACCATACCCCCAAAAAAATTGCACGGACGCGCTGCTTTTGGCAGCGCGTCCGCCAGTCTGTCAAAGAACCCCTGTTTTTGCTAGGCGAAAACAGGGGCTTTGCCATA
>CAYOZT010000137.1:0-2823 GCA_964408545.1 uncultured Oscillospiraceae bacterium | reverse complement strand
GTAAGCTGTACTGGTTCGCAAACTACGTCAACGCGGGCAACACGACGGCCAACGCGATCTTGACCGCGGATATCGTCGTCAACAACGGCGTGTTCGACACCGAGGGCAATTTCACGGCGTCCGATGACTCCGATCGGCTCTATTACTGGACGCCCATCGGCGGCGTGCAGACGGTCGAAGGCGAAACGGTCTACATCGAGTATGCCGGCATCTTCGACGGCGCGAGCCACAGCATCAGCGGACTGAATTTCAAAGATGTGGACGGCGATTACGTCGGATTGTTTGGCATCATCGGCGAGCACGTCGACGAGAGCGGCAAATCGACCTACGGCACGGTGAAAAACCTCACCGTCAAAAATTCCTACTTCTGCGGCAGACAGTATATCGGCGCGATCGCCGGCTACAACGGCGGCGGCACGATCGACTCCTGCCACGGCGAAAAGAACATCCTTCGTTCCAAGACGAGCGCTTTCTCGGAGCCGTTGGCCTATCCCGCCAATGAATTCGACGGCTTGAATTACTGCTACGGCGGCTATGTCGGCGGCATCGTCGGCGAAAACGGCGGTACGGTGACAAAGTGCAGCAGCGACGGCACGATCGGTGCTACGTCTTACCAGTTCATGGAAGATTCGACCCTCGGCGGCACGGGCATCGGCGGCATCGTCGGCTTCAACCGAGAAGGCGGCACCGTCACGGCCTGCACGAACTCCGCCATGGTCAGCGCACAGCGCTGGGACATCGGCGGCGTGGTCGGCACAAACCGCGGCGCGGTCACGAACTGCACCAACAACGGCAGTGTCAGCGGCGCGGAAAGCTACTCGCTGCGTGTCGGCGGCATCGTCGGATACAACACGGGAAGCATCACTCGCTGCCTGAACTTCGGCGATATCTCGGCAGAGATCTTGGCCGGCGGCGTCGTCGGCGAGAATATCCGCGGCGGCATCGTCACCGACTGCGGCAACACGGGCGCGGTCAGCGGCACGAGCCAGCTCGGCGGCGTGGCCGGCACGAGTGTCGGCACGATCAAAAACTGCTTCAACAAGGGCAACGTTTTCTCCACCGACGTCGGAAACGGCGAATTGGTCGGCGGCGTGGTCGGCTCCAACTCCGGCACGGTCATAAACTGCTACTACAAAGAAGGCTGTGCCATGATCGGCTCGACCATGCAGGCGGGCATCGGTTGCATGGGCGAACAAGACTATGTCGAAGACGAGAAGGGGATCGTGCTGCCGATCAAGGTGGGAGATTTCTCCTCGGGTAAACTGACGTATCTGCTCAACGGCGGCAAGACCGACGGCATCTGGAAGCAGACCATCGGCGAGGAGAGCCTGCCGAACTACACGGGCAAGATCGTCTATTCCTACGTCAACTGTATCGACGGCGTGATCTACTCGAACGTCGAGCACGTCGACGGTCACCACGGCGAGGTCGTGAACGGTTTCTGCCCCTGCGGAGCGTATTGCGAGCCCTGCGAAGGCAGCGGCACAAAGGATGATCCCTACCTGATCAAAAACGCCGGCAACCTCTACTGGTTCGCCGCGAAGGTCAACGACGGCAGGAAGGATATCCACGGCAAACTGGTCGAGAACATCGTCGTCAACGAAAATGTCCTCAATTCCGACGGAGAGCTCATCGGTACCGGCAGCGATCACCGCGTCTGGACACCGATCGGCAAAGCGGTGGAAGAGAACTATACGCTTGTCGAATCGAGCGCATTCGTCGGCTGCTTCGACGGCGACGGCCACAGTATTTCCGGCCTGTATTTCAGCGGCGACACCGCCATGCGTATTGGCCTCATCGGCTACCTCGGCAAGAACGGCACGGTGAAAAACGTCACCATCCGAGATACCTACTTCTATGCCGGTTACGGCAGAGTCGGCAGCATGGTCGGTTACAATGTAGGCATGGTGGAAAACTGCCATAACTACGGCACCATCAAGACACGCGGAGGCAGCGCTCCCGGCGGTGTAGTCGGCCGCAACGAAGGACTTGTCACGGGCTGCTCCAATAGTGGCTCGGTGGTATGTACAGGCGAAAGTGAGAACTGCGGCGGTATAGTCGGAGTGAACAGCGCAACCGGTACGGTCACAAATTGCGTCAATACGGAAAGCGGTTCGGTCAGCGGCTATTATCGCGCCGGTGGCGTGGTCGGCGAAAACTACGAGGGCGTGGTGGAAAACTGCTATAACCTCGGCACGGTCAGCGGCAAGAGTATGGTCGGCGGCGTGGTTGCAGACAACCTCGGCACAGTCAAGAACTGTTACAGTGTCGGTACGGTCAGCGGTTCTTCTTCCGGCGGCGTGGTCGGCATCAACGATATCAACGGATATGATGATAGCCAAGGCATAGTGGAAAACTGCTACAGTCTCACTACCCCCATCGGCATCAATAATGGCACCTCGACCAAGGTCGAAACCAAGACCGAAGACGATTTTAAGTCCGGCGCGGTGACGTATTTGCTCAACGGCGAACAGACCGAGGGCGTGTGGAAACAGAATCTCGGCGAAAACGGCAGCGCTCTGCCGAACTTCACCGACGAGGGCAAGGTCTATCGCGGCTATCAATACTGCGACGACAGCGGCACCGAGTATTCCTACGCCAACGCCGCATTCCCCGAAGTGCGCACACACAGAGGATACGATAGCGACGGCTTCTGCACCGGCTGTGGCAGCTATCAGCCGGCTACATGGAACGAAGCGGGCGGCTTCTACTGGATCAAAAACGCGGGCAACCTCTTCTGGTTCGCCCAAGTGGTCAACGGCGAAGAACCTTACGACGCCGACGGCAACAAGGTCGCGCAGAATCAAAATGCCAATGCCAAGA
>CAYOZT010000136.1:0-2868 GCA_964408545.1 uncultured Oscillospiraceae bacterium | reverse complement strand
TTTTGTCCAAAAAACTGTACCATTTTCAGCGGCAGCGAGTCGAGAAATCTACTTTCTGACGGGACATTTTTGTAAAATCGGGGGATAGATCCTTCGACTCGCTGCGCTCGCTCAGGATGACATGACTTGACTTTTTTGCCATTGACCGACTGTGCGATCGTCGTACGGGGCGGCGGGGACGTGTCCCCGCCCTACCGCGCATCGCCGTGGGGTGGGCAAACGGACCGTCGGGGACGCCGGTCCCTACGTGAGGGTAACAAAAAACACCGTGTCATCCTGAGCGAGCGGCAGCGAGTCGAAGGATCCGTCCTTTTTGTGCCTTCGGCGTGGTGGGGACGCAGATTACTACACCGTGCGGTCGTCGAACGGCGATGCGGGCAAATTCTTTCTTTACTCTTTGGAAAAGAGGTATTTCTATGATCTATCCGGCAGGTAACTGCGATGTGGCGGTCATCGGCGCGGGACACGCGGGCATTGAGGCGGCGCTGGCCGCCGCGAGGCTCGGCTGCCGAACCGTTTTGTTCACCATCAATCTCGACACCGTGGCCAATCTCCCCTGCAATCCCGCCATCGGCGGGACGGCCAAGGGGCATCTTGTGCGCGAGATCGATGCGCTCGGCGGTGAAATGGGCATCGCCGCCGACCACAGCTGCATCCAGTACCGTATGCTCAATCGCGGCAAAGGCCCTGCCGTGCACTCTCTGCGCGCACAGGCCGATCGCCGAAAATATCAGCAATTCATGAAGCACACGCTCGAATTGCAGGACGGTCTGCTGCTCGTTCAGGCGCAGGTCGTGCAAATTCTGACCGAAAACGGCGACGTCTCGGGCGTCGTGACCGCGCTGGGCGCGCACTATGCGGCCAAAGCCGTCGTCATCGCCACGGGCACCTATCTCGACAGCACCGTCATCACGGGCGATGTCGTCACGCCCTCGGGCCCCGACGGCGTACAAGCATCCCACGGACTCGCCGATTGCCTGCGTTCGCTTAATCTGCCGCTGCGCCGCTTCAAAACGGGCACGCCGCCGCGCGTCAATCGCCGCAGCATCGATTTTTCCAAGATGGAACTGCAGCCGGGCGACGAAGACATCGAGCCTTTCTCCTTCCGCACGACATATCGCCCCAACAACACCGCCGTGTGCTACCTGACCTACACGAACGAGCGCACGCACGAGATCATCCGTGAAAATCTGCACCGCAGCCCGATGTACGACGGCACGATCAGCGGCGTCGGCCCGCGCTACTGCCCGAGCATCGAAACGAAGGTCGTCCGTTTTGCCGAAAAAACGCGCCATCAGCTGTTCATCGAGCCCTGCGGGCTGGATACGGAGGAAATGTACATACAGGGACTTTCCTCGAGCCTTCCCGAGGATGTGCAGCTGCAAATGCTGCACAGTATCGCCGGGCTCGAAAACGCGCAGATGATGCGCCCCGCCTACGCCATCGAGTACGAATGCATCGATCCGCTGGCACTGGATGCGACGCTGGAAGTCAAAGCGCTGAAAAATCTCTACGGCGCGGGGCAATTCAACGGTACCTCCGGCTACGAGGAAGCCGCGGCGCAGGGTCTTGTCGCGGGTATCAACGCCGCGCTGCGCGTGCAGGGAAAAGCGCCCCTGATCCTGACGCGCGACTGCGGCTATATCGGCACGCTCATCGACGATCTCGTGACCAAGGGAACGGCCGAGCCTTACCGCATGATGACGAGCCGCTCGGAGTATCGCCTGCTGCATCGGCAGGACAATGCCGACGAGCGCCTGACGGCCATCGGCGCGCGGGTGGGACTCGTGAGCGCCGAGCGTCTTGCCGAGGTCGAGGAAAAATATCGTGCCGTCAAGCGCGAGATCGCGCGGCTGGAGAGTATCGGCGTCAGCGCGTCGGAGGAGCTGGACGAGATGCTTTTGCGGCGCGACTCACAGGGCGTGCGCAACAGCGCGCGTCTTGCCGACCTTCTGCGCCGCCCGAACGTCACATACGACGATCTTGCGCCCTTCGACATGCAACGCCCGACGCTGCCGCCGTCCGTCACGGCGGAGGTGGAGATCCAAGTCAAATACGCGGGCTATCTCGCGCGGCAGGAAAAACAGGTCGAGGCCTTCCGTCGGGAGGAAGATCGCCGTCTGCCCCCGGAGCTTGACTATCACGCCATTCCCGGGCTGCGGCTCGAAGCGCGCGACAAGCTGACGCAGATCCGCCCGCTGTCCGTCGGGCAGGCGGGGCGCATTTCGGGCGTCAGTCCCGCCGACATTGCAGTACTGCTGATCTATTTGGAGCAGCGCGGCTTCTCGAAAACGTAAAAAACGCCCCATCGGGCGGTTCAATAAGGCAGTATTTCCGTTTTTCGCGGAGGCGGCATGGCTTTGGTCAGGCCGCCTCCGCATCTATCATGTCACGCCGGTGTAAAGTCTTGTTTCTGCCGGTCTTCGATTTCCGTTGAAATGTTGTCGGATATATTCGCAAACATTTCAGTGAAGTTCTTGATTTTTTGATTACATTGGTGTATAATTCCCATTGAAAAGTAGTAAGATAATACCGACAAGTTTTCAATGGAGGTCAAGATATGGAAATTAAACGAGATCGTTATTTGAAAAAAATCATCTCCTTTATGTGGGATGGTCAGGTGAAGGTTATCACCGGCATTCGCAGATGCGGCAAGTCCTATTTGCTTCGCACTCTGTTCAAGAACTATCTTCTCAGTGAAGGTGTTGCAGAGGATCACATTCTGTCCTTTGAACTTGATTTGACAAAGGATATTCGCTACCGCAATCCTTTGGAGCTTGCCTCCTATGTTCGTGGCATTGTGGAAAGTAGTCATGACCAATACTATCTCTTTGTCGATGAAATTCAGATGTCCGACGAAGTGCCGAA
>CAYOZT010000135.1:0-2871 GCA_964408545.1 uncultured Oscillospiraceae bacterium | reverse complement strand
TCGTGTAGATACAGGTGCTACACTTACCATCAAGGACGGTTACTTCACTGTAGGCGGCGACGCAAAGGGTGACGGTAACAATGTAATTTACGCTGCCGGCGGTAAAATCACCATCGAAGGCGGTACATTCTATACCGAATACACTTACGATGGCAAGTACTATACCCTTAACGCAAAGGATGGCTCCGGCGGTTCTATCACTGTTAAGGGCGGTAAGTTCTACAGATTCGATCCCAGTCAGGCAAGTGTTAAGGGCAGTGACTTCTATGTAGGTTCTAACGAAATCACCGTTGCTCCCGGCTACGAAGTAGTCAAGAACGGCGATTGGTACTATGTTGTTCCTACCGGTGCAACAACTGTTTCTGATGTTACCGAATTAACCGCAGCTCTTAATAACGGCGGCGATGTTTATTTGGTTGGCGACATTACAACAGAAAGCTTCCTTACTGTTACTGCTAACACTGACCTTTATTTGAACGGAAATGAAATCGTTCGTACCAACGGTGGTACCGGCATTTATGTTGGCGGAGAGGCTACTTTGAACATCTACGGTAACGGCGATGTTACTGCTGCAAACGAGGGCGTTTTCGTTGGCGGAAATGCTACTGTAAATATCTACAACGGTAACTTCACCAGCTTGCAGGCTGTATATGTATGCGAGCACGGTACTGCTAACATCTATGGCGGTACTTTCGGAAGTAAAGATGCTACATATGGCGCACATTATCTTCTCAACCAGCTTGACAGCGACCGTACAACATCACACATCAATGTTTACGGTGGTACATTTATAGGCTTCAACCCCGCAGATAACGCTGCTGAGGGTGCAGGCACTAATTTCGTTGTTGACGGTTACACTGTAACAGAAGTCAACGGCACATATGTTGTTTCCGCTAACTGATTCTTTGATATTCTGACAGAATCAACATACAACTAAACACCCGAAACCGCCTGCTCATATGAGCAGGCGGTTTTTGTATATATTACCCAAAATTTGCACGGCTCTTTTGATACATTCCACTATTTAAAACCGCTCTCATATATGATATAATATTGCTGTAAGACATATTCGTGTTTTCGGTCGTTATACTCTGCGAAAAGGTGAGCATATGAACAAAACTTTCAAACGCAAAATTTTTCTTTTGAGCCTGCCGGCGCTGGTCGGTTTCGCCGTTTTTTATATCGTCCCGATGTTCCGCACTATCGGCTATTCGTTTATCGAGAATACATTCACAATGAAATTTGTAGGATTTGATAATTATAAATCCGTCCTGACAAATGAGTTTTTCCGACTTGCGCTCAAAAATACGGTCGTCTTTTCCGTTATATCCGTCCTGCTCACCGTGCTGATTGCGTTTGTGCTGTCGCTCGGTCTGGTTAAACTTTCACAAAGATTTATGTTCATCAAGAGCTTTTTCGTCCTGCCGTATGTCCTGCCCTCCGCGAGTATTATTTTCATCTGGCAGACCATCTTCGGCACCGCACAGTATACCGCATTAACCGAGGTTGAGGGACTGTCCGATTTCTTTGTCATTTTACCGCTGTATCTTTTGTTTATCTGGAAAAATATCGGTATCGATGTAATACTTATTACCTCCGCACTGATGAAAGTCACCCCCGAAGTCTATGAGGCAGCGGCAGTTGACGGCGCACACGGAATCAAACTGCACCTTAAGATGACACTGCCCCTGATTTCTCCGTCGCTGTTCTTTGTAATCGTGCTGACATTTGTAAATTCCCTGAAAATTTTCAGAGAAAGCTATCTGTACTATAATACCAATTATCCGCCCGATGTAGCGTATATGGTTCAAAATTATATGAATAACCACTTCTATAAGCTCAATTATCAGAATCTCAGCTGTGCTGTTGTGGTGTTCACCGTGGTTATGGCCGTCGTGATTTTTGTTCTTTACCGCCTTGAGAACAAGATGAGCGACTATACGAATTGAGGTGGCTTATGAAAACTAAATCTAAAGTATTCAAAACCGTGCGCCTTGTGGCTATTGCCCTCTCTGCACTTGCGTTCGCACTGCCTGTTGTTATGACGGCAATCAAGTCTTTCAGCTACGGTGACTCGCCTCTCACACTAAAAGGCTATTGGGAATTGTTCGTAACGAATTTTACATACCTTGATTACTTTTGGAACTCGGTTGTGTACGCCTCACTGATTACTGTCGTGAGTATAGCAGTCTCTTTGCCGCTCGGGTTTGTGTTCGCTAAGATTCCTTTTAAAGGAAGGGATACGCTGTTTTTTGTATATATCGTGGTTATGATGCTTCCTTTCCAAGCGACACTCTTGCCTAACTATATCCAACTGCGTGACTTCGGTATGCTTAATACACCGATGGCACTCACAATTCCGATGATGTTCTCACCGTTCGCGACATTTTTGTTCAGGCAGTTTATGAAGAATATCTCGAATGAGATTATCGACTGTGCTTCCCTTGAAACATCTTCCGTGTTTAAAACTTTCAGATACGCCGTTATCCCGCAAATTAAGCCGGCTATAGTTTCTTTGGCAATACTCATATTCTGCGAAAGCTGGAATATGGTAGATCAGGCACTTATTTTCTCGATGGAAAACGACAATATTATGCCACTCAGTGTTATGCTCTCCGAAATACCTTCTGATGTTTCGTATGCCGGAGGTACGGTGTATATGCTCCCGATAATTATGCTCTTTGTTCTTTTCCGTGAGACACTTGAAGAGTCAATGGAAAGCTATAAATTCTGATTTCACGGCTCGCCACGTCAGGCCGCAAACTGCCCCACCTTCGGCGGGGCACCGCGTCAGCCACGGCTCGCCCGCATATCCCCTTAGTAAAGGATGGTAGTATGAAAAAAGTTGTTACAATTGTTATGGCACTCTTC
>CAYOZT010000134.1:0-2886 GCA_964408545.1 uncultured Oscillospiraceae bacterium | reverse complement strand
TCGTCAAGAAGTGGCTGCTCGAGGGCAAGCGTGTCGACGGCCGCGGCATGGACGATATCCGCCCGCTCGACGCCGAGGTCGGCGTTCTGCCCAGAGTGCACGGCAGCGGTCTGTTCGCCCGCGGTCAGACGCAGGTGCTGTCCATCTGCACGCTCAATACCCTCTCCGCCGCGCAGAAGCTCGACACCATCTACCCCGAGGAAAACAAGCGCTATATCCACCACTACAATTTCCCCGCCTACTCCACGGGTGAGGCGCGTGCCGCCCGTTCCACCTCCCGCCGCGAGATCGGCCACGGCGCACTGGCCGAGAAGGCTCTGCTGCCCGTGATCCCGAGCGTCGAGGAATTCCCCTACTCCATCCGTGTGGTATCCGAAGTGCTCTCGTCCAACGGCTCGACCTCGCAGGGCTCCATCTGCGGCTCGACACTGGCTCTGATGGACGCGGGCGTGCCTATCAAGCGTCCCGTGGCCGGCATTTCCTGCGGCCTCATCTCCGATCAGGAAACGGGCGCATGGCGCACCTTCACCGATATTCAGGGCGTTGAGGATTTCCACGGCGAAATGGACTTCAAAGTCGCCGGTACCACCGAAGGCATCACCGCCATCCAGATGGATCTGAAAAACAAGGGTCTGACCATGGAGATCATCGCCGATGCGCTCGAGCGCTGCCGCAAGGCGCGTCTGGTCATCCTCGACGAAGTCATCCTCAAGGCCATCGCCGCGCCGCGCGCGGAAGTTTCCGAGTACGCGCCGAAGATGCTCTCGCTGAAGATCCCCGTCGACAAGATCCGTGAGGTCATCGGCTCCGGCGGCAAGACCATCCAGAAGATCTGCGCCGACACCGGCGCCAAGGTCGACATTGAGGACGACGGCAGCGTGTTCATCTCCGCGGTCGACTCCGCCGCCGCCTACGCCGCCAAGAAAATGGTCGACGATATCTGCTTCGTTCCCGAGGTCGGCAAGCTGTACTACGGCAAGGTCGTGCGTATCCTGCCCATCGGCGCCTTCGTCGAGATCGCGCCCGGCCACGACGGCATGGTGCACATCTCCAAGCTGGAGAATCGCCGCGTCGAAAAGGTCGAGGACGTGCTGAATCTGGGCGATATGACGTGGGTGAAGTTCATGGGCTTCGACGAAAAGGGTCGTGCCAACTTCAGCCGCAAGGACGCCCTGAAGGAAATGGAAGAACAATAATTTGCGTATATTCGGGCGTGTTGCTGCGGTGACACGCCCGAAATGCGGGAAAAACCGCTTTTATTCCCCCGGATACATAGAAAGGACATACCATGAAAAAATTATTTGCACTGCTGCTCGTGCTCCTGCTGTTGACCGGCTGCGTTGCCGAGCCGACCGGTACGACCAGCTCGACCGCCCCGTCTGCCACCGCCGGCACGACCGTTTCCGACACGCAAGCGACCACCGTCCCCGAGCCGACGGATGAAGTCGAACCGACTGAGCCGACCGAGCCGACGGATCCTACCGATCCTACCGATCCGACCGATCCCACCGACCCCACCGATCCGACCGATCCCACCGATCCCACCGATCCCACCGATCCCACCGATCCCACCGATCCGACGGATCCCACCGATCCCATCGATCCGACCGATCCTACCGACCCGACCGATCCGACCGATCCTACCGACCCGACCGATCCCACCGATCCCACCGATCCCACCGACCCGACGGATCCGCCCGAGCCGACCATTCCCGAGCCCACCTGCGGCGGTCACGACAGCGATCCGTATGTCGATGTGGATGTGGACGCGTTCTATAAAAACTATACCACCGCCTGCTGCTACACCGATTCGCAGTACCGCACGCAGCACTACCTGATGTCCGGCTCGCTCGAGGTGCCCGATGCGGACGTGACCTTCGCCGAGGCGCAGCCGACGCTCGGCACACAGTATGTGCGCAACAGCGACAGCATCTACCTCGATGACGGTAACACCTATGTCGTCTTCGACTGCTACGGCGAGGTCGCCATGTACATCTATCGCGGCGGCGCGTACATCACGCTCGAAGAAGTCGCCGCCTATATGTACGCCTTCGGCGGCGCCGACGGCTCCATCCCCGCAAACTACAGCGCCAACAAAAAAGATAAGCCCGTCAACAGTCCTTGGGGCGAATATCTGCGCGTCAATCACAACGGCTTCAAAGGCGGTTATGCCAAAGAGCCGGAACTGCCCAACATCACCGGCTGCGGCGGCAAGCTGCAGTATTTCGAGATGGACATCGGCACGACGGGCTGCGGCAATAACCCGGGGCTCTACAACAACGGAACCTATATCAACCGCGGCGCGGCGCGTCTGGTCTACGGCCGCTGCGACCTCAACGGCGACGGCGAATACGGCGAAGGCGAGCTGTTCGTGTTCTACACCTGCAACCACTATAGCGATTTCCGCGAGTACCTGAACTATTACGGCGGCTGGGGCGAGATCTTCGGCTATGCGACCGGAAACTATGTCAAACCGACCGCGTATCCCGAGCCGGCATACGCCGCGTTCTCGGTGTGTGACGCCGTCACCGTCGAGATCGTCCGCGCCGACGGCACGACGAAGACCGTCTACTGCATGACGCAGGAAAGCTATCTCGACAGTGTCCTCGTCGCACAGGGACTCATCGAGCGGGACAATATCCAGTACGGCTATTTCGACACGGTTTTGGGTGAGACCGCCTCGTGGGAGGCCGATCAAGCCTATTGGGCATTCTATGTCGACGGCGAATACGCCATGGTCGGCATCTGTGAAATGCCCGTCGAGAACGGCAAAACCTACCGCCTTGTCTACACCGTCTCCGATTGATCCGCAGTAAAGCGAAAAAACGCAGGTTTGTCATTTCGAGCGAGCGAATGTGGTATAATAATTTTGGACAACTCATGAAA
>CAYOZT010000133.1:0-2961 GCA_964408545.1 uncultured Oscillospiraceae bacterium | reverse complement strand
CTTTTTTGTCATTTCATGAGTTGTCCAAAATTATTATACCACATTCCGCTCGCTCAGGATGACATGGTGTTTTTCGTTACCCACGCGTACCGTGTCGGCGGGCCGCCTCGGGGCAAAAAAGAACCGAGGGACGCGAAATGCGTCCCTCAGCCCTTAAAAGAAACTCAATAGAAGAAACGATCGAAATTATTCGTCGGCGGTCTTTACCGTCAGTTTCCAGCCGCAATCGGGGCAGGTCTCGGCGGCATTTTCTTCGGTGCCCTTCTCATCGAGGCAGGTGTTGACGGTCAAAACAACCTTGTCAGAGGGCTTCGTTGTGGTCTCTTTGAATTCATTGGCAATTTCGTAGTAGTAGACTGTTTTGTCACTATCTTCAAAGGAGATGTAATCGATTTCCTTCGTAGGATGTGCTGCGATATACTCGGTATACGCATTTCTCGCCTTCTGCAAACGGGCGGAGGCATTGGCTTTATTTACCACGCTTGTATAGGTGGGGATGAGCACGGCGGCGAGGATCGCGATGACCGCGATGACGATGACGAGCTCAACGATGGTGAAGCCCTTTTTGTTCATTTTCTTCATAAAATAATGCTTTCCTTCCAAAAAAGATGTATTCTCTCGGCGCACTGTCCGCGAGTGAGTCAATTATATATATATATATCAAGTCAAGCGCTTTTTGCCGTTTTCGGTAAAATTCTGTCAAAACCACCAAAAGGACGCAAAAAACGGGAGGGCATTTCCCCTCCCGTTTGGTGATTTTGCGCAGAACGCGACCGCCGATCGCGCCTTACGTCTTTTTGATGAATTTTTCGTGGCAGCGCGGGCAGGAGATGGAGAGCTTTCCTTTCCCTCTCGGCACGCGCACGCTTTGGCGGCATTTGGGGCACTTGAAATAGCGGTGCTCGCGATCGCGCAGCTTTTCCATGCGGAACAAAAATCGGCGATTTTCCTGATAGCGCTTGTATGTGTTGCGCGACAGGCAGCGAAAAAGCGATACGAACAGGCATACATACGACAAAAGCGTCAAGATCGGGCTGACGATGCGCAGCGCATTGTCCGGCAGGAACAGCGACAGCAGCAGCATCACCAGCAAAAACAAAATGCCCGTCCATAAGATCACCGTGTTCAGTTTATCCGTTCCGTAGCGTCCGCGCGCGAAGCGGCGCATACCGTCCTTGATTTTTCCCATGTAGGATGCTCCCTTTTCGATCGATGTGCATTTCATTATATTCCATTATCGGATAATTTCAACAAGAAGAAACGATTGTTTACGGATTGTTTTCAAATATCCGTAGAATTTCGGAAAAAAGCTTGCAATCGGGGCAATACTGTGCTATTATTTTCCGTTGTAGCATTTTATCGAGTTTTTACGCAAGGAGCAGCTTTTATGTCTCAGAAAAATATCCGCAACATTGCCATCATTGCCCACGTTGACCACGGCAAGACCACGCTGGTCGACGAGCTTTTGAAGCAGGGCGGCATTTACCGCGAAAATCAGGCCACGCAGGATCGCGTCATGGATTCGGGCGATCTCGAACGCGAGCGCGGCATCACCATCCTCGCCAAGAATACCTCCGTGCGCTATCACGATTATAAGATCAACATCGTCGACACGCCCGGCCACGCCGATTTCGGCGGCGAGGTGGAGCGCATTCTGAAAATGGTCAACGGCGTCATCTTGCTGGTCGACGCCGCCGAAGGCCCCATGCCGCAGACGCGTTTCGTGCTGCAGAAGGCGCTCGAGCTCGGGCACAAGGTCATCGTCGCCGTCAACAAGGTCGATAAGCCCGACGCGCGCGTCCACGAGGTCATGGACGAGGTGCTCGAGTTGCTGCTCGACCTCGACGCGACCGACGAGCAGTTCAATTCTCCCACCGTCTTCTGCTCCGGCCGTCAGGGCACGGCGTCCTACTCGCCCGACGAGGCCGGCACCGATCTGACGCCGCTGTTCGAGACGATCGTCAACTATATCGACCCGCCCGAGGGCGACGAGAACGCGCCACTGCAGCTGCTGGTGTCGTCCATCGATTACAACGAATACGTCGGCCGTATCGCCATCGGCCGCGTCGAGCGCGGCACGATCCGCGTCGGACAGGAGGTCGCCATCTGCGATTACCACGATCCCGACACGAAGCAAAAAGGCAAGGTCGTGGCGCTGTATGCCTTCGACGGCCTCGGAAAAACGCCCATCCAGTCCGCCTCCGCGGGCGAGATCGTGGCGCTCAGCGGCATGGCGGACATCACCATCGGCCGCACGCTGTGCGCGCCCGAGTGCGTCGAGGCGCTGCCCTTCGTCAAGATCTCCGACCCGACGATCGAGATGACGTTCGCCGTCAACGATTCGCCCTTTGCCGGCCGCGAGGGCAAATTCGTCACTTCCCGCAACATTCGCGACCGCTTGGAGCGCGAGCTTTTGAAAGATGTTTCCCTGCACGTCACGGCGCAGGAAAATACCGACGCGTTCAACGTCGCCGGCCGCGGCGAGATGCATTTGAGCATCCTCATGGAGACGATGCGCCGCGAGGGCTTTGAGTTCTCCGTCAGCACGCCGCGCGTGCTGACCAAGGAGATCGACGGCAAGCTCTGCGAGCCGATCGAGCGTATGGTCGCCGACGTTCCGGAAGAATGCATGGGTGCGGTCATCGAAAAGATCGGCCGCCGCAAGGGCGATCTGCTGAGCATGACGCCGATGGGCAGCCGTTATCGACTGGAATTTCTCGTTCCGTCGCGCGGCCTGTTCGGCTATCGCAACGAATTTTTGACCGACACGCGCGGCGAGGGCATCATTTCCTCCGTGCTCGACAGCTACGCGCCCATGAAAGGCGAGATCGAACGCCGCCTGACCGGCTCGCTGATCGCCTTCGAAACGGGCGAGGCCGTGGCCTACGGTCTGGGCGCGGCGCAGGAGCGCGGGCAGCTGTTCATCGGCGCGGGCACGCCCGTGTATGCGGGCATGGTCGT
>CAYOZT010000132.1:0-3025 GCA_964408545.1 uncultured Oscillospiraceae bacterium | reverse complement strand
CGGGTCTGGAAGATCTGTGCGTGTCGCGCACGAGCTTCACATGGGGCGTGCCCGTCGATTTCGACGCGGGACACGTGGTCTACGTTTGGATCGACGCGCTCTTTAACTATATGACCGCCCTCGGCTTCGAGAATGACCGCCACGCCGATCTGGAAAAATACTGGCCCGCCGACGTGCACTTCGTCGGCAAGGAGATCGTCCGCTTCCACGCGATCATCTGGCCGGCCATGCTGATGAGTCTCGGCCTGCCCCTGCCGAAAAAGGTCTACGGCCACGGCTGGCTGAATATCAACGGCGAAAAAATGTCGAAATCCCGCGGCAATGTCGTCGATCCGTACCTGCTGAGCGAACGCTTCGGCGTGGACGCACTGCGCTTCTTCCTGCTGCGCACTTTCCCCTTCGGCTCGGACGGCAATTTTACGAACGAGCTGCTCATCTCCACCATCAACACCGACCTTGCCAACACGCTCGGTAACCTCGTCTCGCGCACCGTCGCCATGAACCGGAAATATTTCGGCGACACGCTCGGCGAAGGCGGTGCCGGCGCCGCCTTGGACGACGAGCTGAAGGCCTTGGCCGCCGAGGTCGTCGCCGATTACCGAACGCACATGGAGTCGTTCCAATTCTCCGTCGCGCTCGGCGACATTTTCCGTCTGCTCGACCGCGCCAACAAGTATATCGACGAGACCGCGCCGTGGATCTTGGCAAAATCCGAGGATCAAAAGCCGCGTCTGCTGACGGTCATGAAAAATCTCTGCGAATGCATCCGCTTCGCTGCCGTGTTGCTCACGCCCTTCATGCCCGACTCCGCCGCGAAAATTTTCGAGCTTCTCGGCGTTGCCGAAAACGCCCGCGGCTTGGACGCCGTGTGCTACTGTGCGGACGAAAAAGCCGTCTGGAACACGCACGTCGGCGCGCCGCTGTTCCCCCGCATCGACATGGACACGGAGCTTGCCGCGCTGGAGGAGCTCAGCCGCGCTGCGCTGTCACCCGCCGTTCCCGCCGTCGAGATCGAGCCCTACGGCGAGGAACAGGTCGATTTCGACACTTTCTGCAAGTCCGATCTGCGCGCCGTGAAAGTCAAGGACTGCTGCGATGTCAAAAAGTCCGACAAGCTCCTGCAGTTCATCCTCGACGACGGCTCGGGCACCGACCGTCAGATCCTCTCGGGCATCGCCAAGTTCTACAAGCCCGAGGAGCTTCTCGGCAAGACATTGCTTGCCATCGTCAACCTCCCGCCGCGCAAAATGATGGGGCGCGAGTCCTGCGGTATGCTGCTGTCCGCCGTGCACACGGAAAACGGTGAAGAAAAGCTGCAGCTCGTCATCCTCGACGACGCCATCCCCGCCGGCTCCCGCTTGGGATAAAAAATACTCGGGCGTGCCGCGAAATGCGGCACGCCCGAAATTCATTCTTTTTTCAGCAAGTCTGCCAGTGTGACGGACTCGAAAAAATCGTCGATCATGCGATCCAAGCGATCCCACATGGGCTTTGCCTCACAACATTCGCCCCGCGAACAGCCCTCGGGGGCGTTGGCCGTACACGACACGGCCGCCAGCGATCCCTCCGTCAGCTTCAAAATGCTGCCGATGGTATACTCCTGCGCCGAGCGATTGAGCCGATAGCCGCCGCCCTTTCCGTGCGCGGCGTCGACCAGTTCGCCCTTGGACAGAAGCGTCATGATCGACTCGAGGTATTTCTGTGAAATGCCCTCCGCCTCGGCGATCTCCTTGAGCGGGATATATTCGCGCTCGCGCCGCGCCGCCAGACAGACCATCACCCGCAGTGCATAGCGGCCTCTGGTGGATACGATCATACTTAACCTTCCCCGTGCACCTGATCGTGCAGCTCGTCGTGGTCGATCTGCTTGAATTTTTCCTTGTCGTAAGGGATGTTGTTCTTTTCAAAATAATCCTGCAGCGCCTTCTTGATGGCTTCCTCCGCCAGAACGGAGCAGTGCATCTTGTGCGCGGGCAGACCGTCGAGTGCCTCGGCGACGGCCTTGTTCGTCAGCTCCAGTGCCTCTTCGATGGGCTTGCCGATGATCATCTCGGTCGCCATGGAGGACGAGGCGATGGCCGAGCCGCAGCCGAAGGTCTGGAATTTGACATCTTTCAAAATGCCGTCCTCGATCTTCAGGAAGATCTTCATGATATCGCCGCACTTGGCGTTGCCGACCTCGCCGACGCCGTCGGCGTCCTCGATCGTGCCGACGTTGCGGGGGTTCATAAAATGATCCATTACTTTTTCGCTGTACAGTGCCATAATTTATCTCCTCATTACAGAATATATTCTCTCTTGCCGCACTGCAGATCGCTCCAAACGGGGCTGATGCTGCGCAGATAAGCGACGACCTGCGGGACAACGGCAAGAATGTGGTCGATCTCTTCTTCGGTGTTGTACTCGCTCAGGCTCAGGCGCAGCGAGCCGTGCGCCACATCGTGCACGCGGCCGATGGCCAACAGCACGTGGCTCGGGTCGAGCGAGCCGGAGGTGCACGCCGAGCCGGACGAGGCCTGCACGCCCTTCCCGTCCAGCAGCAGCAGCAAACTCTCGCCCTCGATGCCCTCAAAGCAGAAGCTGACATTGTTCGGCAGACGGTGCTGCGGATCGCCGTTGAGCGCACTGTGCGGGATCCGGGAAAGGCCGGCGATGAGCTTGTCGCGCAGAGCGCTGACCTTGGCGGCGTTTTCGTCCAGATGCGCGATCGCTTCCTCCAGCGCGGCGGTCATGCCGCAGATGGCGGCGAGGTTTTCCGTACCCGCGCGCTTGCCGCGCTCCTGCGCGCCGCCGTCGATGAGGTTCTGCAACGCGATGCCGCGGCGGCAGTACAGCGCGCCGATGCCCTTCGGGCCGTGGAACTTGTGGGCGGAAAGGCTGAGCATATCGATATTCTGCGCCTTGACGTCGATGGCCACATGGCCGACGGCCTGCACGGCGTCGGTGTGGAAGACGACGCCCGCCGCCTTGCAGATCGCGCCGATCTCGGCGATGGGCAGCACCGAACCGATCTCGTTGTTGGCGT
>CAYOZT010000131.1:0-3089 GCA_964408545.1 uncultured Oscillospiraceae bacterium | reverse complement strand
TTGCAAAGCGTTGCGTTATCTACGAAGTAGAGTACAACCGCAGTTACGCCTGCCGCCGCTATGATGCCGACTTGAATTCCTTCGGGTAATTGTTCGAAAGCGGTTCCCAAAGCGTCTGTTAATTCGTCGGTGTTGCCGTTTGCGATACCGATTAAGGTACTACCGATGTTGAGGTTCAACAAGGTCTTTAACGAATCGAAATCGGGTGTTTCGGTAAAGACGTTAAGGACGTCTTCGAATCTTGCAGTGTCGAACATCTTACCGATGCTTTCCAATACGTTTTCGCTGTTTACTGTGTCGATTACAGACTTTACGGTGATTTTAAGTACGGCGTCGATGAAGTTGTTGTTTCTCTTATCACCGAGAAGTTCCGCACCCGTCAAATTTTCTACGTCGGTTACGATGCTGTTTACCGAAATTTCGCCTACAACGTCTAATACGTAATCTACTACCTTGTTATCTGCTATTGCCTTGAGAAGTTCTCCGATCTTTGCTTCGAATACAGGTTCGAGTATTGCCATCGGCGCTTCTTCGAGCCCTGCAAGCAATGCAATGTCGCCTAAAGCAGAAGTCTTATAGATAGACGCAACAGCGTTAAGCGCGGCTTGCGTGCTACCCGCTTGTGCAATGTCTATTACGGTATTTGCGTTTACGGATAAGGTTTCTCGGATAAACTTATTATCTTCAACGGCAGTGCCCTTTAGCAAGAAGCCTACTAAATCGTAAATCGTTATGTCGTAAGCAACGTCGAGTAAGAAATCGATCGTCGTGCCATTAAACGCCGATTCAATCAAGTCTGCAAACTTAATAGCGTAAATCTTGTCGACAACGCCGATACCCAAATCGTTTGCGTATAAAAGTTTACCGACTTCGCCGAACGTAGTGCCGCCGACCAAATTCATAAGGTCTTTCTTTAAGTTTTCTTGTTCGGTTACGCTACCGTAGATTTCGCCGAGGCTCTTATTGAGCACGTTCGTGAATACTTCGTCGAGGTTCTTACCGTCGCTCGTTACAACCCACTTACCGTCGGCGTGTTTAATCGCGTAACTGCCTAATGCGTATTCGCAGTCTTTCTTGAATACTACGTCGCCGATTCTTTCGTCGCCGAGTTTTTCGTAGAGATAACTGAAGAGTTTAACTTCAACGATTGCTTTCAAAAGTTCGCTGAATTTAAGGTCGTAAACGGTGTCCACCGTTTCGCTGGGTGCATCGAGTTTATCCGTAAAGAGTCTTACAATATGGTAAATATATACCTTATCGTATAACTTGTAGATTACTTCGAGCGTTTCTTCTTTCGTTTCTGCTTTCGCAAAACCTAAAACGATGTTTACGCTGATACCGAGCGTTGCCGCTATAAATTCGTTGTCAACGCCGATCGCATCTTTAATGATTCCGCCGATCGCATCGTACAAGGTAATGTCGCCGAATACGTCGCAAAGTGCCTTGATAACGTCGTCCGCCAAAACAATGTCGATCACCGAATTAATCTTGGTAGCCAACAACTTCTTAAGCGCTTCGTTCCCCATATCGGTTACGTTTGCAAGCGAAAGGATATCGCCGAAAGTTGCTTCGGGATAAATATCCTTAACGATCTGCAATGCGTCCGCCGCATTATTCGTCGCCAATATGTTAAATATACGTTCTACGCTTATTGCGTACGTTTCGTCGAGGAACTTATTGTCCTTTATTGCTATAAAGTCTTGTACCGCGTCGCCTAAAGCGATGTCGCCGAATTCGTTACGGATATCCGAAAGAATATCTTTCGTTACGAGTAACCCGAAGAGATAGTTCAACTTCGTATCCGTAAGTTTTACAAGCGCCGCGTTGGGAATCGAACTCGTGTCTTCATAGCCGAGTACATGGTATACTCTTACGCCGTCGAAGACAATTTGTAATTCTTCTACCGCTCTTTCTAAACTGCCCGCCGCTACGACGTTAAATATGTTCTTAACGGTCGTTTCGCGCAAGGCTTTTACAAACGTTCTTTCTTCGTGTTCGTCGGGGATAAAGTAGTCGGCTACGTCGCCCAATGCAAGCGTTCCGAATTTTTCTACCCACCAATTTCCGTTTGTAATATTTTCCGCTAAGTCGTAGAGTTTTACGTCGAATAAATGTTTTCCTAAGTTTTCAAAGTCGGCATATTCGCTTCCGACAACGTATCCCGCATCGGTTTCTTCTACTACGCCGTCTACTCCGGCTATAGTAAGCGCCGCATACGTTATGTCGCCGAGCGTCGTATCTTCGAACTTCGCTTTTACGTATTCGCCGATCTTGCCTTCTACTATCTTTTGTACGACTTCGTTTAAGCTCGTATAGTAAATCTTATCTAACAACTCGCCTTCAGGCATTTCTACGAATATTTCTACTATATCGCCTAAAACTACGCCTTCGTACAAATCGTATACTACGTCAAGTATTTCCTTGCCGTCTATTATATCGCTTACCGTTTGTACGCTAAACGACAACGTACCTGCTACGAAAGGATTGGTTACGTCTATTATTGTTGCAAGATATTGTCCTACCGCGTCGTTTAAATTCAAGCCGCCGAACTCATACAACAATTCTTCTTTAACGTCGTTTGCCAAGAGTAATCCGAACAAGAATTCAAAGTCCGTTCCTACTATCTTCTGTAACGCTACGTTCTTTATTTCTTCAGTGTATACGAGTTCTACTACGTCTTTTACTTTTACTTCGTTATACTTAGCTTGTAAGTTGTACACAAGATCCGCTAAAGTTTCGGCTTCTACGTAACTTTGTACGTCGCTTATGCTTATAGACGTCGTTGCCGCTATAAACTTATTAGCTTTTAATTCCGCCGTTAAGAAGTGGTTTACAAAGTCCGAAAGCGAGACCGTTCCGAATTTTTCTAACCAGTAATCTCCGTCCGTTGCCTTGTCTATAATTTCCTTAATCGTTATTCCGAAGAAGATTTCCGCAGGATTTGCAAAGTCTTTTAAGTCTTCGCCGAGCGTATATCCCGTTTCGCCTTTTACGATTATGTTGCTTACGCCTGCAAGTTCGGTTAACGTATATACTACGTCGCCGATGTTCGTATCGCCGAGTAACCCTATTAACTTCTCTACGTAAGG
>CAYOZT010000130.1:0-3140 GCA_964408545.1 uncultured Oscillospiraceae bacterium | reverse complement strand
GAGTTGTCCAAAATTATTATACCACATTCGCTCGCTCGAAATGACAAACTTGCGTGTTTTGCGGGCGGACAGAGGCGTTGTACCGTTTTTCACAGCACCATGATGAGCGTGCCGGCGGCAAGCAGGATGCTGCCGATGAGCGACTTAACCGTGAAGCGCTCGTGCAGGAACACGAACGCCAGCACCAGCGTGATGACCACGCTGAGCTTGTCGATGGGAACGACCTTCGACGCCTCGCCCAGCTGCAACGCGCGATAATAGCAAAGCCACGATGCGCCCGTCGCCAAGCCGGACAGGATCAAAAACAGCCAACTTTTCTTGCTGATGTCCGCAAGACCGCTCTGCGCGTTCGTCAGGAACACCATGCCCCAAGCCATCACGACCACGACCATCGTCCGAATGGCCGTTGCGAGATTGGAATTGACACCCTCAATGCCGACCTTTGCCAGTATTGAGGTCAATGCGGCAAATACCGCCGATAGGATCGCTAAGAGAAACCACATACCGATCACCTCAGTTTTTTGTCGGTAGCGATACCGACATTTTTCGGCTCTATTATAGCGCGACATATCGGCTATGTACAGCCCCGTGCGAAAAAAAGCCGCACGAATTTTTTCTCGGGAAACGAAAGGAGGGCACACATGAACTACAAGATCGCCATCTGCGACGACGCGGAGGCGGACAGGCAATATGTCCTGCAGCTTGCGACGCAATGGGCGCAGCAGCGCGGCCATGAGCTGCAATGCAAGCTGTTTCCCTCGGCCGAGAGCTTCCTGTTCCGCTACGCCGAGGAAAGCGACTACGACATCCTCCTGCTCGATATCGAAATGGGCGCGCTGGACGGCGTGACGCTGGCAAAGCGCCTGCGCAAAGAAAATGACAGCGTGCAGATCATTTTCGTCACGGGATATTCCGATTACATTTCCGAGGGCTACGAGGTCGCGGCGCTGCATTATCTGCTCAAGCCCGTCAAGGCGGAGAAACTTTGCGCCGTGCTCGACCGCGCCGCGGAAAAGCTGGCAAAAAACGAAAAGACCCTGCTTTTTGAGCTCGGCGGCGAGATGCTGCGCATTCCGATCTATCGGATCCGCTATGCGGACGTGTTCGGGAACTATGTGACCGTGCACGCGCAGACCGACGTGACCGTGAAAATGACGTTGGGAGAGCTTGAAAAGCAACTCGACGAGCGGTTTTACCGTGCGGGACGCTCCGTGATCGTCAACCTGACGCAGATCAGCCGCGTTACCAAGACGGAGATCAGGCTCAGCGACGGGACGATCATCGCCCTCCCGCGCGGCGCATACGAGGGAATCAACCGCGCTATCATCGCGCGCGTATAGGAGGGAGCGAATGTCTTTCTTTTCCAAACGGATCGATCGACGCATCGCGTCGTATCAGTACGAGCTGATCGAGACGCATTACCGCGAGGTGGACAATATGTACCGCCAGATCCGCGGCTGGCGGCATGACTATCGCAATCATATCCAGACGATGAAGGCCTACGCCGCCGAGGGCGACATGGATGCGATCAAGAACTATCTGGATCTGCTCGACAAAGACCTGACCACCGTCGACACGGTCATCAAAACGGGCAATCCCATGACCGACGCGATCTTGAATTCCAAGATATCCCTTGCCAAAGAGAAGGGAATCGCGGTCACGGCGGATGCGCACATCCCCGTCAAACTGAAATCTTCGGAGATCGACCTGTGCTGCATCATCGGAAATCTGTTTGACAATGCCATCGAAGCGAGTGTGAAACTTCCGCCCGAGGAGCGCATGATCCGGGTGTACATGGACATGAAAAACACCCAGCTGTACATATCCTTCACCAATCATACCGCGGGCAGTAAACTGCGCAAGGACGGCGCGATCTTCCGCAGCACCAAGGGCGAGGGGCACGGCTTCGGCCTCGTGCGCATCGACGCCATCGTCGAGCGGCTCGACGGTTATCTCAGCCGCAATTCCGAAGACGGCGCCTTCACCACCGAGATCCTCCTGCCGCAGGCATAGCGTCCATAAGGAACAAAATTTTTCGAACGATCAAAATCGCGGGGCGTGCTCGGCACGCCCCGCGATCGGTATTTTTTCGGTCAAAAACGAGATGCGATCAACGCTGCTCGGCTCACGGAGCCGTCGGGATCATTCCTCGTCGTTCTTGGCGTCGGCAATGATCTTGGCTTGGTTGACCTTCGGGACTTCTTCGTAGCGGACGAACTCCAGCGTGAACGAGCCGCGTGCCTGCGTCATGGCGCGCAGGTCGATGGCGTAGCTGCCCATTTCGGCCATAGGCACCTCGGCCTCGATGACGGTGTCGCCGTCGGCGTTGGGGTTCATGCCCATCGGGCGGCCGCGACGCTTGCTCAGATCGCCCATAACGTCGCCGACGTATGCCTCGGGGACGGTGACGGCCAGCGCGCCGATCGGCTCGAGGATGGTGGGATTTGCTTTGGGCATGGCTTCCTTGTAGGCCAAAATGGCGGCCAGCTTAAATGCCATTTCGTTGGAGTCGACGGGGTGGTAAGAGCCGTCGTACAATGTCGCCTTCATGTTGACCACGGGGTAGCCCGCCAGCGGGCCTTTCTGAACGGCTTCCTGCACGCCCTTTTCGACGGCGGGGTTGAAGTTCTTCGGGACGGCGCCGCCGACGACGGCCACGTCGAAGATCAGCTCGTCCTGTTCTTCCTGCGGCTCGAAGCGGATCCAAACGTCACCGAACTGGCCGCTGCCGCCGGTCTGCTTCTTGTGGCGGCCGTGTGCCTCGACCTTGGCCTTGATCTTTTCGCGATAAGCGACTTTCGCCGGCTCGATCGTGGCGTCGACACCGAAGCGGGTCTTCAGCTTGGAAAGCAGCACATCCAGCTGCTGATCGCCCGTACCGGAGAGCACCATCTGGCGCGTTTCGGCGTTGTTGACCAGCGTGAAGGAGGGATCTTCTTCGTTCAGACGGTTCAGACCTGCTGCGATCTTATCTTCCTGACCCTTTGCCTTGGGCAAAATGGCGACGGAATAACAGGTGGGAGGATAGGGGAGTGCCTTCAGGGAAACGACCTTGCGCGGATCGCACAGCGTATCACCGGTCTTGACCTTGTCCATCTTGCCGATGGCGCCGATGTCGCCGCAGGTCAGCTCCTTGACCT
>CAYOZT010000129.1:0-3160 GCA_964408545.1 uncultured Oscillospiraceae bacterium | reverse complement strand
AGAGAGAAAATCGATAGTTGGTGGGAGCGCAAGGCTCAAGTAGAGTTGACGACCGTCCTAATTCTCGATTAGCGTTCTTTTGCTTTTTTCTTTGCAAGTCGGTCGGTGTACCGCAAATTCCCATTCCGGAAGAAAGTCTTCTCTCCGGCATACTGTCTGGCAATATCGAGTTCGGATATGCTCAGGAACGCCTGTTCAATCGTGTCGCACTTGTTCTTTCTGAAGACGGCGTCAGGATGCCTCCCGTAATACGTATAAGCGGAGCGTTCCCTATCAAGCGGAGTCCTGTTCGCGAGCCTCTCATTCGCCTTGCGCAGGATTTCCGCCTTGCGTTCGGCCTTCTTCAACGCGGTTTGAAGCCCTTTTTCCCTCTCTGCGGCTTCCGCCTTGCGTTCGGCCTCCCTCCGCTCCAGCAGGTCGGAGTCCTTGACCTCGTAGTCCCCGTCAATCTCCGGGTCCCACATGACCATGGAGCAGCGGCACTGGAAGTCCTCGCCGGGGTTGCCCCGGAACATCGCGGCCGTCCGGGGGTGGCTCAAAGCTCGCGCCGCCGACGCCAACTCGATAGCGTTCCGCCAGCCTTGGGTTCAAGTCCCGCATTACGTGGAGGACGGGAGTCTACAGGCCCCGCTGGGCTGTTGGCGGATTTCCGAGGTCGGCTAGGCTTGCGCTGCGGCGCGGGGAAGAAAAAAAAATGCCACAACCTCGAAAAATTGATTATATTTGATTATGGAGTGAAAGTAGGATGCGAAAGCATCAGAAATTGCGACGCGTGGGCCTCGAAAGAGGAATTCCACGAATTGCCGGGGCTACGTGCCTGGACAGCCAGGGTTTTACACGTTTTTGTGCCATAAAAACGTGTTTTTTATATTTCGCTGAAATCGTAAAATTTAACGTCATCCCCAAACAAAAGAAACAATTTCCCACTTTTCCCTTTTATATGTTTACGAATTTTCCCCAAAATTCGAGATTCGTTGCTTTCATCATCAATTTTCAGTACCACGTTGCCTGCCTGCTCCAAACCTTCCGAAAACCGACGTTCTATTTGTTTGAATTTGATTTTCTTAAAATCATAAATTAAGCCGTCCACGATGGCGTCCGGGTTCTTTTTCCCTGCATTTTCTTCCGGCAAAAGCCACACCGAATGCCCGGCTCGGGCGAGAATGGTTGCCATATTCTTTTCCTTTTCGTACTTGACCCTTTCGTTCTTGCTTTTCTCCGATTTTTCCATCCTGCGCGTTGAAACACTCACCCCGTCCTCTATTTCCCACACCTCCTTGGGATATTCCGCACGAGCCAAGTTCTCGGATGCGGATTTCCTCAACGTTTCGAGCGAAGCCGAAAGGCGGAGCAATTTACGCCCGGCGACGGCGACCTGTTTTTCTATGCTTTTCATTCTTTCCGTTTTCCCGGCAAGTTCTTTGTTGGTTCTTGCCGCAGCGGTTTCCGCCTCGACTCTCGCCTTTTCGGCGGTCTTCCGCTCGGCCTCCCTCCGCTCCAGCAGGTCGGATTCCTTGACCTCGTACTTGCCGTCTATCTCCGGGTCCCACGCCACCATCGAACAGCGGCACTGGAAGTCCTCGCCGGGGTTGTTGGCGGATTTCCGAGGTCGGCTAGGGTTGCGCGGCGGCGCGAGATAATGTAGATTGAATTGAAAGGGAGATGAAATAATGCTTGAAAAATATTTCAGTTATTACAACGGCGAGGACAAGTGCCCGTTCCCACTCGGGTCTGTAAATTGGGGGTTTTGGCATTATGAACAGCAAATGGCTTGTTCAAAAACCAGGAACAGAGGAAAAGCCGAAACCAGCAAATGGGAGAAAATGTTGCTAGACCTAGCCGATGAATATGCTAAAAAATTTTCGAAAAAAAAAGAACGGGGGGAGGAATTGACTCCCTTGCAGGTTCGTTTCCTTTCTTATTCGGACGGGAAGCGAGCTTTGGCCGTCCGCCTTGGATTGCGCTTGCAAACGTTCGACCCTTACAACTGCGACAGATTGCTTCTAAAATATTGAAACGGTTACTTTTTGTATTGCTTCAATTCTTTTCCCTCCATATAAAAAATTTCAATCCCCTTGGCCACCAATTTGTCCGCCAAATCCTTCGAAATCCAATCGTCATTTTCATTGACAGGAGCTTTGTCTCTTGGCGGTTTTAAAAACGTGATGCTTTCCACGTCATCCATGGAAAGTTTTCCATGATATTGGAGTTCTATATAAGGGTTATTTTCTCCCGTAAAACCGGTACTGTTCTTCAGAAGGTCGTCAATGCTAAGGGACGGATTGCCGAAAAGGTCCATTTTCGCGAATTCGTCGTACGTTATCATGTCGTCAAAAGATACAGCGGACGGCTTCGTCACGGGGCTAGGCTGCGCCACGTTGATGTTTTCTAGTGAATCCCCCAGTTGCCATGTCGTCCTTTTGCCGACTTTCTCCTTTTTGAATCGGCAATTTCCGTAACCTTCTAAACGATTGTTTATCGCGGCCAGTTTGTCTTTCTGAATGAGGTACCCGTATTTTTCATAATCGGAGCGTTCTAATTGCGGTCCTAAGTACAGTTTGCCTCCGGGATGTTTCATCGCACTATTCTTGCTGAAAAACATTTTATGAGCCGCCTTGAGGCGTACATGGTCCGTTTCTATCGCTCCGGACGTCTTCGTTGACCCGTTATAGGCCCCGGAAGTTCCCGTTTCGAACGTGTTTAAAAATCCTTTATAGTAGACGCTTTCCAATACGTTAGCCCGAATTGCCATTCCGAAATCATGCCTTTCAAAAAGATTTTTCATTGCGTTTTCCGCCAGCCTCCTCAGTTTGGGATTCCGTTTGAAATCTTCAGAATAATACGGGCCATATTCTTTGTACTCCTTGATAGCCTCGCTCAACGTGGCCAGCGTTTTCGGGGTCTCCTTCTTCGCTTTATTCACCACTCGCGCAGTCCGCTTTCCCGCCTCCATCGGGTCGCCGACGCGCTTCAACGCCTTGATTTCGTCCAGCCGCTTGCCGATTGCCGCGGCCTCCCGTTCCATCGCCCCGTAGTTCTTCGCGTTGCGTTCGGCCTTCTTCAACGCGGCCGCCTACAAGGCCTTGAACGGCTTGGAGAAGAGCGCCGCGAGCAAGGCCGCCCGTGACGCCATGAAGACGCTGCTCAAGGGGTTCGTCCG
>CAYOZT010000128.1:0-3217 GCA_964408545.1 uncultured Oscillospiraceae bacterium | reverse complement strand
TTCATGAGTTGTCCAAAATTATTATACCACATTCGCTCGCTCGAAATGACAAAATTGCGTTTTTCGGGTGGACAGAGGCATGGCCTCTTCCCTACAGTAGCGGCACAAATATCGGGGGTGCGGTGCGTGCATCCGGCC
This sequence comes from uncultured Oscillospiraceae bacterium, assembly GCA_964408545.1. Taxonomy (GTDB): domain Bacteria; phylum Bacillota; class Clostridia; order Oscillospirales; family Oscillospiraceae; genus Faecousia. Next base: position 3,079 of record CAYOZT010000128.1, on the reverse strand, counting down.
GCTCAGGTGTCGGAATGGGGCGGCGGGGACGTGTCCCCGCCCTACTGATTGGTTATGGGTTTTACGGGCGGATAGGCTCGTCCGCCCCTACCGCAGGGAGCGCGGACCGTCGGGGACGCCGGTCCCTACCGGATGGGGGAAAACGAGACGCCGAGGGCGTCGTCCCCTACGAGCGCGGGGAACGCGGGGCGTCGGTAAAGCGGGCGTCAATGGGCTTATTCGCCGGTTTTGACGGTCAATTCCAGCGTGATGGGATTACCGACACGCAAAAGCGCAAAGCACAGCGTATCGCCGTTTTTGGCATCGGCGATGGCGGCGTAGAGCTGCTCGACGCTGCGCAGCGGCTCGCCGTTCAACTGCAGCAGGATGTCGCCTTCGCGCAGTCCCGCCTCGCTGACGCTGCTGTCGACGGAAGTGACCTGTACGCCCTCGTCCACCGACCAATAGCGGCGGCAGAAGGCGGTCAGCGCGCGCACGCGGAAGCCCGGCTGCGGATGGCCGCTGACACTGCCGTCCTCGGCCAGCTGCGAAAGGACGCTCTCGAGCTGACGGCTCGAAAGCATGGCGTTGCCGTCACCGAGCTTGCACTGGAAGCCGATGACCTGACCGTAGATATTGAACACGGGGCCGACATAATCCGAAAAATCGGTGCCGACCCATTCGTTACGGAAGCGGTCGGAGCGAACATCACGCTGCAGCGAGCCTTGCGTGACGGACTGTGCATCGCAACTAAAGATCGGCGCGCTCAGCGAAAGGGAAAGGCTGAACTGCGCGGCCGTAAAATCTTTTTCGACATACAAGACCGCAAGGTCGGTATACACGTCGCTTGCGACGAGGATGGCCTCGCAGCTGGTGCCGTCGTCGGCGGTGACGGTGATCGTGTCGCGGCCGTCGACAAGGGAGGCACTGGCGGCGATATAGCCGTTTTCGTCCAGCACGAGTCCGACGCCGTAGTCGCTCGTCTCCTCGTCGCGGACGGTCAGTTGCACCGTACACGCGATCGCGCAGCTGCGCAGCTGCGCTTCGCTCAGCTCCTGCGCGTTCGTGCCGGAGGCAAAGCGCATCTGCAGCTTGCCGCTCGGGACGAGAAAGTCCGCGCGTCCGCTGCCGAGCAGCAGGTCGGGCAGGTGTGCCTCGCCCGCAGTCCCCTCGTCCGCGATCTGCAGCGCTTCGTTTTGCTGCATGAGGCGGTTCAAAAGGCGCAGATTCATCACGCCCAGCGCGCCGGCAATGCCGCCGAGAAAAATGACGCACATCAAAAGCACCGTGATCAGCGCGCTCGGCCGCTTGGGCGGCTTGGACGGACCGGTCTGATAGGTGCCGCTCTCGTGAACGACGGTATTTTCACTTGGATTGGAATTTTGCTCACGCATAGAAATAACCTCGGGAAATGCTAAAAAATGAAAAAACGGCCTTGTCGGAGAAAAATATCTCAATTCATCAGCGGCAGGGTAAATGTGAACTCGGTGAAGCCGTCGACGCTGGTGGCGCTGATATCCTCGCCGTGCAGACCGATGATGGTCTTGACGATGTACAGCCCCAGCCCCCAGCCGTCACGGTTTTCCGCACGGCTCTTGTCCATTTTGTGGAAACGGTCGAACAGCAGCGGCAGCTCCTCGGTGGGAATGGTCTGCCCGTCGTTGCCGATGCCGACGTAGATCTTATTTTCGCTTTCGCGGATGCGCAGGCGCAGCGTCCCGCCCTGTGGACAGAATTTGACGGCATTATCCAAAAGATTGTAAATGACCTGCGAGATATAGTCCTGCTGCGCCACGGTGTACACGGGGCACTCGGGCATATCCACATCCACGCGGATGCCCTTGTCGGTGATCTTCTGCTCGAAGGTGATGAGCATTTGTCCCGCGCATTCCTCCACGTCGAAGCGCGTCAGCTGCTCGGCGGGGATGCCGCCCTCACTCTGCAGCTGCGAAACATCGAGCATCGAGCGCACCAGACGGCTCAGGCGCTTCGTCTCCGTCGAGACGATCTGCAGATAATAGCGCGAGCGCTCGGGCGGGACGGTGCCGTCCAAAATGCCGTCGACATAGCCGCTGATGGTGGTCATGGGCGTTTTCAGCTCGTGCGAAACGTTTGCGACGAATTCCTGACGGCTGTACTCGCTTTTTTGCAGAGAAGAAGCCATATTGTTGAACGCGATGGCAAGCTCCTCGACCTCGCGCGGCTCCCCGCCCGTGATCGTCACGCGCGCATCCAAGTCGCCGTGGCCGAAGGCACGCGCCTTTTGCGCCATTTCCTGCAGGGGCGAGCCCTGCCGCTTGGCGAAAAACGCCATCGCGATGACGCTGATGAGCATCACGCCGATCGCGCCGAGCATGAACATATTGGAAATATTGCGAAGGGTGTCGAGCGTGTCCGTGGTGGGCATACTCGACAGAATGAAGCCGACCGCTTCGCCGTCCGACGCGCGGATGGGGCTCGCGCTGATGAAGCGCGATTGCTTATAAATGCCCGAAAGCAGACCCGTGTAGTGGACGCACTCGTCGGAAAGGATCTGCGCGATAAAGCTGTCGGACAGCGCCGTATCGAGATAATCGTCGCCGTCGATCTCGCCGGCCGACAGCACGGGACGGCCGTCACCGTCAAAAATCAGCGCGTCGATCTCCGACACGCGATAGGCAAGGTCGAGATTGATGAGAAATTGCCGCGAGCCGAGCTCGGAACTGCCGGCGTAATAGGCGGCGGCGAGTTTGCTCAGCTCCAGACAGTGCGTATCGAGCCGCTCAAAGGCGGCATCGGTCAGGTAATCTTTGACCAGTGCCTGCAGCGCGGTGCCGAGAACGAGCAGCGCCAGCAGGAAAATGATGGCCGTGGTCAAAAAACTGCGGCCTTGCGTGGTCTTCATTCGAGCACCTCTCTTTGCATCGGACGGACGATTCTGTCCGCCCGAAAGATCCATAACCGATCAGTAGGGCGGGGACACGTCCCCGCCGCCCGCTTCCATCGTCTGAGCGGCCGGATGCACGCACTGCGCCCCGATATTTGCCCCGCCGCGCCGAAGGCGCGCTGCCTTCCCCTTTGGGGCAATGTCATCAACTTAAGCTATTTCAAATTCTCTTCA
>CAYOZT010000127.1:0-3274 GCA_964408545.1 uncultured Oscillospiraceae bacterium | reverse complement strand
CTCTTTATATCCGCAATAGTGCAAGACTCTTTCCCGTGTGCGTGATCTATAAGGATTTTAGCGTTCTTGCCGAAAGTCTTGTAAAGCAATTCCTCGGGGCAATTCGCAATGCCTTTCATATCGTATATGCCGAATCTTGCAAGTCGATTAGCAGTACCTTTGGCAACATTCCAAAAATCCGTTATAGGTCTATGTTCCCATAGGGTTTGCTTGAACGTTTCTTCCGTCAATTCACCGATATGGTCTTTACAATGCTTTGCAGTTATGTCTAACGCTATCTTTGCAAGATACAGATTTGAGCCTATACCACAAGTTGCAGGAATATGTGTTCTTAGGGCAATTTCATTGATTAGTTTCTTTGCCAACTCTTTGGCGGATAGTTTGTAAATATTAAGGTAATCCGTAACGTCTATAAACGCTTCGTCTATAGAATATTGATGTATATCGTCGGGAGAGAAATAATCAAGGTAAATCTCAAATATGTCCGCACAATACTTTATATACAAACTCATTCTCGGCATTGCGATAATGTAGTTCATATTTTTAGGAATTTCATACAATCGGCATCTGTTTTTAACGCCCATTGCTTTCATTTTAGGGGAAATTGCAAGCGTAATTGCTCCGTTTCCTCGGCTTTCGTCTGCTACAACAAGGTTTGTTTCGAACGGACTTAAATGACGTTCCGCACATTCAACCGAAGCGTAGAACGATTTCATATCTATACATAAATAAGTCCGTTGTTTTACCATACTTTACTCTAAGTCCTTTAAGATTTTTACCGCAACACCTTGAATTGCTATTGAATCGAAATACATATCTTCCATATTATCGTTTTCGGGATGTAGTCGAATTTTTTTGCGACGTCTATCTACAAAATAACGCTTTAAGGTTGCTTCGTCATTTACAAGTGCAACAACGATTTGACCTTCGTCAGCCGTTTCTTGTTGACGAACTATAACTAAATCTCCGTCAAATATGCCTGCATTTATCATACTATTGCCTTTGGCTCTGAGAATAAAGAATTTTCCGCTACCCAAGAGTTCACGAGAAAACGTAACGTAGGATTCTATGTTTTCCTCTGCCAATATAGGAGAACCGCAAGCAATCTCACCCACTATGGGCAACCTATCTGCTTGAGATATAACTCTTGCAATGTTCTTAGTTTGTAAATTGCCGTAACGGTTATTCTTTTCAATTTCGCCACGGTCGATAAGCTCCGAAACATATCTGTGTGCAGTGGTTGTTCCAATATTGAGCCTCTCTGCAATTTGAGAGAGTGTAGGATAATCGTTATTAGCAAAATACCACTCGTTTATGAACTCAACTATTGCCCTTAATGTATCTTCGTTCTTTGTACGCATAACAGACCTCGATTCGTTTTATATGGAAATCGTTTTCCACTTACGAAAATATTATACTCAAATGAAATGCGTTTGTCAAGAGGGAGTTGGGGGTAAAGTAAAAAAAGTTGTATTAAGATTTCTTATGGATTGACAAGAGAAAATTTATAATTTTGATTTTTCTTTCTTTCGGGGGCGTAGTTTAATCGGTTGCGTTGCCCTTGTCAATGTGAAAAATAAGACTGAAAATACGAAAGAAAGAAATTGTAACGATATTATTTTTCTTACCTAAAAACTAAAAAGATATGAGTGCATTGACAACGATGTTGCCTACATAAAAAAGAATAACCCGAAACAGCCTCACCGATTTTTTCGCCCCTGTCGAAAGACAGAAAAAACAGAAGGAGAAGAATGCTATGGTATATGAGTTTTGGCTGTTTGGGTTTCTGTAAAGTACCCTTGAGTTTTGCAAAAACGGATTTTTATACTTCTAAAGTTGTGCTTTTCGTCTATAAAGTGCCTTCAAATTGAAAAAGAAAAATGATATTGTATGAGCGAAAAGAAATTCCGCATTGCGAATAGCGCTGTTCGTTCTGCAAATTCTTTATCAATTTCAAGGAGGTTAAACGAAATGCTAAGAAGTATAAAAAAAGCTTACGATATAATCAAAGCCGAAGATCCTGAAACATCTATCACGGTTCATACTATTCGTGTGTGGTGTAAAGAAGGAAAAGTGAAAAATCTTAACGCCGGCACGAAAGTATTGGTGGATATGGAAAGCCTCTTAGATTATATCGCTATAAAAAAAGACTAAGGAGGTTAATAAATGGCATCATATAAGCTTGAAAAAAACAGAAAAGGTCAACTGCAAGCTAAAATACAGGCTTATGGTAAAGACCTAACCACAGGTGAACGAAAACTCTATGTTAAAAGAGTATATAACACCGACGGATTGACGGAAGCGAAGTTCAAAAAGTTCTTGGATAAGGAATGCATTGCATTCGAGGAAGAAATTGCAAGAGCGTATGAAGAACACGACGTTTCCGTCAAATCCAAAGAATTGACGTTCAACGAACTTTTGCAAGAATGGAAAAACAATATTCGGGCAAATCTTTCATTAAGTTATTATTCTCGTGTGATTGAGGTTGAGAAAAAGTTCAATGCTTTTTTGAAAGAACGAAATCTTTTTGACAAGCCAATTTCGGCTATAACAGTTCGAGATGTTCAGCTTTTTCTCAACTCTTTTGACACGCAAACATATACGGCTGGTAGTTATCAAACGGCAAAGTTAAAGAAATCCTTGCCTAAAAAAGTCAATTTTCGACAATTAGAACGTGACGGTGTTATTACTCGTTGCACTTCTTACAATATGAACCATAATGGTGCTCACATAACAATTGAGTCTGCCCACAAAATATGCGAGATTTATGAGTTGGACTTCGACACATATTTTGAAGTTGTCAACAATGAACGCAAGTACGCTACGGAAACGATAAAGGGTTATCGGCGTGTTTTAAGGACTTTGTTCAATGAAGCTGTCCGATACGACTGGATTGCTAAAAATCCCGTTTGTAAAACAAAAATCGGTGCCGGAAACAATAATACTTCACTCAGAGCCGTTCCCGAAAAAGAAGTGTTTTCGTTTAAGGAAGCACAAGAGTTCCTTGCTGCGTTAGACAGACTGCCGAGAGAGAACATAAATTATAAAGTGCCGATTAAGCTTATGCTTTTGACGGGTGTCAGAAACGGTGAGCTTCACGGCTTGAGATGGGAAGATATTGATTTTGAAAAGAAGGTCGTTCACGTCAGAAGGAACAGACTTTACAACAAAGAGGTAGGCATATATGAAAAAAGTCCTAAAACAAAAACGTCCGTAAGAGATATACCGCTTACAGACGATTTAATAAAAGACCTAATGGACTATGCCGATTGGT
>CAYOZT010000126.1:0-3289 GCA_964408545.1 uncultured Oscillospiraceae bacterium | reverse complement strand
AAGATGTTCGTATGAATTATTACTATATGTTAGACTGTCTTAAATTAAGATATATGTAAGACTGTCTAATTAAGATATATGTAAGACTGTCTTAATTATATATAATATATGAGACTGTCTTAATGTAAGACTATATGTAAGACAGTCTTAATTATATATATTATATATTATATATATTATACTATATTATATATATTATATATTATATATATTATACTATATGTATGTGATGTACAGAAAAGCGAAAGGATGACCATATGAATATTACGGATTTACTTCCACCGATGCAGACCGGCAATGATTTACTTTCATCATTGTCCGTTATTCCTCAATATGATAAAAATATCCGCTATCAGAGTGAAGCTGTCCGATTGGTTGCTCTTTCGGACATATACAAGATATACGTTCCCTCTCCGATGACTACAGAGATATATAGTAAGCTGTATCTTGCATTGCTCCGCTCTTTGCAGAAGAAATTGACAATAACGGCGGTCGTCCAAAGAAATGAAAACCACAAGGCGATATGCCTACATCCTTCGAGCGGTATCATCGGTGGTTCTGACAGCTTTACCATTATAGGCAGTTCGGGTATCGGTAAAAGCTCTGCTATATCTCGGTCGCTTGCTTTGTTGCAAACAAACGGCATAATTGAAACAGAAAAACCATATACAAAAATTATACCTTGTGTTGTGGTTCAATGTCCTTTTGACTCATCGGTCAAAGGTCTGCTACTTGAAATTCTTCGCAAAGTCGATGAATATTTATGCAGCAATTATTACGCCAATGCTATGAAAGTTCGAGCTACTACGGATGTACTTATCGGCAACGTTAGTCAAATAGCACTTAACCACATCGGATTATTGGTTGTGGATGAAATTCAGAACGTCGTGAACAGCAAGAACGGTAAAAGCCTTGTCGGTGCGCTGACTCAGCTTATTAACAATAGCGGCATATCCATCTGTATGGTGGGTACACCCGAATGTACACCATTTTTTGAACAGGCATTGCAGCTTGCCCGTCGCTCTCTCGGATTGACCTATACATCATTGCCATATGACCGATATTTTTACGATTTCTGTCGGACGGTGTTCACCTATCAATATACTAAGCACAAAACAGAGATTGACGATGCCTTGATAGAATGGCTGTACGAGCATAGCGGCGGTATTATTTCCGTTGTGGTTTCTCTCATTCATGACGCACAAGAGATAGCGATAATCGGCGGTAAAGAAGTATTGAACATTGAAACGCTGAATGAAGCGTATCAAAAACGGTTATCCATGCTTCATCAATACATAGAGCCTACAATTAAGCGCAGACCGCAAACATCGGTAAAACCACAAAGCAAATTCGAGCCAATAATAAAAAGTATTGCAATTGACGATGATTTCAGCATCGCGGATTTGGTTACTACGGCAAAAGCAAATAATGATGATGTTGTCGAATTACTAAAAGCACACATCACCATTGAGGAGGTGCGGGTGTGATTGCTTATCTGCCGAAGATATATCCCGATGAATTGGCGTACAGTTGGTTCTGCCGATATTACGTACATACCGGCTGTTTGACGCACAAATCCGCTCTAAATGATATTTTATCCAGCCGACACGACAATCCGTCCAAAGAGTTTTTGGGACATATCAATGCAATTATGAGGAATAAAATGCAAGATTTATTCACAATAGAACAATTGATTGTCAATCACACGATGTTTTCTCAATATGCACGATTTATCCCTCTCGATGAAAAGAAAAGAGCCATCCATCATTTGGCGGATGATTATTGTGACGCACATCATCTTTTTTCGATTCTTCCGAGAAATGAAAGTGACCAATATCTAAAATACTGCCCGCGCTGTGTGGTTGAGGACAGACGGCAATATGGGGAGGCTTATTGGCATAGAATACACCAGATACGCAATATGCAGATATGCACCAAGCATGATTGCAAATTGATTAATTCTTCCGTAGTGGCAAAGAGTGAACAGACATTTACACTCTGTCCGGCTGAATCGTATGTGGTAATACAAGAGCCAACCACAGAAACGGATGAATTAAAAATCGCCTTTGCTCAATATCTGGTGAATGTGTTCAATGCTCCGATAGAATGGGAGAGGGATATTCCTATCAGTGCGGTATTGTATCATTTGATGGCAAACACAAAATATACGAAATCCACAGGCAAGAGCAGAAACACAAACCAATTTGCCGCGGATATAAATAACTTCTACAAAAAGCTGGACATCGGCAGTATAGCGAGCTTATCGCAAATACAACGTGCATTGCTTGGCGATAGATTTGATTTTTCGGTCATCTGTCAAATAGCGTTTTTTCTCGGCATATCCGTCGATGAGTTGACCACTCCCAAAATCACGCAAAAGCAGATTGAACAAGCAGAATCGACACACTACATCAAAAACAGAGAGCCTATCGATTGGACGGCATTTGATGCTGAAACCGCTCCGCAATTGGAGCAAATAGCAAAAGCGATTTACGATGGCAAGGTCAACGGCGCGGGCAGACCGGAGAGGGTATCAGAGAAGTTAATTTACCGTAAAATGAACCTTCCCGCTCATCGCCTTGACAATCTCCCGCGCTGTAAAGCCATTATGGATAGATACTCAGAACCATATGAAGAAAATTGGGGAAGGCGCATTATTTGGGCGTATAATCGCCTTTTATCGAGCGGAGAGCCATTCTATTGGTCTGATATTCGTCGGCTGACAGGTGTGAAAAAACAACACTTAGAGCGTGTCATACCGTTCATCCGCAAACATACGGACAAATCGACAGCAGAACAAATAGAAAAACTGTTAATGTAAAAGACACCGCCTATTATCAATCGTCGGCAGTGTCTTTTATCGCGTCTATGAGGTTTTGGATGGCTTGAATCTGTTTGTCGGTCAATCCGCCAATGTCCAATACTATCGGTGGTTGTTGGATTTCTTTTCCGAGGAGGTAATCGGTGCTGCAATGATAGATGTTCGAGAGGGACAATAGTACATCCGTGCTTGGTGTTCTCTCACCCGTTTCATAGCCGGAGATGATGGACGGCGATATGCCGAGCTTATCCGCTACTTGCTTTTGTGAAAATCTGTATTTCAACCTCAGATTGTGCAATTTTTCAGGTAATCCGTTTATCATTGTGTTCACCTCCTACGCTATAAGTGATATTATACATGAATATAATTTACAATGGGTGTTTAAAAAATACGCTTAAAGTATTGACAAATAGCGCAAATTGTGCTATAATGTATTCTGCTAATATTATATCATTTTGGAGGAACTTG
>CAYOZT010000125.1:0-3290 GCA_964408545.1 uncultured Oscillospiraceae bacterium | reverse complement strand
GTGGCATTTTTGATGGCAGAGTTCATAAGCACCGGGAAACGGTCTACTTTTGCAGATGCATCCTCCGCAGCGGACTCGGCGGCAGATACATTGTTGAGAAGGTTCGCCTTGGAACTGCCCAATTCAATGGAAATGTATTTCTCCGCAAGGGTGTCGTACTTTGTGGTGATGACCTTGGCCTTGGAGGTAATGCCCAGCAAGCTGTGTCGGATGGTAACGGTGTCGCACAAAGAAACACGCTCCAGAACAGCGGCATATTCCGGCTGTTTCCAGAGCGGTTCAAAGGCAACGGTCAGGGTGGGAGTAGGCGTTCCCATGGGGTTGTTTTTCAGATATTTGTTGGCATAGGCACGGAGGGCATCTTCGGTGACGGTTTCCTCTTCATCAAAATACTCGGTAAAATCCCGAATGAGGGTCTTTCTCTGCACCAGAGTCGAATCCGCAATGGGCAGAAGCACCTCCGGGAGCGTGACCGCCGTTTCCGTCCCATCCTCTGCCGTCACGATGGCGTATGGCAGAAGGTCAGTGTAAACATCGCTGTTTTCGTTGTCATGCTCCAGTTCGGTCAGATTCTTGCCGTATTCAATGAGCACACCCGTATGCTGTCCTCGCCCCTGGTGATGGATGACTTTGAAGTTGTCCCATTCATACTCGCCGCCCCACAAGTCCAAAAAGGAACCTGCCACACCACCCAGACACGCTCGGACACTCTGGGGCTTTTTCACCGAGAATGCCTTTGCCGCCGAGTAGTCGGTCTGACAGGTGAAATTGTGGGGTGTGGCCGTGTTCTGAAACACACGCTCCATAGCAAGCTGGGGTGAGATGGACTCTGTTTCCCATTGCAGAGCGGCTACATTGGAAAGGTCATAGGAAATATGCTGGGCATACACCGTGACTTGCCCATTGATGGGCGTGGTCACTCGGTAGATGCGGAATACCTGGTCGTTGGCGGTATCGTTGGGTTTTGCTTTCACCAGCCGTTCCAGGGTGATCTCCTTGTACATTGCCCCAGTGATGGGGTATTTCAGCACACACTCAAAGGCACCGTTACGTTCCTCGGTGACTTCGCAGGAGGTGCAGTCCTTGAGAACACCGATGCCGTAGGTGGTAAAATCCGTAGCATTTGCCTTGTATAATACGGGGATCATGAACTGCACCTCCTTTCAGGGCATAAAAATACCACCGGGGATTTCTCCCAGGTGGTTTAGTGGTACGATTCATTGCTAAGAAAGCAGGAATGTATTTAATACTTATTTTTGACTCTTTAGATATTTTGCTATCTCGTCAACAAGTTCAGGATGCCATGCATTAGAATTAACTACTCCCTTATGCCACATTGAGAACTTGGCGCCTTTATCAGTTGTTCCCCATTTAGCACCGTAATGAACCAGAAGGCCCATCTTCTCCATAATCTTGTTGAGAGCATTAACGCTTTTAACATTAAACCCCATGTCTTGCAACTTTTTTACAACATCAGACTTATATAAATCACCTTTGTAATTGAATGCCATACTCTATCCCTCCATTAACCGATTGTTTGAATCCATTGACGAGAAATGAAGATGTTACTTTAACCATCTAAAATTATAGCATATTTTGGTGATTTTTCAATCAAAAATTACTACAAACAGCACCACCTTGGAATGACCTTCACCGCTGTAATGCCGCCGGAATAGGAAATGGTGTTCTCACCGGGACACAGGAGCGGAAAGCCGTCCCCGGACACGGTATCGTTTTTCGGCTCGGTGTCCTTGTAGAAATTCATCTGCTCGGAGTCTACTTCCACATAGCCGTCAATGACGGTGAAATTCCAGATGGCATTGCTGCTTCCGGACTGGATGGTCAGTGTGCCTTTCTTACTGCCCTCGATACGGAGAAGTGGGTGGCTGATAAAAGGATAGGGGTTCACCAGCACATCCCCGGATGCCACAGACACCTCCTGCTGTCCATCCGCACTATATCGGAACGGCTTGCAGGAGAAGCTGACCATGAATACACCGATGCGGTTCATCTCATCCTCAATATCCAGCTTGGTGGCAAAGACACCATAACGAAAAAAGTCTGTGTCATAGGTGTCGGACAGGGTGTGGTAGCTGTTTAGGTCGGAATAGAGCCATGCCTTCACCGCCGTTATCTTCCGGGACAGTTCCGAGATGGATTTCGCAGGAAGGAACACGGAGTAGGTCACCTGGATATTGGGAAATCTGCCGTTGCCGGAAATCAGATCACCGTCCCGGCCGGGGATGGACAGGAAGTCCACATCGTATTTCGGAGCAGAAAATACATTCTTGCTCTGAATGCGAAGCCCCATATCCGAGGAACGGATGCCCTTGTATTCAAAATAATTCACGCAAATACCACCCCTTTCCGCTTGGCGAACTGTCCGGCTGTTACCATGATCTCATTGGTAAGTTGCTGGATATCCTCGTTGCTGTAATTGTTGAAATTCGTAATGTTCAGAATGAGCTGCATTCCGCTCTGCATCTTTTCACCCAACGAGCCGGAAAGCGTACTGCTCACATCACCATCCACATGGAAGTCTGTGGGCAGAGCCGTTTCCATGTCCTTGGCAAGCCCCTGCATCACATCGTTGATGTCGGAACTCATGGCTTCGGCCGCTTTTACCGCTTCATCTCCGTTGTCCTCAATGGATCCGGACAGACCCTTCACTAACATTTCACCGATCCACGCCATTTCATCCGAAGGAGAATGGATTCCAAAGAAGTCGCAGATGCCGTCCCAGATGGAGGAGATCCACCCGGATACCTTGTCCCAAAGCCATCCGGCAAGTTGCTGAATGCCCTGCCACAAGCCCTTGACCAGGTTGCCGCCGACCTCTGCCATTTTGGAAACACCCTTGCTCAGTGCATTCACCAGTCCCGTAATGATCTGCGGAACCGCCTTTACGATTTCCGTAATAATGGTCGGCAGATTCTTGATGAGAGAGGTCAGTAGCGTGATACCTGCCTGCACGATCTGGGGGATGTTATTGGTGACTGCATTGACGATGCCTGCAATGATGTCAGGAATCGCCGCCACAATGGTGGTGATGATCTGGGGCAAAGCCTGAATGAGGGACACCAGCAGGTCAATACCGGCTTGAATAATTTCGGGAATCGCACCCAGCACCGCTGTGATAATGCCCTCGATGATTTGGGGAATCGCCGCAACGATAGCTGTAATAATTTCAGGCAACGCAGAAACCAGCGAGGTCAAAAGCTGAATGCCCGTATCAATGATCTGCGGAATGGCATCCAGCAGAAAATCGATAATGCTCATAATGATTTCCG
>CAYOZT010000124.1:0-3333 GCA_964408545.1 uncultured Oscillospiraceae bacterium | reverse complement strand
ATTTTTGTCCAAAAAACTGTACCATTTTCAGCGTCAGCGAGTCGAAGGATCCGTTTCTTTTCGCGCCTACGGCGCAGCGGGCGGCCGATAGCCGCCCGCTCGGAAGAGGCACGGCCTCTTCCCTACAGTGGCGGGGCAAATATCGGAGCGCAGTGCGTAAATCCGGCCGTGTGGGCAGCGAAAGTGGGCGGCGGGGACGTGTCCCCGCCCTACTTGGGGTGGTTTGCGGGCGGACATAGGCGTCCGCCCGTACCGCGGGGGGAGCGCAAGCGGGACGCCGAGGGCGTCGTCCCCTACGGGTTTCGGCGTGCATCAGGCGGCGCGGATAACGGAAGTGGGCAACAGCGAAAATATTCACATTTCGTTTATGTTCCGTTGAAAAAAGCGTGCTATAATAAAGAAAAAACATCGAAAGGAAGATATTTATGGCATACTGTCAAAACTGCGGCGCCAATTTGGACGCTTCCGCGAAGTTCTGCCCGAACTGCGGCACGGCCGTCGGCAGCACCGCGCAAGCAAACAACGCGACGAACAATACGTCGAATAACAGCGGCAGCCAATGGTCGACGGCGAAGACCGTCGGCACCGTCGCAGGCGTCGCCGTCGGTGCGTCGCTGCTGAGCAGGCTCTTCCGCCCCAGACCGCCGCACCATCCTCCGATGGGCCCGCGCTTCGGCCCTCCGCATCACGGCCCGGGCGGCCCCGGCAGAGGCCCCGGTGGCCCCGGCGGCAGGCGCTGAGCGGCATTTCTCTTTCGGCAAAACAAAAAAGTAACGCGGATATGGACTTCCGCGTTACTCTTTTTTTGCCGTTTTTTCCATAAGGAGGTATTGGCTTTTGGGGAAATTGGGGGAAATTGGGGAAATTGAGAAAAAGTTGGGAGTGTCGCAGCGGCGAGCTTACCCGCTTTCATAAGTTAGCCGCCGCTAACTGCCTATATCATAGCGCAAAGCACTGCGTTTGTCAAGGGCTTTTTTCAAAAAATTTCCAAAACGCTGTAGCCGAGCTTTTCGACGGTCTGCCGCAGCAGCTCGTCGGATATTTCCCGCGCGCAGTCGACGGTGGCGACATTTTTGCGCAGGTCGACCACGCAAGCCGCGCCGTCGAGGCGATTGACCGCGTTTTCCACGCGCGCTTGGCAATTTTTGCAATGCATCCCGTCGATGCGCAGCCGCTTTTGGCAGAGGATCGGCGCATCGAGTTTCTTGCGCGTGCGGATGGTATCGGATGTGCTGCCGCAGCATCCGCCGCCCGAAAAATGCTTGCGCACCCGCAGCGCAGCGATCGCCAGCAGCGTCATCAGCAGGAGAATCAGTACGACATTTTCCATAAAAGCCTCCCGTAGTTAGTTTCTGCTAACCATTATAGCACCCTTTTCGAAAAATGCAAGCACGAGCGTCGAATTTTTCCTGCGTCGCGCAAAAAATCGGGGCGACCGAGGTCGCCCCGCACGTATTCACAGATCGTCCAGAAGGTCGAGCACCTCGTCGATCGCGTCCTCGAGCCGCTCGTGCTCGTCTGCCCACTGCTCGAAGGTCTCGTCGTTTTCCTCGCTCGGCTCGCGCGCGTCGAGCTGCGCCAGCTGCGCACGAAGCTCACGCAGATACATTTCCAATTGCTGTGCCGACATTTCGTACGGATCGTCACATTTCGGAAATTCGATCACCGAAAGCCCTCCTCACTGTGCCTTTTGCAAGGTGTTGCTCATCAGATCGTAGTCGTAAATGTCTTCCCAGTTGCGCCGCAGGACAAATTCCAGCGTGCGATCGCTGTTGTTGAAGACGATCGACCACTGCGTATTGCTCGTCGCATCCTCCGGATCGGGCTCTTGCGCGCAGGCGCGCAGCGCCTCCCACGCAGTCGCCTTGTCGGGCTGCGTTGCGGCGTTGAGGATGCTTTCGATGGCGTCGTAGCGGTTCTTGCCGTGGCCGTAAATGCCGTTATCTTTGTCGGTCGTGACCTTGTCTTTGTGCAGGATGAAGAAATTCGTCACGGTCTGCGTCGGCGTGGCGACGAGCGGACGGCTTTCGACATCACAGTCCCACTCGACGACGCGCGCGTCGCCCGTAGCGTCGTTGATATAGAAATGGTAATCGCGTCCCGAGGTCGCGAGCATATCGTATTGCTGCAGCAGCTCCACGGCCTCCTGCGTGCTGGCCGCGCGGTCAAGCACCAAGCGGATGGCAATGGTCGTGGAAATGTTCGGCTTGTCGGTGTCCTGTTTGGTCGGGTCGCTGTCGAGCGTCAGCACGGCGATGGATACGCCTTTTTCGTTCATGCCGTCCAAGCAGATGAACGGCGCCGTCAGGCTCGCGAGTTTCGACTTCAGCTTTGTGGCTTTGTTGGCCTTGATATTGTCCAGCGCCGCAAAGGCGACGGACTTATAGCCGTCCTCCGGCGCACAGTAGACGAGCATCGCGGAGGTATTTTTGCGGAAATCGTAGCTTCTGCCCATCATCACGTCCCCGTCGCCGTCCGTCAGACGGAACGCACTGCACGCGAAGCTCGGCACCTTGATGCTGATCGGCAGCAGCGGCAGCGCCTGCTCGACGACGGCATCGAGGAAGTCTTGGTCGCTGTCGATACCGTAGGCGATGATCGCGTCGATGTCGTACTCGTGCTTGATATTCATGCGGTACAGATCGTAGCCGTCGTCATAGCTTGAGATCTTCTCGATGCTCGACATCGTCTTAAAGCGGTCGGCATAGACGACGCAGAAAATGATCCCGAGGATAAGGATGATCGGCAGCAATATCCCCAGCGCCCATAAAATGATCTTTTTTGCAAGCTTCATGGCAGGTTCTCTCCTTTATGAAAGTATTCATTGTTTTTATTATACAGGACATCTCTGCGGATTGCAAGCATTATTTCGGCTTATTGCAGCGCTTGCCGCAGTTTTTGCAGCGCACGTTTTTCGATGCGGGAAACATAGCTGCGGCTGATTCCCGTGATGTGTGCGACCTCGCGCTGACGCATGGGCGCGTGCGCGCCGAGCCCGTAGCGCAGCGTGACGACGAGCTTTTCCTGCTCGCTCAGTTCGCTCTGCATCGCGCGGCGCAGGGCGCGCAGCGTTTCGCGGTCGCTGACGGTCTCAAGAAGATCCGTCTCTTCCGCCACGACATCCATCAGCGACAGCGCCGCCCCGTCCGCCCCGCTGTCGATGTAGTCCGATAAGGAAACATCCTGCGCACTCTTCCTCTGCGAGCGAAAATACATGAGGATCTCATTCGCTATCCTCACATAGCGGACTTTCGGGTGTGTCAATGGGCGGCAAATCTGCCTCGCCATCCTCTGCAAAGAGGTAAACATAGGCATTTTCCCCGTCCCAGACCA
>CAYOZT010000123.1:0-3438 GCA_964408545.1 uncultured Oscillospiraceae bacterium | reverse complement strand
GGGGAGTAAAAAGATGCAAAAGATAAAGTGGTTAATATGCCTATTGCTAGTTATATTAGCAGGTATATTAGGTACTGAAAATATGTATGTGTATGCCGAAAAAGTAGAAGAAGAGAGTAATAAATCTGTATATAATATTGAAGAAAAACAGAGTGGAGAATATATATTAATTACCGAAGATACTTGTATGGAAGATGTGGTAATACAGGGCGAAGGTAAAGTAGATACAGTAATAAAGGTAGAAGAGGGAGTAACGTTAGAGGTAGATAATCTAGTAATAGATGTAGAAAGTAATATTGGAATAGAGAATAATGGTAGTCTATATGTAAAGAAATTAGTAATTACATCTAAGACTGAAATGGGTATAAAAACCTCGGCAGAAAAGATAATATTAGAAGAGATAGATATACCTAGTATATATCTAGAAGATGGATACATAGAGGTAAATGAAAATACAAAGATAGAAAGTAAGATAGGTGTAGATTTATCTAGTGAAAAAGAGGTATTACCCTCTATAATAGTTAGAGGTAATGGAGTATATGCTGGATACTACTTAGACAAATTTGAATATGTAGGAGATGGAGAGATAACTATATCTTGGGATACATATACTCCCATACTAGATTATGTAGGTTTTGTAGATAATGTAAAAGATGGTAAAAAAGAAGTCTTAAAGGATAAGTCTTTACAAGAGGGAGATATTATTCTAACTATCCCATCGGGAAAGTATAAGGATACGGATAAGGATACGGATACAGTAGTTGCTAATGCGTACTGTACTGGAGCAATGTATTCAGAAAGCTCAAAACTAAATACAAAGACATATTCCATAGCATCAGTTTTTTATGATAAATCCTCTCCACAAATCCTAGATAATTACCACATAGTAACTAAAGATACTGCAGTAACTGCTCTAAACGAAGTAAGCAAAGATGTAGTTAATCTAGAAGTAAAGACAGTATGTAATACTACAGAAGATACACAAAGTAAAGTAATGGGAGTCGGTGGAGATTATTTAGTTTATGTAGATATGTTATCTCTAGATTACGAGATAGCCACTACTAACCTTACTTACAAAACCTTGTACGAAAACAAAAGCCATATGGCAATACTAGTAACACACATAGGAGAAGACTTAGATGCTAGTATTGAAGTTACATTTAATACAAGTAAAGAGGTAAATGTTAAATTAGAGGAAGATACATTTACTTACACTGGTAGTAATATCTTTCCAAATTTGAAGGCATACTACCTAGATGGAGAAGATAAAGAATATCTTAAGATAGAAGAAAAGGAAATAATCTTAGCTGGAGATTACGAGATAAAGGTATCTACAGATAAAGAAAATATATTACTAGATACAGATACTCTAAATGTAAAAGTACGACAAAAAGAAATACATCTGGAATATACTCAGACTAGTAATACTTATACCAAAGAAAATATATATGTTACTGCTACCCCTATAGATAATATATCTAAAGAGGAATTGGGTCTAACACTTTCTAATGCTACCCAGATAAATGCAGGAAATTATATAGTTACAGCTAGTATAACTAATACAAATTATGTTTTAGATGAAGATAGTAAAGAGTATACATTCGTAATACAGAGAGCAGAAGTGGATATTACTAATATTACTTTACTCAATGCAGAGATAGAGTACATAGATAGTGAATATATCCCTAAACTTTCTGGAGTACCAGAAGAGGTAAAAGTAGAGTACTCGAATTTATCCTCTAAATTAAGTGTAGGAGAACATAAAATAATACTAGAATTATCTCTAAAGGATACAAATAACTATATGCCCCTAAGCATAAGTAGACTAGAAAAGGTAGTATTAGTAACTTCTAAAAAGATAGATGTATCTATGGTGGAGGTAAATAACTTAACTACTCCTTTTAATAACTCTATCCATAGCTTAACCCTATCTAATCTACCAGATAAAGTAACATATACCAGTACAAAGAATGAATATATTGATGCTGGAGAATATACAATTGCATTTACTCTAGAGCCTATTAATTCTAATTATGAATTGGTAGGAGATGCTGTACTTACAGGAAGGCTAGTAATATCTAGAATACAGTATATACTAGATATACAGTTTGAAGATAAAGTAGTTACATATACAGGTCTTCCACAGACTATTGGCCTAGAAGGTACTTTGCCAGATGGACTTAGTGCAGAACCATGTACGGAATACATAAATGTAGGGGAGTATGCAATTACTCTAAACTTTACAAATACCAATTCTAATTATATTACTCCATCACCCCTTACTGCAAAATTAAAGATAGAACCAAAGCAACTAGATATATCTCTAGTAAAAGATAATTTTGGTTATACAGGCAAAGAGATAGAAGTAAAATGTATCTTAGATGGTGTATTACTGGAAGACGTAGTAGAGGTAATATTAAAGGGTAATAAAAATACTAGAGCAGGGAGTTACACTGCCATAGTAGATAATGTATCTAATTCTAATTATGTTTTAACAAAAGAAGAATTACCATACACCATAACTAAAGCTAATGTAGATATGTCTGGTGTAACCCTAGAAGACAGAGAAATAACATATACAGGAGAGGTGTATACGCCTAGCATTACAGGCTCATTGCCTGAGGGAGTAATATCTGTAGAGTATACACATAGAGAGATAAAGAATGTGGGTGAGTATACAGTAATAGCATCATTTACAGTAGATAGTAATTACAATAAACCTAAAGATATACAGGCTAAGATAAAGATACTCCCTAGACCTGTAGTAGTACACTTTAGTAATTATTTAAACCTAATGTATACAGGTAGGGCACAATATGTAACAGTAGAATTAATTGGAATGGTAGATAATGAGGAGTATACAATACAGTACTCCAAAGAACCAATAGAGGCAGGGAACTATACCTGCGAAGTAATACTCTCAAAAGATAGTAACTACGAACTAAGAGGGGATACAATTCTTTTTTTCGATATCCATCTATCTAGTAGGACAACTACAACAGATAAATATACCCTAACAGTAAGCGAGGGGATATTCAAAGTAGATAAAGAATTAAGCGTAGAAAAGATATCTCTAAATACCGATGTAACAACTAAACTAGATAACCTACATAAAGAGAATGAATACATAGAAGCAGTAAAGATAATATCTGAAGATAAAGAAGAAAAGATAAAGATAAACCTAGAATTAAAAGACCTAGACTTGCGTAAAGGTAAAGGCCTAGTTGTATACACCCTAGGAGAGAATGGCATACTAAACCAAGTATCTTTTAGCGTAGATAATAACTGTTTAAACCTAGAATTACTACCTAATACAACCATAATCCTAGTAAAAGAACGCATAGACCATACAACCACAATACTGCTAGTAACAATAGCCATATTGACATTATGTATATCCCTATTGACAGTATATATGGCTTTGAGAAAACATAAGTT
>CAYOZT010000122.1:0-3479 GCA_964408545.1 uncultured Oscillospiraceae bacterium | reverse complement strand
ATGGTTACGGTATCCCGGCATATTAAAAAAGATGGCTGCTCGTAAGGGCAGTCATCTGGTACATCAATCTTCAATCATTAATAGTCTGTAAATTTTTCACGAGTTACCATAAAATTGAATAATTTTTATTGCTATTTGGGTGATGTTGCGATAGAATATCAGTAACATTACTAAAATAAAAACATACAGATATGTGGAGGAACGAGAATGGGACAATGGAAGAAGGGCAAAATGTCCAGATTAGAGATACTGACTGCGGCATCGAAATCCTTCTTAGAACGTGGGTTTTCCAAGACCTATCCCGGTGCCGTGTGTAAGGAAGCCGGAACAACCTTGGGAAATTTAACCTACCATTTTAAGAAAAAAGAAGATATATTTGCTGTATTCATCCAGCTTTTGGCAGACTTTCAGTGGAAACTGTTTCGTGAGTATGAGGATGAAGGAGAAACACCGATAATGGCAATCTGCTTAGAACTTACCGCAATGGCTGCCATGTGTGAGGAAAGTGAGGTGGCAAGAGATATTTATGTCAATGCTTATACGAATAAAAAATCACTGGAACTCATACAGCAAAACGATAAGTTAAGGGCAAAAGAAGTATTTGCGGAATTTTGTCCGGACTGGACGGAAGAAGATTTTGCAGAAGCGGAAATGCTGGTATCCGGCATTGAATATGTTACTTTTCAACAGACTTCGCAGTCACCGCCGCTTGAAAAAAGAATCGCCGGTGCAATGGATAACATACTCCGTATTTATAATGTGCCGGAAGAACGACGGCAGATGAAGATAGAAAAAGTACTGAGTATGGATTACCGGAAATACGGTCAGCGGATATTTTCCGAGTTCAAGGAATATATCGAGCAGACCTTAGAAGAGACCAATACAGATATTTCACTCAACCGAAAAACAGAATTGGTGGAGAAATTATCTTAACAATATAGAAAGAAAAAACGCAAGAGGGATATCCCTCTTAGTAGTATATACTATACTACTAAGAACTCCCCTTGACTGAAAAATTTGGAGGGATTTTAAATGAAGCAAAATCGAAAACTATCGAACAGAGTTTTAAGTCTGCTGCTGGCATTGGTGCTGGTGTTCAGTATGATACCGATGACGAGTATGACAGCGTATGCAGCGGCAGATACCGGTGCATACGCACCTACTCGTAAGGAAAATCACCTTATTGCCGGAAACTGCATTTTTGCAAACGGTACGGCGATTACCATTGAGGAAGCACCGAACGGCACGAGAGTCTGGTATATGGACGGCTCGACCAAGAAATATGTAACAAACAACGGCGAAGACGGAGAAGATCTGTCCGAATGGAACATCTTTGTCGGTTCTGCCAATGGTGACGGTATGCGTGGTGTCAACGGTTCTGTTACTATGACAGGTGGTACGGTGAAAAGAATTCTTGCAGGACAATACTACGGTTCATTTACCGGGATATCCAATATTACCATTACCGGTGGTACTGTTACTGAGGGTGTTTATTGCAATACGTATACTGCCGGTAGTAGTGGTGACAAAGTTGGCACAGTAACCATTTTCGATGCCGTTGGAACAACTATTTATACTAATAATGGTGGTAAAGCAGATAATGTGGTACAGAAAAAAGACGGTGTATGGAGTGTTACCGGCAACGGCATAATTCCAAACGGCGTTACCTTGACGGTGGGTTCGGGTGAAACGCTGACCGTGCCGAAAGATGCAACGCTTCAAAACAACGGTAGCCTTGTCAACAACGGAACGATGTATCTGTACGGCCCGGTTTATGGCAATGCCTTTACCGGTAGCGGAACGGTAAACTGCTATGCGGCGTATATCGAAGGTATCAGCTCCTTCGGTAATACTTCCGCAAGTATAAACGGAAATACATATAGTTTGCAATCCGGCGATTATTATCTGCAAAACGGCAGACTGTATATTTGGCTGCCAAGTGGAAATGCGAAAGTGACCTTGAACGGAACCGATTATTACGGTGTGACCAAAGCCGGCGAGCAGACAGAATTGACAAGCACTTATGTGGATATGAGCAAGGTCACTATTTCGGGAATGCCCACGGAGATTGGGGCAAATACAAATATTACCCTGTCGGCAAAATTGACGGGTGATACAACCCTGACTCCCACAATAACTTATGAGCTTGGAACTGCGACAGCACAGGGTACAACGCTCAACGGCAGCACGCTCTATGCGGCCGGTGCAGGTAAGGTTACTGTTAAAGTAAAGGTTTCCGACGGATATACTACAAAAACGGAAAACTTTGAAATCACCGTTAACCATACACCTGTAACGGGACTTAGTGCGGATGTTCCGGCATCTATAATAGTAAACGCCAAAATCAACTTACCTAAAGTTCTTCCCTCCGATGCAAGTTACCAGACGATTACATGGTCTATCATCAGTGGGCAGAGCGATACCGGTGCAACAGTAAACAACGGTGTGCTGACTGCAACGAAAAAAGGCACTTTTACCGTCCGTGCAACCGTGGAAAACGGTACAGCTTACGGAAAAAGTTATACAAAGGACTTTACTGTAAAAGTAGTGGCATTGGACAAAGAAAGTTCTTTGGACATCAGTGCCGGTTCCATTACGATTAGTCAGAACTCCGATGGAACATTAAAAGTGGAATACAGTGGTTACGGCGGCGACGGATATAGAAATTTTGCCGCAACTGATTTGATTGTAATTACCGGAGAAACGGAAACAAACAGAGTGATCGTCAAAAGCGGTAGTCCCAATGTGGTTTTGCATGATTGTAAAATCAGCGGATCTGCAAGTCCGTTCGAAATTCAATCCGGTGCAACAGTAAATCTGACTTTGAACGGAACAAATACATTTCAGTGTTGGGGCGAGAACCCCGGCATGCATGTTCCGAGTGGGGCAACAGTTACGATTAACGGAGCCGGGGTTCTCAATGCAACAGGCGGGGACTATTCAGCTGGTATCGGTGGAACATATAACAAATCAGGAGGAACAATAACAATAAATAGTGGTACAGTGGTGGCGCAAGGAGGTTATGGCGGCGCAGGAATAGGATCCGGACAAGCTGATTGGGACCAAACAAATAAGTATAATGGTGGAATAATTACCATTACTGGAGGTACGGTGACAGCTATCGGTGGTCATGCTGGAGCTGGAATTGGTGGTGGACGGTGTTGCTCAGGTGGAACTGTTACAATCACCGGTGGAAATGTAAAAGCACAAGCTGGCTCAAGTGCAAGTGAAATTGGCGGTGGATATGACGGTTCCGGTGGTAAGCTCACAGACAGTGGCGGGAATTCCGTTTCAAAAGTCGCCTTTACACTGGACGGAATGACGGAAACAACCGCAGTAACGGCAATAGAAATAGAAGGTTGCACCTACGGTGTGAATGGTGTTTCTACGCTGGATACGAATAAGCTCTATTTCTATCTGCCAACAGGTGCGAATGTTATTTCCGTTACAACGGAAAACGGTATATATAATTGCAAGGT
>CAYOZT010000121.1:0-3502 GCA_964408545.1 uncultured Oscillospiraceae bacterium | reverse complement strand
TGACGATGAGCCTATGCCTGTATCGGATATTCCGACAGAGAATGAGCCTGTGCAATCGGCAAGTGTTGTAGTTGCTATGCCTGTTTCTGCATATACGGCGGATAGGGTAAATCCAAAGCCGCAGACTCCGCCCGTTTCTCAGAATAACGTTCCGAAGCCTATGTATAACAAAATGAAACGATGATTGGAGGTATAACTATGGCATATACAAGAAAAGAATACACCCCCGAAGAAAAAGCCGCCTATAACGCACAGAAACAGGCGGAAATGGACGAAATGATAAAGCGTATCGACGAGGGCGTTAAGGCGGTCTTTCAGTCCGACAAATACAAGGAATATCTGAAATTTGCTTCAAAGTTTACAGACTATTCCGCACGAAACACGCTTCTTATCAATTTGCAGCGACCCGATGCAACTCTTGTAGCGGCATACGGCAAGTGGAAACAGCTTGGCAGACAGGTTGAACGAGGTCAGACGGGTATTGAAATTCTTGCACCTGTTGCATACAAGACAAATCAGGTGCTTGAAACGGAACGTCCCGCCGTTGACGAGTTCGGCAATCAGTTATATAACCCCGACGGAACAGAGAAAATGGAAACGGTTGAAAAGCCGATGACAGGACTTGCGTTTAAGAAAGTCTATGTTTTCGATGTTTCCCAGACAAGCGGAAAGGAGCTTCCCGACCCTGTTACTGAGCTGACGGGAGATATAGACAGTGCAAGAAAAGAAGCCGTCTTTGCGGCTCTCAAAAAGGTTACGGGCATTGCTATTGAGTTTAAAGACATAAAGGGCGGTGCAAAGGGATATTATAGTGCCACTAACAATGAGATTGTAATTAAAAGCGGTATGAGCGACGCACAGACCTTAAAAACTGCATTTCACGAAGCAGCACATAATCTTTTGCACGACCCTGCAAAGGATATTGTAACAAACAAATCTCCCCGAAATGAAAAAGAGGTTCAGGCGGAGTCCGTTGCGTTTATGGTAGCGGAAAGGTTCGGTATTGATACCTCGGAATATTCTTTTCCGTAC
Organism: uncultured Oscillospiraceae bacterium; assembly: GCA_964408545.1. Taxonomy (GTDB): domain Bacteria; phylum Bacillota; class Clostridia; order Oscillospirales; family Oscillospiraceae; genus Faecousia. The sequence goes on along the minus strand of CAYOZT010000121.1, from coordinate 2,470 downwards.
ATAGCTTCTTGGAGTGACGGAAAACAGCTTGAACAGCTTAAAAGTGCATTGCAGGAAATACAGGAAGCGGCGAAGAAGATTTCTTCCGAAATCGAATCGGAACTGCTGAAATTGCAGAAACTTGACCTTACAATGGATGAAAAGTTGGCTGATACTGAGCTTAACAACATTCAGAAAGCGGAATTTCTTATTGAAGATTGTGCCGACAGAGGTGTGAATTTCTCAAAGGAGGATACCGACAAAATCCTTGATTTTGCAGGCAATCATGAAAATATATCCGATACAGTACAGTTTGTAACGGATATGGAGGAAATTCAAAGACAGCGTGACAGCTACGGCTATGACTTTACATATATGACGCCGATTGACACAAAGGAAGCTGCTCTTGAAGCCTATGACAGAGGCGAAGCGGTATATCTTCTTTATCCCGACAATACGGAGGGAATGGCAGAGTCACGTTCCGAAATAGAAAATTTTGAGGGATATTTCGGTATCGAAAAAGAGCCGAGTCCCGATGTTGCCCGTGAGCAGAACAGCGAGCTGATACCCGTTTCAAAGGAAATCGCCCTTGAAATGTGGGATAAGGATTTGGATGTATATGTTGACGGTGTTCGTGCTGAAAGCCGAGAAGATATTGAAAACGCTCCCGAAACGGCAAAGCTGTATTTGTCTGAATTTCAGTACACGGCACAGCTTGAATTTGAAAAGTCCCAGCGTGGCAATGTTGAAAAAACAGCAGAACCCGTAAGCAAAAATCCGAATGTTATTGGTAATACACCATACAAGGAGCTGGGGGAAAAGGGACAGCTTGAATATATTACAAATCTCAAAACCCGTCACGCTCTCAATATTGCAAAACAGCTTGACGAGGACGGTGTGAGGTTCAGCGGACTTAAAAAGGGTACTGTTACTACAATAACCATTAACAAGGCTGATAAGGCAAAATATGAAGCGGCTGTTGCAAAGGTCAAGGTGAGTTATTCAAAGAGCAAGGAACGGAATGCCAAGCCGTTTGCGGATAAAGCCCCTGTTTCAAAGGCTGTGCCTAAAAAGCCTGAAAATATAGCGGCTGATATTGACAAGGCAATTTCGGATAACAATTATGAGTTGTACCGATATAATCTGAAACAGGCGGCAGCTACAGTTATTGAGAAACACGGTGCGGAAAAGGTGAGCAGAATCCTTGCGGAATATGTTGTTCGTCACGATTATGACGGACGAATTTCCCCAAAGAATAAGGAATGGGCAAAGAGTTTTGATATTCCCGAAAACAGGTATCCTCCGGTATTTCAGACACACCCTACTGTGCTGGACGGTTTCATCACGGAAGCACAGGTGCAGATAAAGGCACTTGAAAAAGCTATCGACAAGCCTGAATTACCTGATGTTTGTAAGGATAAGTTTCTGTTGCCCGTTGAACGTGTAGAACTGCGTGACGATCATCGTGGTATTCCCGAAACAAAATACTACGATTCGTCCGCGAATGAATATTTTGTTGATGGCATAGGTTGGCTTGATAATGCTGCCTATGACTATGAGCAGAAAATGTCCGATTTAAGTGCAAAGGATTTTTATGAAAAGGTTACTCAGATGAATATTTCCTATGTAGATACAGAGGGTAGAACAGGGCAGATGGATGTTTCCAAAAAGGACTATGACTTGCTGACCGAAAAGACCTATTCAAAGGAAAACAGCGAAGCATACAAGGCGGCAAAGGACAAGCTGGAGAGGCGCAAACAAGAAGCAGGGATAAAGCCGAAGCCTGTTGAATATTACGCTGTTCGTCAGACCTCTGACCGTAAATTTGCGGTAGCAACAATAAGTGCAGACGGACTTGTGACAGTTGCAAAGTCCGGTATTGCTACTGTTGAGGAAGCTAAAAAGGCTCTGCTTGATATTTATAAAAGCAAGCAGAGTACCGTTAAGTGTGAATTTGTTCACCCGCAGACCCTTGATGAGAAATCGGCGGAGATTTACAGAAATCAGACAAAGGAGCTTCCTGCCGTGACATATCGCATTACCCCTAACACCGACAAGAAATCGCCTGATACGCATATCTTGCAGGAGTATGTGAAAAACAGTGATGATACCTATGCGGTGGGAAAGGTTATGTCAAAGGGAGATTATGAGAAATGCAACAGCAGGCTTGCAAATCTCATAAACGCTCCGAAACTTGAAGCATATGCCAAGACCTTTGAAATCTATCAGATAAGACGAGTCGATGAAACCCGTGACGTAAGGTTTGAACCTTATGAAAGGCTGACAAAGGCAGGGTTGAAGCCTGATTTCAAAACCTATGACAAGGTGTATGAAGCTGACGTTTCGATGTTAAGCGGCAAAAGCACAGGCGAAAAGCTGGAGTCAGCGTTCTATGTTTTCAATATGGAACGTCCCGAAGATTTCAAGGGGCATTCATTAAGCGTTTCCGACGTGGTAGTGCTTGATGATACGGCGTATTACGTTGACAGCG
>CAYOZT010000120.1:0-3599 GCA_964408545.1 uncultured Oscillospiraceae bacterium | reverse complement strand
GGAACGGATCCTTCGACTCGCTTCGCTCGCTCAGGATGACATGACTTTACTTTTGCCTATTAGACCGGCTGTGCGGTCGCCGTACGGGGGCGGCGGGGACGTGTCCCCGCCCTACCGCGCCTCGCCGCGAGGCGGGCAAGCGGACCGTCGGGGACGACGCCCTCGGCGTCCCGCACGATACGCACCTTTCAGCGCGAAAAAGAACGGATCCTTCGACTCGCTTCGCTCGCTCAGGATGACATGACTTTACTTTTGGCTATTAGACCGGCTGTGCAATCGTCGAACGGGGGCGGCGGGGACGTGTCCCCGCCCTACCGCGCATCGCCGCGAGGTGGGTGCATCTGTCCGCCCGCCGAAAACCGTAGGGGACGACGCCCTCGGCGTCCCGCACGATACGCACCTTTCAGCGCGAAAAAGAACGGATCCTTCGACTCGCTTCGCTCGCTCAGGATGACATGACTTTACTTTTGGCTATTAGACCGGCTGTGCAATCGTCGTACGGGGCGGCGGGGACGTGTCCCCGCCCTACCGCGCATTGCCGGGGGGTGGGCGTAGCGCCTATTTTCCCAAAATCGGCTGCAGCTGATAGCCCTGCACGGCGGCGTCAAGCGTCTGCGGCAGCTTTTCGAACTTTGCCACCAGCGAACACGGTTTGCCGAGCGCGTCATCCTGCCCAAAGGGCACGAAATAAAAATTCCGCCGATTCAGCAGCCGCCCGATATTCTCCGCCGCGCCCGACAGGCCGTCGTTCGTCGAAATGCCCAGCACGATGGGTCTGCCGTTACGCAAATGGCTCTTGGCCGCCATCGTCACAGCCGTGTCGGCAATGCCGTTCGAAAGTTTTGCGAGCGTATTTCCCGTGCACGGCGCGATGACGAGCACATCGAGCATCCGCTTCGGCCCGATCGGCTCGACATCCGTCAAACTCGTCAACGGCGCACGGCCGCACAGCTGCGTCAAACGTCGAATGTGCTCGCTCGCCGTGCCGAAACGTGTGTCGGTCGCCGCCGCGGCAGGGGAGAGGATGGGGATGATCTCATGCTGCGCGGCCAGCTCCTCGATCACGGGGAAGACTGCACCGTAAGTACAAAACGAAGCGCACATGGCAAATCCGATCTTCATAACCGCTCCTTTCCCGAAAGACAACGCACGACCGTTTTTGCGATCAGCGTGCCCGACTCATCGGGCGCCATTTTCGACGGCAGCCCGCGTGCCCACAGCACCCGCTCTCCCGCGATCCCGCGCACCGAAGCCAGATCCATCAGCAGCGCATCCGGATGCGCCTGTTTTTCGTCCAACAGCGCCGCAGGCGCCGTGTTGATGATGATATCGTAGCGCCGCGTGTCCCACAGCGGGATGTGCACGGCGCTTTCGCCGTTTTCGCGCAGATGCGACAGATCTCTTTCTTTTCGTACCGCCGTCGTGACGTATGCGCCCTGCGCTTTCAGCAGCGGCAGCAGGCACTTCCCAATGCGCCCGTAGCCGATCACGAGCACGGCCGCGTCCTGCAATTCGCATTTTTGCCGCACGATCCGGCAGGCGCAGCGCGCCGTGATGGCGGCGTTTTCACAAAGATAGTCCTCATCCTGCAAAAAATCGACCGAGCGATACGGCAGCGACGGCAAATTTCCGCCGAAAATCGTGACATTCTCCGACAAATGTCGCAGCACCTGCGAAAAAATCTGTCCGCCCTTGAGAACGTCGGGCGCGTCGAAGCTCGGCACGGGCAGCAGCAGATGCGTCACGTGCTCGCTCGGGATGGGAGAAAAAACGTAGCCCCACTGCTGCAGCCGCAGCTTTGCGTGCTGCAGTGCATCGGAGGCGCCTGCGGTGTAAAACACGGATCCTTTCATGGCATCACCCTTTCATAGCAGGATATGCGCCTGCGCCGAAACGGGTGCAAGGCAGCGAAGATCGGTCTGTGCGGATTTCGACGACTTTCCCTTGATTTTTTGCGGGAATATAGTATAATGTGGGCAGAGGTGATGAAAAATGCAATCTGGATTTGTTCGCGATATGATGGCCGTCAAGGTGTTGATCTTGTATATTATGGCGCGGGTGGAGTCCGCCGTGAATCTGCAGCAGATCTACGAGCTGTGCTTTCAGGACGAACGACTGAGCTATTTTGACGTATGCACGGCGATCCCCGAGATGGTGACGACGGGACACCTGCAGCAGCAGGGCGATACTTACGAGATCACGCAAAAAGGAAGAGAAACGCAGGAGCTGACCGCCGAAGAGGTGATGTACAGCCTGCGCTGCCGCGTCGACGACGCGGTCGCCGATTTCAATCGCCGCGTACGACGCAGTAGCCGCGTCACGACCGAGATCGATGAGCGCGCGTCGGGCGAGATCGCGGTGCGTCTGCTGCTGCATGATCCGACGGGCGAGCTGATGCGCTTGGAACTGATCGCGCCCGATCATCATCAGGCAAAGCGCCTGCAAACCTCGCTCGAGGAAAAATCGGAGCTTTTGTACGATCTCGTGATGACCGCGCTCTTGGATGACGAAACGTGATCGTTCGGGAATTCACACATTATTCTATATATTGTACTTGCATCCGTCCGCAAACTATGGTATAATGTGCTTACACCGAATGATCGGTGAAACGAAAGGAGCTGTCGCATATGAAATTCCAGTACAGTGAAAAACGAGTGAAGTTGCCCGAAAATGTCCACCGATACGCTGAGAAAAAAGTGATGAAGCTTGCCCGCTTCTTCGACGAAGACGCGCAGGCACTGATCGCCTTTTCCGTGGAAAAGAACCGCAACATCGTGGAGCTGACAGTTCATGGCGCAGGCACGTGGTTCCGTGCAAAGGAAAGCACCTCCGATATGTTCGCGTCGATCGACGCTGCGGTTGCGACCATCGAGGGGCAGATCCGCAAGAACAAGACGCGCCTCGCACGCAGACTGAAGCAGGATGCTTTCGTCCGCTCCGCCGAGGAGACCTCCTTTGCACTCGATGAGTCGGAGGACGATCTGAGCATCGTTCGCGTGAAAAAGTTCAGCATGATGCCCATGCACAGGGAAGAGGCCGTGATGCAGATGAACCTGCTCGAGCATAATTTCTTTGCGTTCCGCGATGAGGATAACGGCGGCGCCTTCGCCGTGGTATATAAACGAAACGACGGAGGCTACGGCCTGATCGAAGATGCCGAATAAAGGAAAAAACGGGGGGCTTGCAAAAGCCCTCCGAATTTTTTCAAAAAAGTCGAAAAAAGTGCTTGACAATGCCGACGCGGAGTGCTATAGTATTCAAGCTATCCGCGTGACGGCCGCTCGGCCGCCAAAAAATTTGCAAAAGCCTGAAAAAAGTTCTTGACAAATGGAAGAAACTGATATATAATGGCAAAGTTCGCTACGGCGGATGGGTGTACCTTGTAAATTGAATAACATGAAGACGAACGAAAAAACACCTTGGACAAATAAATGGATTTGTTTAAGAACATTCGTAAGAATCGAATGAACAGCCAACGAAATTCTTGAGTAAAAAATTGCCAGAAGCGATTTTTCTCGAAAAATGGTTTGAGCTGCCGAGAGGCAGTTTAGATACAAATTTTTGAGAGTTTGATCCTGGCTCAGGACGAACGCTGGCGG
>CAYOZT010000119.1:0-3601 GCA_964408545.1 uncultured Oscillospiraceae bacterium | reverse complement strand
AGTTTTATATTTGCGTAAAAACACCATATACATTATATATAAATATATGCAATATATGAAATATACAATATAAAAATGGAACGCCAATATAGTCTAAAATCAAAAAATGTTGTATGGGCTTTTTAATTTTGTATAAAGGAAAAACGGCGATAGGTCTGATTTTACAATGAGAAATTGTAAGACTTAAAAAGGGTATTAGTTGATTTGTTTTTAAACTTTTTTTAGTAGTTTATTGCAGAATAAGAATAAGACTTATTCTTATTCTATTTAAAAACGCTTGTGATTTACAAGTGTTTTTCTTTATAAGGCTTTTTTAACTTTTAAAATAAAAAGAAAATATTTAATTAACAAATTAGCGGTATATTATACTGTGTAAACGATAAGTATACAAAAAAAGTTGAAAGAGTTAACGTTTTCATACAAAAACGACACAAATGTATTTATTATTACAACAACGAAAGAATATCTTAAAATTGAAAATGAGTCCGATAAAAAACCGAACTTAATTCCAATATGTTTATTTTTTTCTAACTTTTTGGGGTGGTACATCATTTTGTCGCCCTGCGTTTTCATTTTGTATTAATAAAAAGTGAAAATTTATTTAAAAAGGATAAAGTCGTTTCTGTGGCGGTTTGTATTTGTTTTTTTGCTCATTGAAATTGTTGATACGAAAAGGTAAGAAATGGTGAGAGTATAAAAAAACGATTGACAAAAGGCGTAAAAGTGTAGTAAAGTGAATATGCGACCAAATTAAATCATTGTGTAAAAGCGAAAAAAAGTTTTAATCCATACGCTCACTTTGTTTTTGCTGTAAGATTTGGGTTAAGTTGCCCCTTTAAGAATAGGCATTTTTACGCTGTAATAAATGACGAAAAAGCGTCGTGCCAAACGAGGGTGAAAAATTATTCGAGAGATTAACGCCGTTCCGTTTGGGAACGGCGTTTTTATTTTAATTTGTTTTAAATCGTTAAAGAGTTTTTTAAGTTAAATATTGGTCACGGCTTAAAAAATTAAAAATTACTTTTAAGGAGAAAGTAAAATGAGTGTGAGAAAAAAACTTGTTTACATTTGTGTGTTGGCTGTAACACTGGCACTGTGTTGTTTCGGTTTGTTTGCTTGTAACAACAACACGGAAGAACAGGAAAAGCCACAGGATACCGAAGTGAATTCTGAATTGGCGTATGCTGTAAGTGAGGACGGTTCAACGATAATAGGCTTAACAGAATACGGTTTAACGCTTAAAACTTTAAATATTCCAGAAGCCATAAATGGAAAAACAATCACGAGTATAGACGAAAAGGCGTTTGTAAACAATAAAATAATAGAAAGTATTAACGTCCCAAATACTATAAACAGCATTGGAAACGGGGCTTTTAGTGGTTGTTCCAGTCTGACGGAAGTAACGTTTGGCGAGCAATCAAACAGTCAAACTGCTGTCGTGACTTATGCAAGCATTGCAGAAGAAGTTGAAACCATATTAGAGCTTGGTGCAGAGTTGTTTTCTGGTTGTTATTATTTAAGCAAAATAACTATCCCGTATGGCATAACCAAGATATCAAGTAATGCTTTTACATACTGTGTTTCGTTAACAAGTATTACAATACCGAGCACTGTAACTAAAATAGAAGATGGTGCATTTGAAAATTGTTTTAAACTAGTAGAAGTAATAAATAAAAGTAGTTTAGATATAACGAAAGGTAGTACTGATAACGGCTACATTGGATATTATGCATTAAATATTAAAACAGAAGGAGAAAGCGACGTTGTAAATATCGATGATTATTTGTTTTATACCCATGAAGGTGTGAACTATTTGTTGGGATATAAAGGATTTGACTCAGATTTAACGCTTCCAAACGATTATAACGGACAAAATTATGAAATATATAAACGTGCATTTTTTATTCGTACGTCGTTAACAAGCGTGGTGATAGGAGAAAAAGCAACAAATATAGGAGAAATGGCTTTTTATAATTGTCGTTCTTTGACAACAGCAATTCTTTCAGGAAGTATAAATAAAATAGGTGCAGAAGCGTTTTATTTATGTCTCTCTTTAGAGAATATAGAAATACCCGAGGGAGTAATGAGTATAGAAAGCGGTGCTTTTCAAGGTTGTTCTTCTTTGGCGAATATAGTTATACCTGACAGTGTGACAAGTATGGGTAGTGGTGTGTTCTATGAGTGTTATGGTTTATTAAGCATAACGCTAGGGAAAAGTTTATCAAGTATAGAGAAATGGGCTTTTGAGGCAACGGCCGTAATAGAGATAATAAACAGAAGCAGTATCGACTTAAGCGAAGTCGAGATTTGTGGCAGGGAGTGTGTTGTAAAGACGGACGGAACTAGTGATATAGTACGACAAGACGATTTTTTGTTTTATACTGAAGATGGTGTGAATTATCTTATCAAATATGTTGGGGAAGATGTAATAATTACATTGCCAGAAAATTATAATGGACAAAATTATGTGGTAAAAAGTGTGGTTGGAGGATATCCTATTGTATCTTCTTTAGTTAGTATAACCATACCAGATGGCGTAACGGCTATAGGAGAAAGCGCATTCAATTCTTGTTTTAAATTGATAGAAGTAATAAACAAAAGTAGTCTTAACATAACAAAAGGTAGTACTGATAATGGTAATGTTGGATATTATGCGTTAAACGTTAAAACAGAAGGAACAAGCGACGTGGTAAATGTCAATGGTTATTTGTTTTACACGCATGATAGTACAAATTATTTAGTGGGATACATGGGTAAAGATAAGGTGTTGAATTTGCCAAGCAATTATAACGGGCAAAGTTACGAAATATATAATTATGCGTTTGCTCTTTGTTCAACGCTAAAAGCCGTTATTATGTCGGAAAGTGTAACAAGCATAGGAGACAATGTATTTATTGCGTGTAGTTCGTTATTTTATGTAAAAATAGCAAACGGCACAAAAACTATAGGATATGGCGCTTTTAACAATTGTGCGTTGTTGTCGAATATTTTTATTCCTGAAAGCGTAACAAATATAGGTGACGCAATTTTTTGGTGTTGTGATGTTTTAATCAATATATGGTATAACGGGGATTTTAATAGTTGGATAAAAATTGATAAGGGAAATATTTTTGGCGAATATCGTGCAGCGTACAAGCTGTTCCTAAAAGGAAGATTGCTGACGTCTGCTGACTTAACAAACATAGAAAAAATAAATGATTATACGTTTGCATGGTGTAAATCGTTAAAAAGTGTAACGATAGGAAGTGGTGTAACGAGTATAGGATGTTATGCGTTCTGGGGTTGCTCGTCGTTAACAAGCGTAACTATAGGCGAAAACGTAACTAGTATAGGAAGTTATGCGTTTTGTGATTGTAGTTCGTTAACGAGTGTAACGTTTGAAAATGTAGAAGGTTGGTTTGTGTCTGGAGATTCAACAGCGACGAGTGGAACAGATGTGACGGTAACCGACGCTACACAAAACGCAACTTATTTAACGTCAACTTACTATTATTACTGGAAGCGTGGATAAAAAACGAGTATGGGTTGTGACAGATAAAATATAAGGGAGTAAAACGATAAGGAAAAGGCGTGTAGAAATACGGAAAAAGTAAAAATCGGC
>CAYOZT010000118.1:0-3676 GCA_964408545.1 uncultured Oscillospiraceae bacterium | reverse complement strand
TCGACTATGTTGCGCAGACGACGCTCGACATGAACAGCGACACGCTCAAGCAGGAAGTCACCATCTACATGCTGATCGACGGCGACACCACCCACTTTAATGTACCGCGTTCCATTTCGGAAAACGGCGTTATGAAAGCGCGTTATGCCGCTTGCGATACCCCCGAATCCACCGGCCAGATCGAGCCGTACGGCAAGAAAGCCTCCAACTTCACCAAGGAAAAGCTGTCCAATGCTGACTCCATCATCGTCGAGTCCACCGCAACCGAGTGGAAGACCGACTCTAGCGGCAGCCGTATCATGGCTTGGATTTGGTATAGACCGAAGGGAGAGTCGCAGTATCGCAATTTGAACCTCGAGCTGGTGCAAGAGGGCTTGTCTCACGCCTGCGGCGGTAAAGACGACCGTTACGGCGATGCCTCCGCGGCTGCTTATCTGCAGGCCAAAGAGTATCAGCTGAACATCTTCTCCGGCGAAAAAGACCCCGATTTCTACTACGGGGAAGCCATTGAGGTCGATTTGAAAGAACTGCGCACGCATATCGAGCAGTACGAGAACAAGACCGTCATCTTTGAGGGCGTCATCACTCGAAACAACAGCCAGACCATTTACGTCGAGGCTTTTGATGAAGAGACCGAGATGTACTTCGGCATGAATGTCTACTACGGCTTTAACAGCGGCATCCCCGCGTCGAAGCTCAAGCCCGGCAATCTGGTTCACATTGTCGGCTCCGTGCAGCAGTTCAGCGGGTCGTGGCAGGTTTCCAATCTTACATACAGCCAGTATGATAAGAATGACCCCGGCAATTTCCGACTCCTTGAAACCGACCAAACCGTACCTTACACCACGGTTGATCCCGCGCAGTTTGTCAATGGGAAAATGACGTTCGAGGTGCACAAGACATTCGGTAGCGAAGAGACGGAGGAAAAAGAGTTCCGCTATGCAGAGCTGATCATGAGCACTTCCGTTGCCATGAACGATCTGTATGTAGAGAAAATCTACACCACCAACAACGGTGGCGATAACGACGGCGCGATGACCCTGACCTGCAAGGCAGCCGACGGCACCGTCGTTACCATCCGCACGACCGTTCTGAAAAAGGAAGACGGTCAACTTTATACCGCAGAGGATTTCCTCAATAAAACCATTGATGTCACCGGTACCGTTGACTGCTACAACGGCGAATACCAAATCAAAGTTTTCTCCGCAAATAACATTACCGTACATGAATAAGAAACGAAATGAAAAGGAGTAAACCATGAAAAAAATCATATCCGTTTTGCTGATTCTTGTGCTTTGCGTCGGTGTGCTTGCAGCTTGCAATCAGGTTCCCGCGGACCTTGAAAGCGCAAGGACATTGCTGAACAAAACGTACAACACCGCCGGAAAGGGCGAAGAGAATAAGATTAGCGCCGACAAGGAGCTGACAACGGTCATCGCCGTTGACGGTTCTCGTTATCAGGTCGAGTGGGAGCTGAAGATCACCACCGGCAAGGATGGCGCAGTCATTTTGACAGACTCCGAAAAGGAAAACAGCCGTTTGCTGAAACTGGTCGATCAGTCCGAGGAAGTGCACTTCACACTAACCGCGACCATCACCAATGCCGACGGTAAGAGCGTAACGCAGGAAATCAAGTGCTATGCTCCCAAAATCGAGAAGATCGAGATTCCCACAAGCGAAATTTTCCTGTATAACCCCAACGATAAGGTTTACGTCACCGCGGAATCCTATCTCTATAAGAGTTCCTCCGGCACCGAGAAAATGGAGTTGGTCGTCAGCGCCGACAGCGGCAAGGCGGTCGCGTTGACGGTTCGTGAGAATGCCGACGGCTCCGTCACGTTCGTGACATCCGACAATAAGTACCTGTACTGCAACGGCACCGACGTGAAATTTGTCGACGCAGAAGACGAGTATACCCTCTTCATTCTCGAGGGCGCCGAGGGTGGTTCCTACATCAAGTCCGTCAACGGTAAGTACGGCGAAAACAATCAGTATCTCGAGCTGTACAGCGGCTATCTGACCTGCTACGGCTTGAGCGATAAGTCCGATGTGAAACTGTACACCTTCCAGATGGTCGAGGCGAAAGTCTGCGAGCACGAGTTTACGGACGTTGCGGCTGTCGAGGCAACCTGCACCACCGCCGGCTCTACCGCCGGACAGGAGTGCACCAAGTGCGGCTATACCACCGGTGTGGAGACCGTCAAGGCGCTCGGCCACGACTGGGGCGAGTGGGAGATCGTGAAGGAAGCCACCGATACCGAGGACGGCACCCGCGAGCACACCTGTAAGCGCTGCAACGAAGTCGCCGAAGAGACCTATAAGCTCGCCAAAACCGAGTGGGTCACCGTCAAGAACCCCGAGGCCGGCAAGGCTTACAAGTTCGGCATGGTTCAGAGCAATCTGGAGCAGACCCTCTATATCACCGGCAGCCCCAAGGCTGACCAATCCTATTATCTGCTGACCACCGAAAAGGCAGCAGAGGCAGCCGATGTTTATCTGGAGACCGTTGACGGCGGCTACAACCTCTACGTCATGGTCAATAACACCAAGACCTACATCAACATCATCGTCATCGACACCGGTTATGTGAATTTGGCTCTAGAGGCTACTGCTTCTACGGTTTACACCGTGAAGGACGGCCTGCTGTCCGCCGAGATCACCGGAACCGCCGAGGGCGCAAAGGACGGCACTTACGCGTTCGGTACCAGAAACGATAAGGAATTTAATACCGTTGGCGCCGTTAAGACCTCTTACAACGGCTTCCATTGCTACTTCTACATTGAGCAGGAAGTGAAAGAGACCGTTATCGCCGACGGCACTTACAGCATCGGCATCAACAATCAGTACATGGGTTATCTGGATGAGTCTCTCGCTTATGGCTATCCCAAGCTCAGCGATGTGGTTTCCGCTTTCACCATCACCAATGTCGACGGCGGCATCACCATTCAGGATAATCTCGGCCGCTACCTGTGCGCTAAGGCGTACAACTCCGTAGCAGTCAGCAAGACCCCTGCATCCGAGGCGGAAGAGCACTCTCCCGTTTGGAAAGTCACGAAGAACGATGACGGCACCTACACGCTCGTCGACACCGTCTTCGGTAAGACGATGGCTTACAGCACATCTTATACTTCCGTTGGCATTTACGCGGACGAAAAGTTGACCGAGGAGCACACCATCACGTTCAACATCGCTCCTTGCGAGGCGCACACCCACGAGTATACCGCGGTTGTGACCGAGCCGACCTGCACCACCAAGGGCTACACCACCTACACCTGCGCCTGCGGCGACAGCTATGTTGGCGACGAGACCGAGACGGCACCGCACACCGAGGAAATCATCCCCGCTGTTGCGCCCACCTGCACCACGACCGGTCTGACCGAGGGCAAGAAGTGCTCCGTTTGCGAAGCGATCATTGAGGAGCAGAAAGAGGTTCAGCTTATCGCTCACGCGGACAACGACGGCGACGGCAAGTGCGACGGTTGCGGCGGCGATATGAGCACGATTTGTAACCACGAGACGATGACCGAGACGGTCGTTGCTCCTACCTGCACCGAAGACGGCTACACCCTGCACGCTTGCGCAAACTGCCCTTACTCCTACAAGGATAGCGAGACCGAGAAGCTCGGCCACGACTGGGGCGAGTGGGAGATCGTGAAAGCAGCTACTGCTACCGAAA
>CAYOZT010000117.1:0-3724 GCA_964408545.1 uncultured Oscillospiraceae bacterium | reverse complement strand
GAGTTGTCCAAAATTATTATACCACATTCGCTCGCTCGAAATGACAAACTTGCGTTTTTTCGGGCGGACAGAGGCGTCCGCCCCTACCGCGGGGGAGCACAAGCGGGACGCCGAGGGCGTCGTCCCCTACGGCTTTCGGCGGGCATAAGGCGACGTGGACCGTCGGGGACGCCGGTCCCAACCGCGGTGGTGCACGCATCGGGTGCGGGGCGTGCAGCCGTCCCCCGCGCCTATCTCCGCATGAAATGTTTTCGCCTCCGACGAGCCCGCTTGGGCTTCCTCGGAGGCGATACTTTTTCTTATTTCTTCACGATGGGGAGCCAAAGCTCCAAATAGCGGGACGCGTTCACCGTCTCGTCGCCTTCTTTGTACGGCCAATGGACGATCTCGACCTCCGGCCCTTCTGCCAGCTCGTAGCCGCAGGAGGGCAGCCACTGTGTGACCGCCTGTCGATACAGTTCGTCTGCCAGATTTGCGGGGTATTCGCACTTTTCCGTTTCACAGATCAGATAAGTTCCTGCCGGAATGGTGATTTTTTCAAACCAATCCGCAACTTCCTTGCCCATAAACTCTTCCACATCCGCTAAATTCTCGCCTTCGCTGAAATAGGATGCAATATGGCAATCATAGCCATCCGCGCCAAAGTTGGAAAACACATTGTACCCCGTATCCACGTCGTGCGCCATGTACTGCAAAACCGCCTGCTTGAGCCGGGTTTCACAAACGAAATTATGATCCTGCAAATTTCTGTTCTTTGGGTCGCCGCTAAAGCGACGCTTGTAGCCGTACAGCACCAGCTCTTTTTTCTGTTCCAACCGATAGTCCATAACGTTACCGCCTTCCAATGAAATTTTGACAGCTACACGGGAAAAGGACTTCAAAATCGCACCTTCTCTGCGCGCCTGAGACGGCGTGATGCCATGGAATTTCAAAAATGCTTTTGCGAAGCTCTCGGGCGTTTCGTAGCCGTATTTATAGGCCACATCGATGACCTTGGCATGGGTATTCGCCAATTCCGCTCCTGCCAAACTCAGCCGCCGATTTCGGATATATTCACCCAAGGTATAGCCGCACAGAATGCTGAACACCCGCTGAAAATGAAAGGGCGAAGAAAAGCTCTGCGCCGCAATTTCCTCCACAGTCATTTCCTCTGTGATGTGTGCCTCGATATAGTTGATCGCATTTTGAATTCCCGTGATCCAATCCATGTTTTTCCCTCCTGTCGGCATTCATTTTAACACAGACGCAAGCGCATTTCCCGACATCGTGTGCTATCCGATGACAGATTTTCAGGCCGTTCGGATCGTGTTTTCTATGTTTTCGGTAGGGTTATTTTACGCAGCGTAGGCTTCTTGGCCGAAAACCGTTCCTTAATTGTCTGCGCAAAGTAGTCATAGGGAATGATCCACTCTTTCTTGCCGTTTACGGTAAGCGTTGCAGGCATTTTGTTCACATCTCGATTGATTTTCCTTGTGTATAGTGTTCCGTTGTCGATATAATCGTAAAACCGATAGCCGTCCATCGCCCATCGATTCAGCATAGAATTCATGCAGGTAATCATGCTCCGATCTGTAAGTTTGTCAAATACCACATAGCACGCGGAGGCGAAAAATCGTTTCAGCGCTTCCTGCATTTGCTTATCTTCCTGATACATATCCATTAGATATTCGGCAACCGCATCTGCGGCAAATTCTATTTCATCCTGCTTCCAATCAATTAGATAAATAACCAGTTTTGTTTCAAAATGCATGATTTGCAGGCAGTTTCTTCCGTCGAACAAGAAGGCTTTGCAACCCCATTCGTAAATACGCCGGCCGACTTCCTTTTGCTTGATCGCCTGCACTAAGGGTGAAATCGAAGGATGCAAATCCTCCGGTGTTTTCAGTTTGAAAATCTTCATAGTTTCTTTTGTAGCGTAGTAGATCATAGTACCGTTTTCCTTTGTCATTGTTTGATGAATTATCGTCCGTGCATATGTGTGCCGTCGATAAAGATCGTGCCGGGGTCTACCGTAAAGCATCCCCATCTGTGATCATTATATCACAGATGACAGCAAATTGGAAGTTTTTTTGACAAACTGCCTTTTCACGATCGAGCGGGCGAAAGCACCGCCTTCGCCCGCTCTTACTGTTTTACTGATGTACGATCACTGCTCTTTGCCCTTATGCAGCAGCAGGTTCGTCAGGATGCCGAGGATCAGCGCGCAGGCAATGGAGGTCAAGGTCACGTCGCCGAAGCTGACCGTCAGGCCGCCGATGCCCGTGATGAGGATGACCGCCACGACGAACAAGTTTTTGCCCGCGCCGAGGTCGACCTGCTGGATCATTTTCAGACCCGAGACCGCGATGAAGCCGTACAGCGTGATGCACACGCCGCCCATCACGCAGTTGGGAATGGACGCGAGGAAGGCGACGAACGGGCCGAAGAAGGAGATGAGCAGGCACAGAACGGCCGTGCAGGTGATGGTCGCGACGGAGGCGTTGCGCGTGATGGCGACGCAGCCGATGGACTCACCGTAGGTGGTATTCGGGCAGCCGCCGAAGATCGCGCCCGCGATGGAGCCGACGCCGTCGCCGAGCAATGTGCGGTGCAGGCCGGGCGACTCCAACAGGTTCGTGCCGATGATGCCGGACAGGTTTTCATGGTCGGCGATATGCTCGGCGAAGACCACGAAGGCCACGGGCACATAGGCTACCGCGAGCGTGGCGATGTAGGTCGCGTCGATCTCGGAGAAGCCCTTGGCCGCCTCGAGGAAGGTGAAATCGGGGATCTCGAAGATCTTCAGGCCGCGGAAGGCGGAGAAGTCGATCACCTGCAGCGCGAGGTTATCGCTCGCAAGGCCGACGAGCGTGAACAGCGCCGCCACGACATAGCCCGCCAAAATGCCCAAAATGAAGGGGATGAGGCGTGCCATTTTCTTGCCGTACACGGACAGCGCCACGACGCTGAAGAGCGTCACGAGTCCGCAGATCAGGGCGACATAGGGGCTGCAGGCGCTGACGCCGCCGACGAGCACCTTGCCCGTCGTCAGATCACCCACGGCGTTTCCTGCCAGAGATAAACCAATGATCGCGACGGTCGGTCCGATGACGACGGGCGGCATGAGCTTGCCGATCCACTGAACGCCGACCATCTTGACCACCAACGCGATCACGACATAAACGAAGCCGGCAAATACAGCGCCCACGATCAGGCCTGCATAGCCGGCTGAGAGAGAAACAGCACCGGAAAATGCTGCGAACATAGAACCGATAAAAGCGAAAGAGGAGCCGAGGAAAACGGGGCTGCGGAACTTGGTGAAAAGCAGATAGACGAGTGTGCCGATACCTGCTCCGAAAAGAGCGGCGGACTGGCTCATGCCATGACCGATGATGCCGGGGACTGCGATGGTTGCCGCCAAAATCGCCAAAACCTGCTGAAATGCGAACAGCAGCATCTTACCGAATTTGGGCTTGTCGTGGATTCCGTACACGAGATTCATGTTGTTTTACCTCCGTTATAAATTTTTACCGCAGGAGATTATACGACACGCGTTTCCAAAATGCAAGCATTATTTTTCAAAAATCCCAAATTTTTTCGCGCATCTTTGTGTACTCTTGCAAAAGGTCGCTCCCTTCCCTGCCCTACAGGGCAAAAAATCGGCCTCCGTCGTGTGACGGAGGCCGAAAGCAGTCTGTCAAAAAAGCTTCCAATTCACCCTCATTTGTGATATAATAATCGCAGA
>CAYOZT010000116.1:0-3937 GCA_964408545.1 uncultured Oscillospiraceae bacterium | reverse complement strand
CACGGACAGCACCGTACATAAACTTTTCATTGGGCTTTGCAAGCTGGGCAACGATGCTGCGGAACACCATGAGGATGCGTCCGCTGTTGACCTTACCATTGTGCTTGGAAAAGTCATTTTCATATACTTCAATGAGTTCTCGCTGGATCTGCGACACCTTGGCAGGGTCTTTGTACTTGACCCACGAGGATACACATTCGGGCATACCGCCGATGATGAGGTAATAGTTGTAGGCTTCGAGCAAGCGGTGGTGGAAAATGTCCTCGATCTGCTGACCTTTTTCGATGCTCTCGTAGTAGGCATACAGACCGGAATCGGTAGCCTCCAGAAATTCATCGAAAGTCAGCGGATAGATGTCCAACAGATTTACCATGCCTACGGGGTAGGACTTCGGCTTTGCCAGCAGCGTACCCAGCAAGCTGCCTGCGGCGATCACATGGTACTCATTGGCTTTCTCCTTGAAGTATTTGAGGGTGTTCAGAGCTTCGGGGCACTCTTGAATCTCATCGAAGATGATAAGGGTTTTCTCCGGCTCGATTTTCTCACCGCCGATCATGGACAGCAGTTCGATGATACGGTGAGGATTTTTGTTTGTCTCGAAGATGGACTTCAGCTCATCTTCCTCGTCGAAGTTGAAGTAGACGAAGTTTTCGTAGTAGTTCCGTCCGAACTCTTTCATCAGCCAAGTCTTACCGACCTGTCTTGCTCCTTTGAGCACCATGGGCTTGCGTTCGGGGCTGTTTTTCCATTGAATCAATTCTGAAATAGCATTGCGTTTCAAGCAAATCACCATCCTTTCCGAGTGGTGATTATAGTATAACACATTTTTCTTGAATTTTCAATGTGGTTTTCGCACATTTTTCCGAGGTTTTGAAGCACTCAAAAACACATTTTTCGCGCTCGGCAACATTTTCGACCGTTACGCCATTGAGATCACATTGAAATCGGCATATTCGCCCGACGGCGCGTTTCATATGGATCCGCACCGGGGCGGCAATTTCCGGCGTATCCCCCGATATTACGAATTTTACAATACTTTTCGGCGAGTTGGCGGAATATTTTTCGGCGAGTTGGCGAGAGGTTCGGCTGCGGCGTGATCGCCTTCGCGATCCGATTCGCTTTTTTTGATACCGAACTATCTGTCACCGTGATTGCTTTCTCGCCTTTCATCGTCTATACTTATTTCAGAAAACGTCGGCCGACGGGATTTGGGAAGAAAGGAACATTTTCTATGCATAACGAATTGGGAAACAAGATCAAACAGCTTCGTTTGAGAAAAGGGGTCACGCAAGATACCCTAGCCAAAGCGCTGAACGTTTCGTTTCAGACGATCAGCAAATGGGAAAATAACATCTCCATGCCCGATATCCAGTTGCTTCCGGAAATTGCGGTTTACTTCGGCTGCACGATCGACGAGCTGTTCGATCTTTCCGAACGGGCGCAATTGGAACGGATCGAAAATATGCTGGATATGCGCTCTGCATTAAGCATGGACGAATTCACGCAGGCGGCGCAGTTTTTGATCGATAAACGCAGCAAAGCGTCCTGCAAAAACGACGCCGTTCGTCTGCTGGCGGAATTGTATAATCACAAAGCGGACGAGCTGCGGAAAAGCGCCGAACTGTATGCGAAGGAAGCATTGGAATCAGAGCCCGAGCGGAAGCAAAATCATGTGAATCTGCGCCGCGCGCAGGAAGGCAGCATTTCCGATTGGGATTTTGCAAACCACAGAAAACGCATATCCTACTACAAGGATTTCGTAAAAAAGAATCCCGATTTCGCAAGCGGCTATTTGTGGCTGATGGGCGAACTGATCGCCGACGGCCGTTTGGACGAGGCCGAGGCCGCTTGCGACGCGATGAGCGCGTTAGACAAAAGTTGCCGCGTTCCGTTCTATCGGGGAATGATCGCATGGGCACGCGGCGAGCATCCAAAAGCGGAGGCGATTTGGGAAAAAATGCTTTCCGATCACGGCGAGGATTGGTTAACTTACGCCTGTATGGCAGATGCCATGGCGTATGCCTGCCGCTACGACGAAGCGATCGATCTGTACAAAAAAGCCTTTACGCTGCAACCGTCGCCGAAATACTGCGACGCGCAGATCACGGCCGCACACATTTACGAAATTCAGGGAAACTTTGACGCTGCGATCGCAAGCTGCTACGAGCAGCTGGAAGTGATCAAAAACGAATGGCATATCACGGAAGGCTGCGAAGTCGAGGAAGTTTACAACGAAATCAATCGACTGAAAAACATTTCCGCTACACACAACGCCTGATAACACGAACGCCCACACCGAACCGGTGTGGGCGCAGACTGTCAAAAAAACTGTCACTGCGAGGTAGCGATTCGTCCTCTCCACGATCCGGTTTCACCGATAATTCGGAAAGAACTGCCGTTTTCGAGTACGGATTCTTCGACTCGCTTGCGCTCGCTCAGATGTGCGCCCGCAGGCGCCATGCAAGCGAGCAACCGCCCGCAGGGCGGCTCTTAGTGAGTCGCAATGACACGAGGATCGGCTATTTCTTTGACACGCTGAGCCCACACCGAACCGGTGTGGGCGTTTCGATATTGTGGTCGGTCAAATTCCGTAGCTCACCCTAACGAATTGGCATATTCTTCCAACAACTGATTGATTTTTTCTGCGTTTTCATCGAACGTGTTTTCGCATTGTTCCATGATCTCTTCGGCGCGCTCATCTTCCTCGAATACCGTATACGCCCAATGGGCCTTTTGCAAGTTCTCTGTCAGATTCTCGGGTAAGATCGCTTCCAACACAGACATCTCTTTTTGCAGATCTCCGGTTTTTTCGACATTGAAAAAATATTGCACATGTCCACCGTCATTGACCTCACTTAGGTAAGTCATCAATTCCGCATACGGCGTGTCTGCGTTTCCGTTTGCCCACAAGTCCCACATCCGATTCCAATTCTTTTGGCTTTCGGTCAATTCGGCTTTTATTTTCCGAAAGATATCCGACAATCCCATAAAAACTTCTCCTTTGCCGATCGGTCTTTACTCCATCCCGAAAATGTGATAAATGTAATTTTTCCGTGCATCTGCAAAATGGTAAATCAGCACCGTATCTTCTTCAATACGGTATACACATACATATTGCTCCACAAACAGTGCCCGAAAGCCGTATTTCCCCATCAGTGTGTCCTGCCGTAAAACGCCCATCTGCGGAAATTGTTCTAACTGCGCTACGGAAGATAATACTTTCTTTGAAAATTCTCTTGCGTATTTTGTGCCGACATTGTTGCGGTAATACAGCAGGTGATCCCGAAATTCATTCCTTGCCTCGTCCAGCCATTCAATCTTCACCCAAAGTTTCCTCCGCCAACGCCGTCATCTGCTGCTGAGAATGGGTTCTGCTGCCGGAGAGCATACTGCGCTCCCGGCGGAGCATTTCGGCCAGAAGATCAAGTTCTGCCTCACGCTTTTCCCACAGTTCGATCGGAAGGAAAACCATTTCCCCGTCTCCGTTTCGTGTCAAAAAGATGGGACATTGCTTCTCTTTGGACAGGCGAACCATTCCGTCATAGTCGTTGCGTAGTGCGGTTGCAGATCGAATTTCCATGACCATTTCCTCCCGAAGAACTTTTTCTTATTTTATTATATGCGAATTATTACCTTATGTCAACAAAGAAATACGGGAAGGCTCGGCCTTCCCATGATGCTCCGGCGTTGCTACAATATCCGACACAGCGCTGTGATAATTTTCGCCGCAGAAAACCATATTATACTTCTCGGCAAGCATTTTTACGGCCGTGGACTTTCCGGCATAGGCAGTTCCCGTAATGAAATAAACATTTCTGAGATAGTATTTCAAAATATTATTTTCAATATTCATGGACATTCCCCCCATACTCTCGCTTCATAGCATCCACGGAAACGACCCATTGTTTGCCGAACTTGCAGACATCCACACCGTTTA
>CAYOZT010000115.1:0-3949 GCA_964408545.1 uncultured Oscillospiraceae bacterium | reverse complement strand
ACAATGATATCATTGTGTAAGGGCGGCCGGCCGCCCTTATTTTTCGGCCTTTTTCGGCCGTTTTTTGCTTTTTAGAGAAGTTCGTTCGTCGGGATCCCGTCCATATCGTCGAAATCCTGATTTTCGCCGCACATACCCCAAATGAAGGTGTAGTTCGCGGTACCGACGCCCGAGTGGATCGACCAGCTCGGCGAAATGACCGCCTCCTCGTTGTGCATAACGATGTGGCGCGTCTCATTGCCCTGCCCCATCATGTGAAATACGCACTGATCGGGGGCAATGTCAAAATAGAGATAGACCTCCATGCGACGCTCGTGCGTATGGCAGGGCATGGTGTTCCAGACATTGCCCGGCAGCAGCGCGGTCATGCCCATGCTCAGCTGGCAGCTCTCGCACACGGCGGGGTGGATGTACTGGCGCAGGATGCGCTCATTGACGGTCTGCTGCGTGCCCAGATGATTGTAGCGTGCCTTGTCCATGGGAATATGGACGGTCGGGCAGGTGCGGTGCGCAGGGCAGGAATTGATGTAGAATTTGGCGGGATTTTCCTTGTCGAGCGAGCGGAAGATCAGCTCCTTCGTGCCCATGCCGACATAGATGCCGTCGCGGTTGGAAAGCTCGTAACGCACGCCGTCGAGGATCACTTCGCCCGCGCCGCCGATGTTGATGGCGCCCAGCTCGCGTCGAGCGAGGAAGTAAGGCGCGGCAAGCTCCTTGCAGCTTTCCAGACGCAGCTCGCCTTCGACGGGCATGATGCCGCCGGCGATGATGCGATCTTGATGCGAATAGGTCAGATTGATCTCATCGGGCACGAAAATGCCGCCGATGTGATAGTGCCGGCGCAGCTCCTGCGTGTCGTAACGCTTGGAGTCGAGCGGATGGTTGGCATAACGAACATCAAAATTCATATTAAACACGCTCCCAAATCGTTTGAATGGTCTGTATGGCAAGAGGGATATCCTCCCCTGTCGTCCCCTCGAGCGTCAGCACGGCGTCGGGGTGGGCGGCCTTGATTTTTTTTAAGATCGCCTCGCGATCCATGTCGCCCGTGCCGAAGGGCACCTGCTTGGGCGGCTTGCCGTTTTCGAAAAGGCAGTCTTTCATGTGGAAAAGCAAAATGCGTTCGCCGAAGGTATCGAGCCCCTCGTCGAGAATGCGCAGATAATCGCCTTGGTTCTGCGCATCCAGATAATTGTACAGGTCGAAAACGACGCGCAGATTTTTCCGCGCCATCGTGCGCTGCGCGCGTTCGAGCGTCTGCACATTCCAGCAAACGTGCCCCGCAGCGCCCTCCATCGCGACCGAGCTGCCGCAGTCGGCGGCGATGTCGCAAAGCTCGGAAAAGGTGGCGATGACCGTCTGCAAAGCCTGCGGCGTGCGATTTTGCGGGTGGTATGTCCACTTGTCGTCGTTGAACGAGCCCGTTTCCGAGCCGACGATATCGCAGCCCATAGCCTTGGCATGGCGCAGATAATCGCAAAAAACGTCGAAACAGCGTTTTCTTTTTTCGCGGTCGGAATGGACGGGGTTGAAATACGCCCCGATCATCGGGATGCACTTGCCGCGCGCGGCGAAGGCAGAACCGATCTGCTCTGCGCGTGCGCGCGTGATGGCGGCGGGGAGATAGGCGATATCGTCGTAGGCCTTGTAGCAGACCATCTGCACCCCGTCGAGCTTCAGCGCATCCAGTCGGGAGAGGATCGCATCCGTCCCCTTCACGCCCAGATCGTGTGCGCGGATACACAGCTTCATGGTATTTCTCCTTCGACTATTTGCACAATCATAGCATTTGTTTTACTATTATATTACAGCAAGATGATAAATTCCATGGCATTTCCGACACGGCTTATTCACAAAACGGACAATTTTTCGCCGTATTCGGATATTTTTGCTTCCCGCATCGTGTTCAATAACTTGCGAAAAATCTTTCGTTTTCAGAGAAATACGAATTTTTTGCGCGGGAAAATCGTATTTTCAGCAAATTGCCGACTCTTCCTTTTTGTCCGTGCTTTCGAGTTTTTTGGCAAAATGGGAGGGCGAGCAGCCGTAGTGCTTTTTGAACACGCGCGAAAAGTACAGCGCATCCTCATATCCGCACATCTGCGCCACCTCCGTGACGGAGTATTCCCTGCTCCACATGGCCGACAGCAAGATCTCCGCCTTCTTCATGCGCGGGTTCGTCATGTACTCGAGCGGCGTGATCCCCATCTCTTTCTTGAAAAGCTTGCGCAGATAATCATAGTGAAAGGGCATTTCCCGCACAGCGTCGTCCAGCGCGAAATCCGCCTGCGCAAAATTTTGCAATATCAGCGTGCGGATGCGCTCGACGGGCGCGGAAAACTCGTTTTTGCTGCGATAGACGATCATGTAACTGGCAACGAGCTCGCCCAAAGCGCTGAGCACCAGCTCGCGCTTGTTGATATCGGACAGATAATAGTAGCGCGCCTGCGTGAAGGCATTTTTGAGATTGCCGTCCTCGTCTGTCACGCGGAAGGCCGTACGGTACGGAAAAACGGGATCGTCCATCATCAAGTGGATGTTGGAAAAGCCTTGGCGACTGCTGTTGGCGTGACGCACTCTCGGCGGGATGGCGACCGCGTCCCCCTGACGGTACTGCACGGACGCACCGTCCTCCAGATCGAATCGTCCCTGCCCGTCGGTGCAGTAGACCAGTTCCCAGTATTCGTGCTCGTGCCACTGCACGTCGTATGTGCGCGAGCGTTCGCCCACAAAGGTGATGGTATTCATGCGCTTATCCCTCCCTATCGGCAATGCCGAATCCCTGCTCGGCAAAAAAGTCCGTCATCCGCTCCGGCCACGCAGGCACATCCGCGCTGACGCTCGGCAGGTCGGATACCGAATGCGCCGTCGCATCCGCGACGGACAGGCCGTGCTTGCCGCGATGATAAATGTGCAGCACGAAAGGCACCCGAGCCTCCTCCATAGCGGCGGCGAGCAGGATGCTGTTTCGGCAGGGCACGGAGGCATCGAGTCGCGTGTGCCACAAAAAGGTCGGCGGCATATCCGAGCGCACGAGCCGATCCAGCGACAGCCGTGCGCGCAGCGCTTCGTCGCCGAGCGTCAGGTTGCGCCAAGTGCCCTCGTGCGTCCTGCCCCACGACACGGCCACGGGATAGCAAAGTCCGAGCGCATTCGGCGCGATGTCGCGCGGCGTGCCGATATCGCGCAGGGCTTCGTCGTCAAAAAGCGTACCGAGCAGTCCGCAAAGATGACCGCCCGCGGAAAAACCGATCGCGGCGATCTGTTCGGGCGTGACCTCCAGCGCGTCGGCGTGCTCGCGAATGAAGCGCATCGCCATGGCGGCCTCGCGCAGCGCGGTCGGGAACGGCTGCGGCGTGCAGGAATAGTCGAGCGAAAAGGCGGCGTAGCCGCGTGCGGCAAAGCGCAGCGCCACAGGCTCGGACTCCCGCGCGGAGCAACGCTCGTACGCTCCGCCGGGCAATATCAGCACGGCCGGACGCCGCCGCGCGGCGCTGATGCTCGGCGCGGTATGCTGCACCCACATCGTCAGTCTTCCTGCCGCGCCCGTCGGCCTCGGCAGCGAAAATGCGGCATATAGATCGATCGTTTCCACCTGCATGGCGGTTCCTCCTTGTTGTCCGTTTCATCCATGCATTGCCCACACGGCATCCATGGTACTTTTATCATAATACCCCATTTATGCCTTCTCGTCAACCGGGAGATATCCAAATCATCCATTTCCATATGTAGAATTTTTCGTCCGTATTCTGTTCATTTTCACCATAACGCAGCATTTGTCCTCCTGCCGAGGACATTTTCTTCCGTTTTGTCGTCCGACATCATACATCGCGCAAAAAATCGCCCGCAGTTAGCTCGGTGCTCGTAAGACAGTAAAAACTGAATTTTGTGGAAGGGGCTGTTGCAAAATGCAGGTTTTGCAGCAGCCTTCTTTCATGAATTTTGTGAC
>CAYOZT010000114.1:0-3975 GCA_964408545.1 uncultured Oscillospiraceae bacterium | reverse complement strand
ACCGATGAAATCGATGCCGTTGGCCACCGTGTCCTCCACGGCGGCATGGAATTCTTCGATTCCTGCATCATCAACGACGAGGTCATCAAGGCCATTGAAAAGTGCATTCCCCTGGGCCCCCTGCATAACCCCGCTAACCTGATGGGCATCCGTGCCTGCCAGGCTGTTATGCCCAACACTCCCCAGGTCGCCGTGTTCGATACTGCCTTCCACATGACCATGCCCCCCAAGGCTTACCGTTATGCCATCCCCACTGAGTACTATGAAAACGACTCCCTGCGCCGCTACGGCTTCCACGGCACCTCCCACAAGTATGTTGCCCGCCGTACCGCCGCCCTCGTCGGCAAGACCGATTTCAAGATGATCAACTGCCACCTCGGTAACGGCTCGTCCATGGCCGCCGTGCTCGACGGCAAGTGCCAAGACACCACCATGGGTCTGACACCGCTGGCCGGCGTCCCCATGGGCACGCGCTGCGGCGATATCGACGCGGGCGTCGTTCAGTTCCTGTGCAACAAGTACGGCTACAGTGTCGACGAGTGCCTGAACATCCTCAATAAGAAGTCCGGTATGCTGGGTATGTCCGGCGTTTCCTCCGACTTCCGTGACCTCGACGCGGGCGCGAAGGACGGCAATGCCGACTGCGCGCTGGCACTCGAGAAATTCTGCTACGAGGTCGCCAAGTATGTCGGCGCATACGCCGCCGCGCTCAACGGTCTGGATGTGCTGACTTTCACCGCCGGTGTCGGCGAGAACGATGCGGCCACCCGCGCGGGCATCTGCGCCTACCTCGGCTATCTCGGCGTGAAGATCGATCCCGAGAGAAACAACACCCGCGGCAAGGAAGCCCTCATCTCCACCGATGACTCCAAGGTGCAGGTCTGGGTCGTCCCCACCAACGAAGAACTGATGATCGCGCAGGATACTGCCGAGCTCGTCAACGCCGCAAAATAAAGCATTTCGTGCCGCCGCGGCTGCGGCGGCACGTTTTTCACGGAAAGGAAAACGATATGGAAACTGTGATCGAGCGCTTTTTGCGCTATGTGTCCTTTGACACACAATCGAACGAAGAGAGCGAAAGCTGCCCTTCGACCGCCAAGCAGCGTCTGCTCGGCGAGCAGCTCGTTGCGGAGTTGCGGGAAATGGGCGTTCGTGACGCGCATATGGACGAAAACGGCTATGTCTACGCGAGCATTCCCGGCGATGCGAGTCTGCCGACCATCGGCCTGATCGCGCACATGGACACCGCGCCCGATTGCTCGGGCGAAAATGTGAAGGCGAAGATCGTGCCCTTTGACGGGAACGACATTTGCCTGAATGCGGAAAAGCAAATTTACCTCCGCGAAAAGGACTATCCCGAGCTTGCGCGGCATCGCGGCAAGCACCTGATCGTCACCGACGGCACGACGCTTTTGGGCGCGGACGACAAAGCGGGTGTCGCCGAGATCATGAGCGCGGCGCAGCTCCTGCTGCACAGCGATCGTCCGCACGCGACACTGAAGATCGCCTTCACGCCCGACGAGGAGATCGGCCGCGGCGCGGATCTGTTCGACGTGGCACATTTTGCGGCGGATTTTGCCTACACCGTCGACGGCGGCACGATCGGCGAGCTGGAGTACGAGAATTTCAACGCCGCCGCGGCGAAGGTCGTATTCCATGGCCTGAACATCCACCCCGGCTCCGCCAAGGACAAGATGCGCAATTCTCAGTTGATCGCCATGGAGTATAACGCGCTGCTCCCCGTGCAGCAGCGTCCCGAATATACCGAAGGCTATGAGGGCTTTATCATGCTGCACGGCATGGCCGGCGAAGTCGAGCAGACGATGCTGCAGTATATCATCCGCGACCACGATATGGACAAATTTACCCGCAAAAAGGCGGTGATGGAGGCAGCTGCCGCCTTTATCAACGCCAAATACGGCGAGGGTACGGTCGAACTGTCCGTCAAAGACAGTTATTACAACATGAAAGAAAAGATCCTTCCGAAAATGCACATCATCGAGCGCGCGGAGAATGCCATGCGCCGCGTCGGCATCGAGCCGACGAGCGTCCCCATCCGCGGCGGCACGGATGGCGCACGTTTGAGCTTCATGGGCTTGCCGTGCCCAAATCTGTGCACGGGCGGTTCAAACTATCACGGCCGCTTCGAGTATGTCCCCGTCGAGGATATGCAAACGATCACGCAGATGCTTGTCGAAATATTGACGATCTGAGAAAAAGCCCCGTTCCACACAAAGGAACGGGGCTTTTTTCAGCGAATGAAGTTGGTATAGGCTTTCGGCTCGGGGGTCGGAAGACCGCGGCCTTGCTTTTCAGCGGCGATGGCATTCATCAAAAACACCATATTTTTGGCGAGGTTGCGCATGGTGCGCACGCCTTCGTCGTCGAGCGCGGCTTCGCCCGGAGTGCCGCCGTGGATCTGGTTCCAGTAAGTCGAGGAAGCAATGGGCATGGAATTGATGGAAAAATACTTATTGAGCACATCCATCGTCGCGGTGCAGCCGCCGCGGCGGGCGCAGACGACGCTCGCGCCGACTTTCATGCGCTTGTCGATATCGCCCGTGCTGTAGAACAGGCGGTCGAGGAAGGAGATGAGCGTGCCGTTCGGGCCCGCATAGTATACGGGCGAGCCGATCACGACGCCGTCGGCCTCGGCCAGTTTCGGCGCGACCTCGTTGACGAGATCGTCGAACACGCATTTGCGCGGTGCTTTGTGGCATTTTCCGCAGGCAATGCAGCCGCGGATGTCACGGCTGCCGACTTGGATGAGCTCCGTTTCGACGCCGCAGGAGGCGAAAACATCCGCCATCAGCCCGAGCGCGTAGGCGGTGTTGCCGTGCTCCTTCGGGCTGCCGTTGAACAGTAAAACCTTCATGAGTTGTTTTCCTTTCCGTCAAAGTCGGGATCTTGCGGATCTTCAAGAAGCGCAAGGAGCGTTTGCCGTCCGAGCACGCTTTCCTCCGTCAAAGACTCGAAGAAGGTTTCGAGCGGCAAAATGATGGCCAGTGTGCCGCCGACGAGGGCAAGGCAGATGAGCATCGTGTTGCCGAGGCTTTGCACTTCCAACATTCCGCACAATAGGAATGCTGCCAAACCGACCGCATAAAAAAACAAAAAGAGGGGCAGCAGGATCATCGGGCATAAAGTTCCGCGGAAACGCCGAAAGCGGACTTCGCAGCCGTTTTCTGTCCGCTTGACGTATCCCATGGCCGCATTTTTCTGATTGCTGAATTTTTGATTCCACACATATCCGGCGTGATGCGTCACATAGAAGAAACGGCCTGCAAAGAAGCCGGTGAAGCGTTCCCGCCTGAAATCCGAGTGCGCGGACATCTGCATACGCAGACCTTTGATATATTCGCGCGGGGAATGAGGAGACAGAATTTTCAAAATAAATACTCCTTTTTTCGAAACCGCCCTCGTTGCCGAGGGCGGTTTCGTTAGTGGGGGATCAATCTTTGTACATCTCAACGAGCTTGTTCAGGTGCTCCCAACGCTCCTTGGCAGCGGCCTCGTTCTTGGCGAACAGGTCGGTGGCGCGCTCGGGGAACTCGCGCGTCAGACGGGAGTAACGAGCCTCGTTCATCAGGAACTCGCGGTAGCCGTCCTTCGGAGCCTTGCTGTCGAGCTGGAACTTGCCTTCCTTCTTGGAAGGATCGAAGCGGAACAGGTTCCAGTAGCCGCAGTCGACGGCCTTCTTCATCTCGGCTTGGCAGTTCATCATGCCGCCCTTGATGGAGTGCATTTCGCACGGAGCGTAGCCGATGATGAGCGACGGTCCGTGATAAGCCTCGGCCTCGGTGATGGCCTTGAGCGTCTGCGCTTGGTTGGCGCCCATGGCGACCTGCGCGACGTAGACATAGCCGTAGCTCATGGCGATCTCGGCCAGAGATTTCTTCTTGGTCTCCTTACCGGAGGCGGCGAACTGCGCGACCTGACCGATGTTGGAAGCCTTGGAGGCCTGTCCGCCGGTGT
>CAYOZT010000113.1:0-4010 GCA_964408545.1 uncultured Oscillospiraceae bacterium | reverse complement strand
CGTTCTCTCCTTTTTTGTCATTTCATGAGTTGTCCAAAATTATTATACCACATTCATGCCCTCGACGACATAACCGAACACGGCGTACTGCCCGTCAAGAGAGGGATAGTCCGCATGAACGATGAAAAACTGCGAGCTTGCGCTGTCGTACGCCGAGCCGCGCGCCATGGAGATCGCGCCGCGCGTATGCGAAAGAGGATTGTTGACGCCGTTGGCGGAAAATTCGCCCTTGATCGTTTCACCCGAGCCGCCCGTGCCGTTTGCTTTCGGGTCGCCGCCCTGCATCATAAAGCCCGATTTGATGCGGTGGAAGGTCAGACCGTCGTAGAAGCCGTCGTTGGCGAGCTTGATAAAATTCGCGCAGGTGATGGGCGCGGCGGATGGGTCGAGTTTGACGGTGACGGTGCCGTAATTTTCGATCTCGATATCGGCGTAATAAGTGGCGTTGTCGCGCGTCAGAAGATGCACGGCCAAAAGCCCGCCGAGCAGCACGCACAGGCACACGGCCAGACATACCACGGCACGCACGGTGCGCCGCTTTTGCTTCTGCGCTTCGCTCGGCGCGGACAAAATCTCAATGCGCGCGTATGCCCGCTCGCACAGTGCGGGCGCAACCCGCGTCGCGCGGGCGGCGGCTTCCGTGTCCGCGCAAAGTGCGTCCAAGCTGCCCGAGAAAGCGTGCGCGCTGCGCGAGTGCAGGCGGCGCAAATTCTCGGCTTCCGCGTCGCGGATCGCCTGCACGGTGGCGTTCGGCAGTTTCAAGAAGCGTGCGATGCGCTCGTTATCCCACTGCGCGACGGCGTGCATCAGAAATACGAGCCGCGGCAACGTGGGGAGATTGGCGAGGAAAAAGTCGCTCGCGCGGTCAAATTCGTCGGAAACAGGCATATCGGGCGGCAGCAGGAAGTTTTCCGACGGTGATACTTGCAGTGCCGTGGCGTCGGCTTTTGCGATACGCGTGCGGCACGCTTCGAGCACCCGCTGCATAAGCAGCGCGGAAAAACCCTCGCGCGTTTCGATGCGGCCGTTTTTCAACTGCCGCAGGCAATCGTCGAAGGCGTCGGCGCAGATGTCGGCGGCTTTTTCGTCGTCGCGCAGCAGGCCGTGTGCGACAAAGTAGATCTTGGCGGCATTGCTTTCGAACAGCGCCAGCAGCGCGCTGCGTTTTCCGCCGGATGCCTGCATGATTTGTTTTTCCATATTTTCTCCTTTGAAATGTTGGATTTTTTCGGTAAATATCGGCAAAAATGCGAGAATTCTACTGCCGGTAGAGTCGAATTTTCGGAACGGTAGAGTCGCGTTCTCCGCGCGGAGAGCGCATTCTCCCGCTTTTCACTTTACATTTTTTTGCAAAGGGCGTATAATCGGGCTATGAAATCTTTTGCATCGAGGAGTCGATCTTATGTTTACGCTTTCTTGTGAATCCACGGTGGATATGCCCTATGCCTACGTCAGCGGGCGGAACATCCCCGTCATTTTCTATTCGTATTTTGTTGACGGTGTCGAGTATGTCGATGATATGCTGCGCGATGCGCAGGCGCTGCCGCGCTTTTACGCGATGCTCGACGCCGGCAAGCTCCCCACGACCACGCAGCTGAACACCTATCAGTATTTGGAGTTTTTCGAGCCGCTGCTGCAGCAAGGCGACCTGCTGCACATCACGCTCGGCACGGGCATGACCAAGGCCTATCAGAACGCCTTGGCGGCGGCTGAGGAACTGCGCGAAAAATATCCCGAGCGGAAGATCATGGTGCTCGATTCGCTGTGCAGCTCGTCCGGCTACGGTTTGCTCGTCGATTACGCCGCCGATCTGCGCGACGCGGGCGCGAGCATGGACGAGATCAAACGCTGGGTGGAGGAGCACCGCAGCCTCGTGCACCATCAGTTTTTCTCCACGGAGCTCAAGCATTACCGCCGCAGCGGCAGAATGTCGGGCGCGACGGCGATGATCGCGACGGTGCTGAACATCTGCCCGATCATGCGCTTGAACGACAAAGGCAGCATCATCGCCTACAGCAAGACACGCGGCAAGAAAAACGCCGTGCGCATCACGCTCGAGGCGATGCTCGCGCACGCACAAGGCGGCGCGGCCTATGACGGAAAATGCTTCATCTGCCACTCGCGCTGCATGGCCGACGCGCAGATGCTGAAAGACGCCATACTCGAGCGCTTCCCGAATATCAAGGATATCCCGATCTTCGACATCGGCACGAGCATTGCCTCTCACTGCGGCCCGGGAACCGCGGCGGTCTTCTTCCTCGGCGACGAGAGAGTGTGACGAAAGCACCCGCCGCGCCTTCGTCCGCCCTTCTCACGGCGGTGCGCGGTAGGGACCGGCGTCCTCGACGGTCCGTTCGCCCACTTTACGGCGATGCGCGGTAGGGCGGGGATATATCCCCGCCGCCCCCGTCCGACGACTGTGCCGCCGGACAATGGCAAAATGCAAGACTATGTCATCCTGAGCGAGCGATAGCGAGTCGAAGGATCTATCCCCTTAATTCACGAAAAAAGTCCCGTCAATGAATAGATTTCTCGACTCGCTGTCGCTCGCTCGAAATGACAAACCTATGGATTTTACGGGCGGACAGAGGCGTCCGTCCCTACCGCAGTGAGCGCGGACCGTCGGGGACGCCGGTCCCTACCGCGGGGGCGTCGTTTCTGAAATCCATTATACACCATTGCGTCACAAAAGAAAAGGGGCATTTTTTCGGCTTACGGAAAAACAGTTGACATAAATTCTCACATCCCGTCGATTTCGGAAGCGGATCGCCCGATGGTTTTCCACAGTTTCCACAGACTTTTCCACAGGCTGAGCGGTAAAAAAGCCTGTTTTTCCGCGGCTTACCCAGCGGCGGTCTGAAAAAATTCCACAGTCTGCCAAAAGACTGTGGAATTTTTTCGGTTTACGGAACACGAATATCGTAGTGCAGATCGGCGGCGAAAATACGCGTTTTTTTGTCTGCATCGTCACGCCGAATGTCTATGTGCAGCACACCTTCGGGAGAAAAATTCCACGACAGCGCCAGCTCATCTCCCTCACGCGCCTCGGCGAGATAACACATCGTCACATCCCGAAGCAGGTGCTCGCGCTGGAAGTCGCTGCCGAGCAGATCGTTGACCCATTCGAGGTAGCGGCAATTGTTCATGTGCAGATTCGCGTCGAGGTCGGTGAAGCCGACGCGGCGACGCACTGTCGATGCGCCATCGGCGGGGACGAGCGCGTGCGGGCTCGGGAGCTCCGTGCCGCGTAGAAAGCCTTGCAGCGCGATACCGCTGCTTGCGGGCAACACCATGGCGCGCGTGGCGGCGTCCATGAGCACCCAAAGGCTGACGGAGCGGAAAAGCTCGCGCTTTTGCGCGTCGTATGCGACGACGCTGCGCGGAAAGGCCACGCGCGTGGTGGGCATCGGCCACGTTTCGAGCGTGATGCGCTCCCCTTTTTGCGGCAGGCGCGTGATGAGGACGCGGTGGCGCGTGATCGCCCAGAACAGCCCTTTTTCCTCGGGCGCGGGATCGAGCGCCATGGCGTGCACATGGCTGCCGGCCATCTCCTGCACGAAGTAAAGCACGCAGCTCGGCTTCAAGCGCCCGAAACAGTCGCAGACCAGATCGTCCAATAAAAATTCCCGTTGATAAATCGCTTCCATCCGGTTTCACTCCGATTCGATGAAAATCATGCTGCCCTTTGCCCGCCCATTCCTACGGCGATGCGCGGTAGGAACCGGCGTCCCCGACGGTCCGTTTCCCCCACGGCGATGCGCGGTAGGAACCGGCGTCCCCGACGGTCCGTTTCCCCCCACGGCGATGCGCGGTAGGGCGGGGATATATCCCCGCCGCCCCCGTACGATAATTGCACAGCCGGTCTAATAGGCAAAAGTAAAGTCATGTCATCCTGAGCGAGCGATAGCGAGTCGAAGGATCTATCCCCTTAATTCACGAAAAAAGTCCCGTCGGAAAATAGATTTCTCGACTCGCTATCGCTGAAAATGGTACAGTTTTTTGGACAAAAA
>CAYOZT010000112.1:0-4022 GCA_964408545.1 uncultured Oscillospiraceae bacterium | reverse complement strand
AAAACCATCAACGTAACGTCTGCGTTTGCAGGGTTCGAAAAGATTACGCTTTCCGATGTTGACCACAGCGGCAATGATGTGGATGTTTCTATCAGCCAAAATGACAAACATTCCACAGCGTCCAAATTCGTTGCGTTCAGGTTCAGTCTTGGCGATGCAATTGACGTTTCCGGCAACGCACCCGTTCCGCAATACAGTGTGGATAACACCGATATTGCAACAATTGTCACGGAAAACGGTGCAATCTACTTGAAGTTCACTCAAGCCGGCACAGTCACGGTAACAATAAAGGTCACTAGCGAAGTTTACGGCAGGTCGTATAGAGAAGAGTTCACCTTCACGGTGTACTCGTCTTACGGCCGTGCGGATGAGTTCGAATTGACAGGCAACGGTTCCACTGTCAACATTGTCATCGACGATCAACAGTCCTACACGTTGAAGCTCACCCCGACGGCTCCGTCAACCTACGGCCTGTTCACCCCAACATACACGTTCAAGCCAAGCAACGAAAATATTGCCACGGTTGAAAACGGCACCGTGTACTTCCGTGGCACCGGCGACGTCACAATCTCCGTGTGGTCACTAAAGGGCGACGGCACCAACACGGAAGAACAGACAA
The DNA here is from genome assembly GCA_964408545.1 of uncultured Oscillospiraceae bacterium. GTDB lineage: Bacteria > Bacillota > Clostridia > Oscillospirales > Oscillospiraceae > Faecousia. The sequence goes on along the minus strand of CAYOZT010000112.1, from coordinate 3,403 downwards.
TCACCTTCCACGTGGATAAGTTGGTGGATAAAATCATTGTTACCCACTCCGCTGACGACACAACGCAACGCAGCCAAGTTATTGTCCAGGATACCTACAACATCAACACGTTGGTGTTTGGCGGCAGCAATGCTCAAAGCGCTGTTCGCAACGCAAAACGTGCGATGAACGACGATACCTCTTGGTTGAATGACATCGCTCCTACGCTTAGGACGTTGACGTTTACGCTTGTTGAAGGCGACAGCACACTTTGTTCGGTGGGCGAAACATCGGGCATTGTAACTTTTGAAAAAGGCGCTACGGGCAAATTCGTGGTGAAAATAACCGCCCAAAGTGCGGACGGCTCAAACAACGGCGTTTCCTACGAATTCCCAATCATCAAGGTTGCGGAAAACGTTAAAATTGTCACGGTTAACGTCAACAATGACGAAACGTTGTCCAACATGACGTTTACAGCCGGTACAACCTACGTTATCGATGCAGGTTTCGGCTCGGAAGTACCCGAAGTCAGCATTCCCGAATATTTGGGAACAGTGGACGAACTTGGCACATTCACTCCCGAAAACGGCGTAGACGGTACAACGGAAACGGATTCGGTGGTTATCAACAGCAAGAAATACACCCCCTTCGTCGAACAAGGCGTAAGTGAAATCACGTTCTCAAAAACGCTCGAAAGCATCTCTAACGACGGCGCAATCGAGTTCGATTTGTCACAGTACGGCGCAACGGTGTATCCGTCCACGGCAGGCCGTGTTGTAGGCGGCGAATTCGTTTCCTACACGGTGCAGTATGTGTCCGGCAACATCGATATTGCCAAAATTGTCACCAAGGAAGACGGCAAAACCTACTTGGTGTTCGAACAAGCCGGCAGCGTCATGGTGTACTTCAAGGCAGGCGACAAGGAAGTGTCCTTCAAAGTCCAAAGCACCTGCGGCTATGCTACAAGCATCACGCCGGTGAAAGATGGCGACTACTGCAACAATAACGGCGAATACGTGTTCTCCTACACGGAAGGCGGCTCCTACACCTTCGAAGTTGGCAAAAACTTCACTGTCAACCCGTCCAACGCCGATAGCAGCAAGTACGCATTGTCTATCACAAGCAGCAACCAAAATGTTGTAACGGTGGAAGGCCTCACAATCCACTTCGTGGGCGGCGGCGAAAGCACACTCACCTTCACCTACTACACGGGCTACGGCGTTTTCACAACCTTCACCGTCACAGTTAAGGTGGCAAAAGCTGCGGAAGGCGTATCTATCACCGATACAGCACACAACCGCACAACCGCAAGCGTGCTTACGGATGCCGAAAAGTTGCAGTTCACCAACACCACGCAAGGTGGCGGCCTGCTCGTCAACGTAAGCGGCACAAATCTTTCGCCCTACACGGTGTCCTACTTGTCAAGCGACGAAACTGTTGCCCAAATTGTCCCGGAAAACGGCGTAACCTACTTGAAATTTAACAAAGTCGGCACAGTCACCGTAACAATCACGGTAAAGGAAAGCTACACGGACAAAGTTGCAACCACAACGCAAATAACCGTCCGCAAAACCGCGTACAACATCGTCGAAATTGACGACAACACGAGCGAACTATCCTTCGATTTCGAGGAAAATGCACCCAACAAGCACTCACTGTACTACGTCGGTACGTCGGCAGTTGCGGCAACGGCATTCGAAGTCACAAGCGGCAACGACGTAATTTCGGTGGATGCAAACGACGACCTCACGTTGATCAAGGGCGGCGAGGCAACCGTTAAAGTTACACTTGCAAACGGCACAACAAAAACAATCACGGTGCACGTGTATCGCAAGGCAACCGAAATTTCCATTAATACCGATGCTCTCAAGGAACTGTTGCACGATGGCTACTACCTAACGGCAGGCACGAAACTTCACTTGTTTGTTAGCGACAACCCGCTTGCGGCGGCAATTTCGCCAGACGGCGCAAACTACGGCAAAACGGTTAAGTGCACGTCTAGCGACACAGGCATTGCCACCGTAACGGATGACGGCGTTATAACGTTCAACAATGCCGGCGAAGTCACTATCACAATTCAAGTGCTTGGTCGCAACGGCGAAGTTGAACACGAGGAAACCGTCAAGGTTCGTTCCACTTTGGGCAAGGCGTTCTCGGTGCAAGTAACCGATGTCAACGGCACCCCCGTCAGCGACGGAACCTACACGGTGGTGAAAAACAGCAACAACACTAATGTCAACAGCGTTTCGTTCACAGTTACGGCTCTTCCCAAAGACCTCAAGCTTACGGCAGATAACGTTGTTGTGTCGTCCGCTAGCGGCGTTAGTTCATCTTTCGCAAGTAAGGCCGATGGCTCCGCAACGGTAACACTCACGGTTGGCGCAAGCACACCGCATGGCAAACACAACACGTCAATCACTGTCAACAGCATTGGTTCATCCTTCGATTTGGACGTTGTTGTTTGGGCGGAAAGCGTTGCTATCAAGTACGACGGTAACGAAATCCAAGACGAAATCACAACCGTTTTGAAAGAATTCTTGCTTTCGGCAGTTGTTGGCCCCACAGAGGCAGATAACAAATCCGTCATTTGGTCGTGCGATACTGCCGGTGTGAGCATTGATGCGGAAGGCAATGTCACTATCACAAGTTTGGCTTTGGGCAATTCCTTCAAAGTCACCGCCACGGCAGCGGACGGCAGCGGTGTAAGCAAAACAATCACCGTTCACTACAAGGATTTGGATAGTTTCGGCCTTCAAAACGACGGTGTCGATGTCGAAAAGAACGGAACAATCTACTTTGCCTACACGCAAAGCGCCATCACGCTTAATGTAACGCTCAAACCGGGCAACATTATTGGTATTGATGTTGAAAAATTCTCTGCAAGTTCAACAAACGGGGCAACGTTTGCGTGGAGCGACAGCTTCTTGCTCACCGTCCAAATTCCCTCCTCCGAAAACAACACCGCACCGCACTTCGAGGATACAGTCACCGTCACCTACACCGGGCCAGGCGGCACGTTAACTTTCACCTTCAATGTGTACCGCAGCGGTGTGCAAAGTGTGGAATTCATCCATGCAAACCCCGTCACTGGCGATAAAGGCAGCGCTTTGACCGAAAGCAACGACCTTAACTATGGTTATCAACAAATGTTGTTGTTTGGTAACCAGTCCTACTACGGTGGAGTTCAAGACTACTACAAGCTGTATTTCACCACGTATTCTGCAATATCGCTTGAAGGTAAGGTTGAAAATGTGGAATACAGCAATTACGTCACATTCCAAGGAACAAACGATGTGACCTCGCCGGATGGGTTTGCAGTTCACAAGGACGAGACAATGAACAAGTACTACGTGCTTGTGAAGTTCAGCACTGTGACGCAATCGATGAATGACGTTTTGGCAGACAACTTCACCAAGGTTGATAC
>CAYOZT010000111.1:0-4023 GCA_964408545.1 uncultured Oscillospiraceae bacterium | reverse complement strand
ATTATGCATATTATCCATACTCCACTTCGGGGCTTGCGAACCTCGGAAGCTCGTCTTCGAAGGGGTCACTTTCCTCAAATGCATATAATGCGCCGGACGCTTTAACCGGGACGCAAGCCGCTGTAATCGGAACACAAGCAGCCGACGGAACGCAAGCCGCCACCCGCGCCGTGTCTGCCAATACGTCAGCCTCCGACTTCTTCGCAACAGGAATAAGCAACTTCACCCCCGCCACCGACCAAAGCACGGCTGCGAACTTCAACGCCTCCGACCTCCAAGTCGCGAAAGCTACTATAAGCCGCGTCGACGCATCGGACGTTACTTTCTCGCTGTCACACTCTATGGGACTGGCTAAGATTACGCTCGGCACGAGGACTGTTCCGACAACTATAACGTATGATGGGAACACGGGAACGGTCAGCAGTCAATCGGGGACATCAACGCTTACCGCAGCCAACAATTTCGACGGCGGCAGCAACAAGCCATATACAACGAGTACTACCAATCAGTATGTTTCGATTGTAAAGCCATCAACCAATACTGTCTTCGCTTCGTCTACAGATGATGCAAACGCATGGACGCAGACGGCGAATGTTGCAGCAGGACAAGCTACCGCTTACTCCCCCGCATTGTTCCGCACTGGCGAGACTATGATTTGGAATTATGCATATGCAGGTTCTGTGAAGACTTTGTCCCTGCCTTGCGCAGGCAATTACAAGCTTGAGGTATGGGGCTCGCAAGCACAGGCGGACTGGCATCCCGTAGGAGCCAATGGTTCGCTCAAGCAAACTGCTACGGGTGGCAAAGGCGGATATTCTTATGGCTATTTTAATGGAACTTTTGGAAAGGATCTATATATTTGTGTTGGAGGGAAGCCTTATAATGGAGGAGCTCGTGCTGATACATTAATTTCTCAAAATGCTGCAGGCGGAGCAACGCATATTGCAACTACCAACAGGGGAGTATTGAAGAACTACGAGAAATACCAGTCAGAGGTGCTTATAGTTGCAGGCGGAGGAGGTGATGCTGAATGGTATGGCACTGGCGGAGCGGGCGGAGGTTTGACAGGAGGAACTGGAACAAATACAAACGCAGGAGCTGCATGTGCCGCCGGTGGGACTGCCACGGCAGGGGGAAAGTCATTGGAATTTACAAAGACATCGGATACCGATCCTGATTTCACTCTCCAAGTAGTCGTGGACGGATCGTTTGGACAGGGTGGCTATGGATATGTCATATATTCATATCACTGTGACGCAGGCGGAGGAGGCGGTGGCGGTTGGTATGGTGGCGGTGGCACTGCTTTTATTGGCTCGGGCGGTGGCGGCAGCGGTCATATCAACACTGACTATATAACTGACGGCTCGATGGAAAGCGGTGTACGTGAAGGTACGGGCTATGCAACTATCACCTTCGCGCCATAAATGCCTTTGGCGGAAGCTGCCCCCCCTGTTGCTGTCGAGTAGCAATACTATTCTTACATAGTGACAATACTATTATTGTGTGGTAACAATACTATTCTTATAAAGCAACAATGCTATTCTTGCTAAGTAACCATAGTATTCTTACAATGTAGCAATGCCATTGTTGGTATGATCGTGCATCTTCGAAGCACATGTACTTTATATGACTTGACACCCCACACTGCGGTCGCTCCGCAACCTTAGTGTGGGGTTAATAAAAGGTTAAGCCTCTCCGAGGTAGATAAAAAGTGTAACTGCTGACTACAAGTTGCCGCTTGCCTAAACATTTTTATCAGAAATGGACGTTTAACGTATACTATATGTCACACAATATTGACTATATTTGGATGATTTAAGGATACATTTGTGTTGACTGAGTTTGAAAAACGATGAATTAGTTTGAATCAGGGTAGAAAAAATGTCTGCAAACAAACTTTTATTTGACTGAAAGGAAAATTTTGTCATATTTTGTATATCTTTGCTGCACGAAACAAACTTGTTAGCTTATGAAGACGACATCGGAAATACTAAGGATATTGGAGCAGTTCAAGCCAATTGCCACCGAGAAATACGGGGTGAGGAGTATCGGGGTCTTCGGTTCCGTGGCTCGTGGCGAGCAGACTGACGCGAGCGACGTTGACATTTGCTATGAGGGCAAGGCTCCGTCGTTGCAGACACTCGACCGTATGGAATCCGACTTGGAGGACTTGCTCGGCACGAAGGTCGACATGGTGAGAATACGCGACAACATGAACCACCTGCTCAAGCAGCGTATACAGCGGGAGGGAATGTATGTTTGACCGGGAACTGGTGCAGGGCAGCCTTGCCAACATACTTGCCGCATGTGACAAAATAATCGAGCGTGCAGAAGGAATTAACAGCGGCGACGATTTCGCGCTATCGCCAGGCGGAATGCTCAGGCTCGATGCCGTATGCATGAACCTTATATCAATAGGTGAAGCCGTCAAGGGGATAGACAAGCTGACTAGTGGTGAGCTCCTGCCGCAGTATCCGCAAGTGTATTGGCGCGGAGTAATGAGAATGCGCGACAAGATTGCCCACCACTACTTCGAGATAGACGCCGATGTGGTGTATACGACTATTGTGGAAGACATTCCGACGCTGCGGCAGACTGTCTGCAAGATATTGGCAGACATACAGTCTTGCTGACAAAAGACAGGATTATCCCCGACTATTGGCTCTTGTGCCGGCAGCCGGGGATAGTTCGTCAAATAGGCAGTGTACTAATTAATAAATGTAATAGTAACATAGCCTACGCCTTCGCGCCGACCGTTCTGCATTGACGAGTTCTTGACGTATGTAGTATTAATATGTCCCGAACCGCCCCCTGCACCAGAGTTGGTATAGCCCGAACCACCGCCGTACCAACCACCTCCGCCACCAGAGCCGCCTGCGAAACCAGTTGTAATTTCACTGCCACTGCCGCCCGTGCCAAACGCTCCGTCTATACCTTGCTCGCTGTATCCCCCTTTTGTCTGTGTGCCACCTTCGCCAGGAGTGTACTGTTGAAAACTAACAGTATCACTTTCATAATAATCAGTCCCGTCAGAGCCAGTGGTTCCACCTCCTGCACCACCGTTACCTAATTCATATACGGCCGTATAAAATTCAGCATTGTGTTTGCCTGCACCGCCGCCACCACCGGCAACCATCAGTATGGCATCTGCATTTTGTTTCAGATCGGCGACAGTACCACTTTGCCTACTAATCGAGGTGGCACCGCCGCCACCGCCATTGTTGCAATTATTTAAACTGACATGTCCGCCAATGCCACCACCATTGTATCCTCCCGCATTCGACACGGCAGGATTAATCGCATCTGTGCCTTTACCGCCAACACATATGTAGAGCTTATCATCAGAAACAAGTCCTATTCGTCCAACGGCGTAACCACCCTTGCCCCCATAAGCTACCAGTTGTTCCTGCCAATAAGCGTTGCCTCCTTGCGCACCCCATGCTTCAAGTTGGAATTCACCAGCACATGGAGCGACAAACTCCTTGACAGAACCGAGGTAAGAGAAGTTCCAGATCATCGTTGCTCCAGTACGGAAGATGCTTGGAGTGTATGAAAGTGCTACGTTTGCAGCCACATTTACGGTCTGAGCCCACGAATTCGCATCAGCATCAATAGACTTGAACAATGTGCTCTCAGACGGTCTGACGATAGCCGTGTAAAGAACGTCGCTGCCCGTTTTCGTAGTCTGATACGGCGTGTTTCCACTGAACGTTGCGCTTGCGGTGAACTGCTGCGTAGTCGTTGACCTGTCGGTTACTTCACCTGTGTTTCCATTATATGTAATGGTTGTTGGAATGTCCCGTACTCCCAACGTTATAGTTGCCAGTCCCATAGAGTGCGATAGCGAGAAAGTAACGTCCGAAGCGTCGACGCGGCTTATAGTAGCTTTCGCCACTTGCAAGTCGGAGGCGTTGAAGTTCGCAGCCGTGCTTTGGTCGGTGGCAGGTGTGAATGCGGAAATGCCCGAGGCGAAGAAGTCGGAGGCTGACGTATTGGCAGACACGGCGCGGGTGGAGGCTCGCG
>CAYOZT010000110.1:0-4120 GCA_964408545.1 uncultured Oscillospiraceae bacterium | reverse complement strand
AACGCTCTACTTCTACAGTGAAGTCAACGTGACCCGGCGTGTCGATAATGTTAATACGGTGTTTTTTCCAATAACACGTCGTTGCGGCGCTGGTGATTGTAATACCACGTTCTTTTTCTTGTTCCATCCAGTCCATCGTGGCTGCGCCTTCGTGCGTTTCGCCGAGTTTGTGAGTTTTACCCGTGTAGAATAAAATTCTTTCCGTCGTCGTCGTTTTTCCAGCATCGATATGCGCCATAATGCCTATGTTTCTGGTGGCATTTAACTCTAAATCTCTTGGCATAAATCTTCTCCGTTAATTAAAATCTGTAGTGTGCGAAAGCCTTGTTTGCTTCTGCCATTCTGTGCGTGTCTTCTTTCTTCTTAACAGCATTGCCCGTGTTGTTGAATGCGTCTGCTAATTCGTTTGCTAAGCGTTCAGACATCGTCCTTTCGCTTCTCTTTCTTGCAGCGGCAACCAACCAACGGATAGCAAGCGTTTGCCTTCTTTCAGGCCTGATTTCAATAGGAACTTGGTAGTTTGCGCCACCAACTCTCCTTGCTTTTACTTCTACTAAAGGCATAATGTTTGCGAGTGCTTGATTGAACATCTCTTTTGCGTCTGCGCCTACCTTTTGGCTGGCTACTTCAAAAGCATCGTAAACAATACCTTGTGCGATTCCCTTTTTACCGTCTTGCATAACTTGATTGATAAGTTTTGTTACAACCTTGTCGCTATACACGGGATCCGGTAAAACGTCTCTCTTAGCAATATTGCCTCTCCTTGGCATATTTATAATCCTCCTTTAAATTTTGCGCTTATTTTTTAATGACAGCGCCATCATTTAAGGGTAAACCCTTTTTTAATTTGTACGGCTATTACTTGCCCTTTCGGGTAGCAAACCTTCTGCCTCTCGGCATACTGCCTACCAATCGGGTTTATTTTCCGAACTTTCTCCGATTTTAAGTAGGTAAATTCTGCTTAAATTTATAGACGTTTATCTATTTATTTAGGTCTTTTTGCGCCGTATCTCGAACGAGATTGCTTACGTTTTGCAACGCCTGCCGTGTCGAGCGCACCACGTATGATGTGATATCTTACACCCGGTAAGTCTTTAACCCTACCACCACGGATAAGAACTGAACTGTGCTCTTGCAAGTTGTGTCCTTCACCGGGGATATATACGATACCTTCCATCTTGTTGGTCAATCTTACTCTGGCAATTTTACGGATAGCAGAGTTAGGCTTCTTTGGGGTAGTCGTCGTTACTGACAAACATACGCCTCTCTTTTGTGGACATTCGTCCAAAATCGGAGACTTCGATTTGTAAGTAATTTTCTTTCTACCTTGTCTTATCAACTGTTGAATTGTAGGCATTTCTTTACCTCCTTGTTTTTTTCGGTTATTTATTCGGAAAACGGATTCGGAAAACTCCGTTTTTAGAAACGTTTTTTTGCCGAGGCGTTTTTCGCCTCGACATTTTATAATTTTATCAAATATACACCTTTAAGTCAAACAAAAACTATTGATTTCGCAATGATTTTTGCTATTTTTAAGGTTTTTTCGTTACTCGACGTCGTCGGTTGAAGGCGTGTCGTTTTCCACTTTACTTATAAGTTGAGGAGAAACGTTTTTGTACTTCCTTATGCCCGTACCTGCAGGGATAAGTTTACCGATAATAACGTTCTCTTTCAAGCCGAGCAACGGGTCAATCTTATTCTTGATTGCTGCTTCCGTCAAAACTTTCGCAGTTTCTTGGAAGGATGCGGCAGACAAGAAACTTTCTTTTGCGAGTGCGGCTTTCGTTATACCCAAGAGTATTCTCTTGCCGACAGGTGGCCTTAAACCGTTGTTCAATGCATTCATGGTTTCCTCTTCGAACCTGCCGATATCTACCTTTTCGCCCGGTAAAATATCCGTGTCGCCGGGGTTTTCAACCTGAACTTTCTTCATCATTTGACGAACGATAATTTCAACGTGCTTGTCGTTAATATCAACGCCTTGAGTACGATATACGCTTTGAATTTCACGAAGAATGTAATCTTGTACACCCTTTATACCTTGCGTTCTCAAAATATCTTGCGGATATACGGAACCACTCGTCAATACAGAACCCGGAACGACTCTGTCGCCGTCCTTGACGATAACGCCCGTTCCGAACGGAATGGTGTAATCTTTCGAGTCACCGTCGTCGGTGATAACTACAACGTGAATAATTTTGTCTTTTTCTTGAATTTCTACAACGCCACTGTATTCGCAAACGATGGCGGCGTGTTTAGGTCTTCTTGCTTCGAACAATTCTTCAACCCTAGGAAGACCTTGCGTGATATCGCCCGTACTTGCTATACCACCGGTGTGGAAGGTTCTCATCGTAAGTTGAGTACCGGGTTCACCGATTGATTGCGCAGCGATAATACCTACTGCTTCGCCTATTTGAACAGGGTTGTTGTTTGCCATATTCTTGCCGTAACATTTTGCGCAAATGCCGTTTTTCGAGTGGCAAGTGAAAATAGACCTTATTTCCACCTCTTCGATACCTGCAGAACAAATTTCTTCCGCCATATCTTCGGTTATCATATCTCCACCCTTAACCATAACTTCTCCCGTCGTGGGATTGATTACGTCTTTAACGGTGAATCTACCTGCTATTCTGTCTTTCAAGCCTTCGATAACTTCACCCTTGGTGCCTTTGATTGCTCTAACGACAACGCCCTTCGGAGTTTCTCCGTTAGATGCGAAGCAATCTTCTTCTTGAATGATAACTTCTTGCGATACGTCTACGAGACGACGGGTTAAGTAACCTGAGTCAGCCGTCTTTAACGCCGTGTCGGCAAGACCTTTACGTCCACCGTGCGAAGAAATGAAGTATTCCAAAACCGACAAGCCTTCTCTAAAGCAAGACTTAACAGGGATTTCAATTGTTTTACCTTGCGGGTCCGTCATAAGTCCACGCATACCGGCAAGTTGCTTAATTTGGTCTTTTGAACCACGGGCACCTGAGTTTGCCATCATAAGAATCGGGTTAAATTCGTCAAGCGTTTCCATCAACTTGTCCGTAACGTCGTCGGTTGCTTTCTTCCATATCGAAACAACCTTTTTGTATCTTTCGTCGTCGGTAATAAAGCCTTTCTTGTAAAGGTTTTCGATTTTCAATACCCTTTCGTCTGCCGCTTTTAATATTGCAGGCTTATCCTTTGGCATGTGCATATCGAATACCGACGTCGTGATTGCGCCGATTGTCGAATACTTATAACCCAAAGACTTGATTTTGTCTAAAACGTCTGCAGCGCAACTTGCACCGTGACGCTTAAAGCAAGCACCTACGATTTTTTGCAAGTCTTTTTTGCCGACAAGTTTGTTAATTTCGTACTTTAAGTAGTCTTCTTTGGTTTCTCTCTTCGTGAAGCCTAAATCTTGCGGAATAGCGTCGTTAAAGATGATTTTACCAACTGAAGTTTTTACTCTACCCGTAATCGTTTCGCCGTTTACTTCAACGCTTCTACGAACGATAATTTCGTCTTGCAAACCGATTTTCTTTAATTGGTATGCCATAATCGCTTCGTCGGGAGAAGTGTACGCAACCTTGTGTTCGGGTACGCCGTAAACAACGCCGTTTTCGTCGGGTCTACCCTTTTCGTTATACTTTTTGCCTATTTCGTGGCGAAGTATCGTCAAGTAGTAAGAGCCCATAACCATATCTTGCGACGGGCTCATAACCGGCTTACCGTCGGATAGTTTTAATATATTGTTAGATGCAAGCATTAAAAATCTTGCTTCTGCTTGTGCTTCCACGGAAAGTGGAACGTGTACTGCCATTTGGTCACCGTCGAAGTCGGCGTTGAATGCACCGCATACGAGCGGGTGAAGTTTGATGGCTCTGCCCTCTATCAATACAGGCTCGAATGCTTGTATCGAAAGTCTGTGAAGCGTCGGAGCACGGTTAAGCATTACGGGATGGTCTTTGATGACTTCTTCCAAAATGTCCCAAACAACGGTTTTTGCACGCTCTACCGTACGCTTTGCGTTTTTAATGTTGTGGCAAATGTTGTTTTCAACCAACTTTTTCATTACGAAAGGTTTGAAAAGTTCAAGTGCCATTTCTTTCGGAAGTCCACATTGGTAAAGTTTCAATTCAGGACC
>CAYOZT010000109.1:0-4125 GCA_964408545.1 uncultured Oscillospiraceae bacterium | reverse complement strand
GTTACGGTCTGGGCAAGGCCGCCGAAGTTTCCGAGGCCATCATCAAGGGCATCGCTGATGCCAAGAAGAACATGGTCAAGGTCTCTCTGGCCGGCAACACCATTCCTCACGAGGTCATCGGCATCTTCGGTGCCGGTACGGTTCTTCTCAAGCCCGCTCCCGAAGGTACCGGCGTTATCGCCGGCGGCGCCGTGCGTGCCGTTATGGAAGCGGTCGGTATCAAGAACATCTGCGCCAAGTGCATGCGCTCGAACAACCCGCAGAACGTCGTCAAGGCGACCATGGTCGGCCTGACCTCCCTTCGTTCCCCCGAGCAGGTTGCGGCCGTGCGCGGCAAGAGCGTAGAAGAAATCGTCGGTTAAGGAGGACTGTTACAATGGCAAATCTGAAGATTACTTTGGTCAAGAGCCTGAACGGTCGTCTGGAAAAGCACATCGCCACCGCCGAGTCCCTCGGCCTCCGTAAGATCGGCAATGTGACCATCCAACCCGACAACACCCAGACTCGTGGCAAGATCGCCAAGATCGGCTACCTGCTGCAGGTCACAGAAGTCGAATAAGGAGGAAAAAACGATGGAACTTTCTAAGCTTTCTCCTGTCGAGGGTTCTACCCAGGTAGGTAAGCGCAAGGGCCGTGGACACGGCAGCGGCAACGGTAAGACCGGCGGCCGTGGTCACAAGGGCCAGAAAGCGCGTTCCGGCGGCAAGGTCCGTGCCGGTTTTGAAGGCGGCCAGATGCCTCTGGTGCGCCGCGTTCCCAAGCGTGGTTTCAACAATATTTTCGCGAAGCCCCTGACTGCCATCAACTTGGCTGTTCTGAACCGCTTTGAGGATGGCGCAGTGGTCGATGCTGCCGCTTTGATCGAGAAGGGCATCATTTCCGATTGCCCCTATGGTCTGAAAGTGCTGGCCAACGGCACTCTGACCAAGAAACTCACCGTTAAGGCTGCGGCTTTCTCCGAGTCTGCTAAGGAAAAAATCGAGCAGGCAGGCGGAAAGGTCGAGGTGATCTAAGTGTTCAAAACGCTCAGAAACGCATGGAAGATCGCCGAGCTTCGGCAAAAGCTGATGTTCACGCTGATGATCCTGTTGGTCTACAGCCTCGGCAATGTCATTCCCGTTCCCTTTGTTGATTCCAGTATCCTGTCCACATTCTTCTCCGAGCGATTCGACGGCACCGCACTTGACTTCATGAATGCCATCAACGGTTCCGGCTTGTCGCAGGGTACGGTCTTCGCGTTGGGCATCCAGCCCTACATCAACTCCTCCATCATCATCCAGCTGCTGTGCGTGGCCATCCCCGCACTCGAGCGTATGGCGAAGGATGAGGGCGAAGAGGGCAAGAAGAAGATCAACAAGATCACTCGCCTGACCACGATCGGTCTCGGCCTGCTGATGGGCTTCGCCTATTATATGTCCATCAGAGCCGGCTATGACGATGCCCTTGGCACCCACCATGATATCATCACCGAGAAGGGCTTCCTTCCCGCCGTCGTGATCATCGCGGTCTTTACCGCCGGCTCCGCCGTCGTCATGTGGCTCGGTGAGCAGATCAACGAGCGCGGTATCGGCAACGGTATCTCCATGATCCTCTTTGCCGGTATCATCGGCCGTATCCCGAGCATGGTGCAGAGCATCTTCAACATGGTATGGTGGCTTGCCATCATCATCGTCGTCGGTGTCGCCGCACTGATCCTGCTCATCGTCTATATCAACGACGCCGAGCGTCGTATCCCCGTGCAGTACGCAAAGAGAGTCGTCGGCCGTAAGGTCTACGGCGGCCAGAGCACCAATATGCCCATCAAGGTGGCCATGTCCGGTGTTATGCCCGTCATCTTTGCACAGTCCGTGTGCAGCCTGCCCGCTACCGTGTGCGCGTTCGTGCCCGGCTGGACGGACAGCTGGATCTACAAAAATATCTTCGCACAGACCTCTTGGGTCTACCTCGTGTTCTACGGGCTGATGATCTTCTTCTTCAGCTGGTTCTACGCGACCATCCAGTACGATCCCGTGGAGATCTCCAACAACCTCAAGAGCAACGGCGGCTTCATCCCCGGCTTCCGCCCGGGTAAGCCCACGGCTGACTTCATCAAGAAGGTCATCAACAAGCTCGTTGTCTTCGGTGCCGTTTATCTGGCAGTTGTTTCTCTGCTGCCGATGATCGGCAATGCCATCGGCGTCGCCGCCTACAGTTCGACTTCCTCCACGATGATCAATCTGAGAGCTTTGGCCGGCTTGGGCATCGGCGGTACCTCCATCATCATCCTTGTCGGTGTTGCACTGGAGACCGTGAAGGCGCTGGAAGCACAGATGCTGATGCGTCACTACAAAGGATTCTTGGATTGATCCGAGAGGTGGCAGGATGAATTTGATCCTACTGGGCGCGCCCGGCGCCGGAAAGGGGACACAAGCAGAGTTGCTCGTCGAGAAGCTCTCCATCCCCGCCATATCTACCGGGAAAATGCTCAGGGAGGCCATGAAAAACGGCTCTCCTCTGGGTGAACGGATCCATGAGATCATGGACAGCGGCAAGCTCGTCCCCGACGATGTCGTGATGGCCCTTGTGGCCGAGCGCATCGCGCGAGACGACTGCAAAAACGGCTTCATCTTGGACGGGGTGCCTCGCACCCTGTCCCAAGCGAAGGGCTTGGATGCCGCCGGGATCCCCGTTGACCATGTCATCTCCATCGAGATCGCCGACGATGTGATCGAACGGCGCATGACGGGGCGCAGAGTCTGCTCCTGCTGCGGCGCGAGCTATCACATCGAGAACAACCGCCCCAAAATCGAAGGTTTCTGTGACAATTGTCACACGACGCTGACCGTTCGGGAGGATGATGCTCCCGATACCGTCCGCAACCGTCTGCGTGTGTACCACGAAAAGACGGAGCTGCTGAAGGATTACTACATCCGTCAGGGAAAGCTGCGCACGGTGCACGGCGATCAGTCGATCGAGGATACCAACCGCGAGATTTTGGCGGCAATAGGGGTAAATGCATGATAACGATCAAAACCGGACATGACTTGGAAGCCATGCGTCAGGCCTGTAAAATTACCGCGGCAGCCCGTGCTTTGGCAGGGGAAATGGTAAGACCCGGCGTTCGCACCAAGGACATTGACAAGGCCGTTCACGATTTTATCGTGTCTCAGGGCGCGAAACCGTCGTTCCTGAACTACCACGGCTACCCCGCAAGTGCCTGCATTTCCGTCAACGCCACGGTCATCCACGGAATTCCGAGCAATTACGCTCTGAAGGAAGGGGACATCGTCAGCGTGGACGTGGGGGCATTTTACAAGGGATTCCACGGAGATTGTGCCGCGACTTACCCCTGCGGCGCCGTAAGCGCCGAGGCCGAAAGGCTCATCGCCGTGACGAAGCAAAGCTTTTTCGAAGGTCTGCGCTTCGCCACGAAAGGACACAGAGTGTCAGACATCTCCCACGCTGTTCAAACACACGTGGAGTCTAACGGTTTTTCGGTTGTGCGTTCCTTCGTAGGTCACGGCGTAGGCGCACAGCTGCACGAAGATCCCGAGGTGCCGAATTTCGGCGCACCGGGACGTGGGGCGAGATTGCTCCCCGGCATGACCATTGCCATCGAGCCGATGGTCAATGCGGGCGTGTTCGACGTTCGCGTCCTCAAGGACGGTTGGACGACGGTCACCGCCGACGGAAAACTCAGCGCCCACTATGAAAATACTGTACTCATCACCGACGGCGAGCCGGAAATACTCACCGTCACAGAAGGACTTTGATTATGGACCCAGAACATCCGGAAGTTTTCATCGCAGATGTGGTCATCGCCACGGCGGGCCGGGAAAAAGGACAGCTGTTTTATGTTTTGAGAACAGAACAGGAGTATCTGCTCCTGGTCAACGGAAAGGACCGCACACTGGAAAAGCCCAAGCGTAAAAAGCAAAAGCATACGCAAAAGGTCCTTCGCTCTGAGACCAGAGTCGCCGAAAAGCTTCGGCTGGGCGACAAAGTGCTCAACAGTGAATTACGAAGAGACTTGGCCGCACTCGGCCGAGAAATGCAAAGTCACGACCCGGGAGGTTTCTAACTTGGCAAAAGACGACGTAATCGAGATTGAGGGCATCGTAACCGATGCACTGCCGAATGCTATGT
>CAYOZT010000108.1:0-4129 GCA_964408545.1 uncultured Oscillospiraceae bacterium | reverse complement strand
CCCATGACCTCCACGACCGAGCAGCGCTCGTGCGACTGCATGGTGTCGCGCAGCTTGTCGATGCACTCGATGGCGGTGTTGGCGGCCGTGTCGAAGCCGATGCAGTAGTTGGTGCAGGAAATGTCGTTGTCGATCGTGCCCGGAATGCCGATGACATTGATCCCGTATTTGCTCAGCGCCCGCGCGCCGCGGAATGTGCCGTCGCCGCCGATGGCGATGATGCTGTCGAGCCCCAAAAAGCGGCAGGTGGACACGGCTTTTTTCTGTCCTTCTTCGGTCAAAAACTCGGTGCTGCGCGCAGTGTACAGGATCGTGCCGCCGCGATTGATGGTGTGCGAGACGCTCTTTTCGTCGAGTTTGATGACGTCGCCGTTGATCAGGCCGTTCCAGCCGCGACGGATGCCGTAGCACTCGATGCCGTGGTACAGCGCGGTGCGCACGACGGCGCGCACGCAGGGATTCATGCCCGGGGCGTCGCCGCCGGATGTCAAAACGCCGATTCGCTTGATGCTCATATCGAAAACCTCCCATGGTTTTTCTTTTATTGTAGCGAATTTCCCGGGAAATGTAAAGCAAAAAATTGCCCCCTCAACAATTGTTGAGGGGGACAAAGCGGAATCAGGGAAGCCAGCTTTGCTCGAAATCGGTGTAGAGCTTTTCGTACTCGGCAAGCAATTCCTCGCCGCGATTGAGCTTATAAATATAATCGTTCGTGCCGAATTTCTCGACTTTCTGCAGTTCCTTGGAATACGCGCCGTTTTTCAGGTCGGATACGGCCTCGTTCGCCAAAGCTTCGGCGTTGCGGATGATCTCCACGAGAAAATCCGTGCCGTCCATATTCAAATTCTCCGCAGCCTTGACCAAGGTGTCGAAATATCCGTCGACGTAGCCGTAGTGATATTGCTGGCCGTCCTCTTCGAGGAAACGCAACGCGTCGCTTGCATACAGGTAAAAACCGGTATGGATTGTCCCTTGCTCGTCTGTGTAGGTGTTAACAAAGTATTCCGGCCAGTCACAGACAAAGTGCAGATAGTTGAACATATTGTTGATGGTAGTCATGATGCCGGACGAGGCGATCTTCTTCATCAGCTTCATCTGATCGGTGATCTCACTCTCGTCCATTGCACGGAAGGTAGCGTTTACGATCTTGCAGCAGAATTCATAACCGTATTCATCCGTAAAAGGCTCGGCCTCGGACGCGGCGACCTGCAGGGTGCCCGTCACGAGAATGGGGACGCTACTGTCGGTGTACGTAAATTTCTTGCCTTTTTTGGGATAAATGGCCATCGTGTTGGAAAGCTGAGAGGTATTCGGCAGGCAGAACGGGCAGCTCTGGTCGGGCAGGTTCATCAGGTACATGAAGCTGCCGTCAACAGGGGAGGACTTGCACATATACCCGCAGATATATACCTTTGTGCCGTCGATTTGCTTGAGTTCGTCGTATTTGTTGGTGGATTTGAAGCTCAATTCTTTCGCGTTGCTCGTATCGACTTTATCGGAGCAGCCGAACAGACTCAGCAGCAAAAGCACCGTAAGCGCAACGGCGATCCATTTTTTCATATTGATTTCCTTTCCTTTTCCGCGTTAGTTGGAGGCGCCGTCCTTGCGGGCGGTGGTCGCGATCCAGATAACCGTCGGCAAAATGCTGATGACGAACAGCCCGACAAGGAACACGAGCTCCATCGGATAGACCTTCGTCAGCTTCAGCACCACGCCCATGCTCGAAACGTAACTATCCATGCCGAGTAGGCACAATCGCGACAATCCGAACGCGAGCACGGTCGAAATGAGGCCGATGATGCCGTTCTGGATGACATACAGCAGATTGATCTTTTTCATGCTGATGCCGATCAGGCGCATCAGCGCGATCTCCTTGGCGGAGTGATAGGTGTTCAGTAGCGTGATGATGGAAATGATCATCACGTTCATCGCCAGAATAACGCCGCACAAAACGTAAACGATAAATTTCGTATTGTCGTTTTCGTCGAGCACTTCGCGCATGACGGACATCGGCTCGATGGCCTGCAGGGGATAGGTATCGCCGTCTTCGTCGGTGACGACGAGATTGTTGTACTGGGCGATGATGTTTGCGGCGGCATTTTGGTTTTTGGTCTTGACCATGACGGCGCAGACCATGCCCTCGAGATGCTCGTGCTCTTCGCCTTCTTCGTGTTCTTCCTCGTGCTCGTCTTCGTCATGCTCGCCGTGGTCGTGCATTTCCCAGAGCGTGTAAATATTCGTGAAGACGACCTTGTCGAAAGTCGAATAGCTGCGATCAAGAATGCCCACGACCGTTAAGCCCTCGGCGTGTGCGTCGTCGGCATCGTCGGAGTGACTGGTGTGGATGACGTCGCCGACGGAGAGGTTATTTCTCTGTGCGACCGTGTAGCCGACGACGACTTGCATCGTCTCGGAGTCGGAAAACATTTCGCCCTTGGCGATCTTTTTGCCGTCGAGATAAGCGGAAAACGTGCCGACGACGCTGTGCCCGTTGTAACTGTCCGCCATGGCGAAGGGAATCGCGGCAGTGACGTTCATGTCCTGCTGCAGCCTGTCAACGACTCCTTTCCATGGGATAGTACCGAGTGTGGAGCCCGTGAAATACATGGAGTTCGTGGCCAGCTGCATATCGCTGCCGGCCGGGCCGACGATGGCGGAATAGTAGGCGGCATTGTCGGTAATGCCCTCTTCGACCTGCGTGGCCACATTGTAAGCCAGAACGCCCGTGCCCGCGGAGAGAATGACGCTCAGCACGACCAAGATGATCTGCAGCTTTTTGATGGCCATATTTTTCAGCGCGAATTTAAGCATTCTGCTCACCGCCTTCCCGTGTGATGTCACGGCGGCCGCCGGTGACCTGATTCATATCGATGATGCAGTCGAAATACTTTCCGAGACGCTCGTCGTGCGTCACGGCGATCAAGGTTTTGCCTTTGGAAACTTCGATCAGCTGACGGATGACGGCTTCGCCGATGGTGAAATTGAGGTTGCCCGTCGGCTCGTCCGCCAGAATGATGTCGGGCTTTTTGACGATGGCGCGGGCGATTGCCACGCGCTGCCGCTCGCCGCCGGAAAGATTGCGCACGCGCTTATTTTTCTTGTCGAGGATCTCCAGCTTCGCCAAAATATCGTCCATGGCGCTGACGTCGACTTTTTCCAAGCGGAGAATGTCGATATTGTCCTTGACGGTCATGTCGTTGATGAGCTTGAAGTCCTGAAAAATGTAGCCGATCTTTTGAATGCGGAATTTGTCCTTTTCCGCCTGCGTTTTGGATGTCATGTCCACGCCGTCGATGGTAATACTGCCGTGTTCGGGCGAGAGGATGCCCGCGATCATATTCAAAAGCGTGGATTTTCCGCAACCGGACGCGCCGAGGAGCATATAGGATTTGCCGCTTTCAAAGGTCAGATCCTGATAGTCGATGGCCGTCTCGTTCGGGAATTGTTTGGATAAGTTTTCGGTACGGATCATATTCGATCGATAACCCCTTTCGTTTTGTTGTGAAATCGCGAGAAAAGGGGGGGATATTAACAGCTGATCTTGACCTTCTGCCGTACAGGCGTCGTGCTCGAAAGGAAGAAAATGAAGACCGCGAACGATAGAATCAGTGATCCAAGCGCAGAAAACGCCAAGCCGGAGCGATTGATATGACAGTAAGCGCGAAGGCGAAGCGCATGGAGCAGATTGCAAAGCAGGCAATGATGGTTCGTGCAGCTGTGGTGGTCAATGCACTGCAAAATGCAAAGCATCAAGATCAGCGCGATCATCACGAACACGATGGGCCTTCGAAATCTTTTCGAAAATCGCACGGTTTTTCCTCCTTTCCGCATAGCTGCATATAGTATAGCGCAAAAGGGGAAAGATGTCAAATGAAGTATGTGTTAAAAATCGCTTTTTTCGCAAAAGCGGCAAAAAGCGCAGCGCTTTTGCTGTGGTACGCACAACGCAGTGAAAACGGGAAAATGGCGTTTGTTCACAAAAAAGTTGCATTATTTTGCAGAAAATATCACCCGACCTATTGAAAAGTATATCGGAGTTGTGATATACTGTGTACACAATGCAAAATAGAGGTATGGCAGATGAAAAAGCTATTGTCCTGTGCGTTCAATATGGATAGCGGTTGCGTGG